>JAPUDW010000330.1 GCA_027492915.1 Bacteroidota bacterium | reverse complement strand
CTGCTGGGTTACTGCACCAGTATGGAGATGAAACCGTTCAATCTTGGCTTAATGGGAATTGGGATGAACTCATTTACCTGTGCTTGATTGATAATATTGGGATATGGCACCATCTCGAAAAAGTGCGAATAGTCCACATTTTGGAAAATTGGCAGGAACTCAAAGTCGCTTTGTTTCATCACGCGCCAAGCATGGTGGAAGAATATAATCAGCACAAAAAGCAGTATGAAAGCTATCACGAGTTTTTTGACTTAATTTCTGACGATGACATTCGCCGAACCTCCACTTGGCAGGAAGTCGAACAACAGCACAATCAATGGCTTCAATCAAATAAACACCTCTCAAGAACTGTGAGTGACTTATATCATCGAGGCTATTTAGGAATTGATGCAGAGGCTGATATTCCTCAAGTCGCCGTAAAAACTTATTTTCTAGGTACAGCCCTCGATATCGCACATGATTCTAGCTCTTGGCTTTTCTATCTGTTGAGAGAATCAGACGATAAATGGCGCTGCAAATGGGTATCAGAGTTTGATGGAGAGCAGTCAACATTTGTACGTACTCCGGTACGCTTTGAAGCTGCCTATGCGCTCCGAAATCATCACAAACCCGACGTGTGGATAAAGTTTATTGAGGCATTTCTAGTGCCACAAGACGTTTTTGGAGTTTTCACGGATCGAATGTTTGAGAACCACTTATATCGTTGGATCTCCCGCATGACCGACATCCTCAGCGGCGTTGAACCCGAACTCCCCGACGAGGAAATCCCGCTCTCCGCTCGCCCGTGGTTTCGTGCTTTAGTCACTCAAACACAAGTTGAAGTGAGATTGTAAATTTGTTTTCTCTCCAAAGTTTACGGGGAGGGCTAGGGAGGGGGTTTATTTCTCCCTCAAAACCCTAACTCCAAAGTTTGTAAACTCTAACCCCCGCTGCTTGACTCTGGTGATACAAATGTTCTAAAATAGACTTGGGTGATAACATACCATTCATCACTCGCGCACCTTAACATCACATCGCCCATCCTCATTTACGAGGGTTTATCCTCCGGCATATCTGGCACAAAATTGCCTTTTGCCATTGCCGTAATTGCCGCCAAAATTGCCAAAAGAATTTATTCCCTCCCTGTTACTACGGGGAGGGCTAGGGTGGGGTCTATCGCCATTCACCGCGAAATTGCACTGTAAAAGTGACTATGAAGTGTCCCGTGGGAAGAATGTGAAGAAGTTTTTGAATTCTCAACAGCAATGGCGAGGGAAAAGATTCGGAAAACTTGCTAAAAATTGCTTCCGAAAATGACGAATTTGCAGTATTCGCAGTTTCGGCGGTTCGCTCTCTCAATCTCGCCATCTAAACCCGTTTTGGCATTTGCTGCTTTTGCAGTATTCGCAGTTTTTGCAGCAGTTAGGTAAGGAACAAGATGAAGTTAATCGCTAACTGCTAAAAGCGCTATTGGCACCCTACTGCCGCCGCCGCCGCCACCACCGCCACAAAAAATTAATCAACACTCTGCATTGATCTCTGTGTCTCAGTGGTTAATCGCTTTTCTCTCCGTCTTTGCGTTAAAATCACTTTCTTTAGCGATTAACTGCTCAGGAGCTGTCTATGCCCACCTTATTTGCCGATGGTGTCGAATTTACTGCGGAGATCAAACCGGAGTTTGCCGAAATCCTTACGCCGGAAGCCGTTGCTTTCGTTGCGCTGCTCGCCCGTACCTTTAACGACCGCCGCGAATCCCTGCTGGCGAAACGTGCCGAACGTCAAGAACGGCTGGATGCTGGCGAACTACCGGATTTCCTGCCCGAAACCGCCCACATTCGCGCGGGTGATTGGCAGGTCGCGCCCATTCCCGCTGACCTTCAAGATCGCCGTGCCGAAATTACCGGCCCTACCGACCGCAAAATGGTCATTAACGCCCTTAACTCCGGTGCCAAAGTTTTTATGACCGACTTTGAGGACTCCAACGCCCCTACGTGGGAAAATATGATCGAAGGCCAGATCAACCTGCGCGATGCCATCCGCCGCACCATCACTTTCACCAGCCCCGAAGGTAAAAACTACAAACTGAATGATAATGTGGCGGTCATCATGGTACGCCCCCGTGGCTGGCACTTGCTCGAAAAGCACATGCTGGTCGATGGCAAACCCGTCTCCGGCAGCCTCTTTGACTTCGGCCTCTATTTCTTCACCAACGCCAAAGAACTCCTCGCCCGTGGCAGCGGCCCCTATTTCTACCTGCCCAAGATGGAAAGCCACCTCGAAGCTCGCCTGTGGAACGATGTATTCGAACTCGCCCAGCGTGAAATCGGCATCCCACCAGCTACCATCAAAGCCACGGTCCTCATCGAAACCATCCTTGGCGCGTTCGAAACCGAGGAAATTCTCTACGAACTGCGTGACCATTCGGCTGGTCTTAACTGTGGTCGTTGGGATTATATTTTCTCGTTTATCAAGAAGTTCCGCACCCGTCCCGATTTCGTGCTGCCCGACCGCGCTCTCGTCACTATGACCGTACCCATGATGCGCAATTACTCGCTGCTTGTCATCAAGAACTGTCACAAGCGTGGCGCTCATGCGATGGGCGGCATGGCCGCTCAAATTCCCATCAAGAACAACCCCGAAGCTAATGAGGCTGCCCTCGCCAAAGTTCGCGCCGATAAACTCCGCGAAGCCACCGATGGTCACGACGGTACATGGGTCGCCCATCCCGGCCTCGTTCCGGTCGCTCTGGAGGTCTTTGACGAAATCATGCCGCAGCCCAACCAGATCACCCGCCAGCGTGACGATGTGCAGGTCACCGCTGCTGATTTGCTCCGCGTTCCCGAAGGCCCGATTACCGAAGCCGGTGTTCGTGGCAACATCAAAGTTGGTGTCCAATATGTCGAGGCATGGCTGCGCGGTAATGGCTGCGTTCCCTTGTATAACTTGATGGAAGATGCCGCTACCGCCGAAATTTCTCGCACCCAAATCTGGCAGTGGCTCAAGCATGAATCGAAGCTGGCAGATGGTCGCCAGTTTACCCATTCGCTCTATGACCAATGGCTTCAGCAGGAAATGGCGGCTATCCGCTCCGAAATTGGTGATAAGCGTTTCGACGAAGGCGAGTTTGCCCACGCCAGCCAGCTATTCACCCAAATGTCCAAAGCTGATCCATTCGTGGACTTCTTAACACTTCCCGCCTACCAGTTCATTTAAGAGGGTTAGGTCTGACTTATTTTGCTTGTCTTTTCGCAGGGAATGCTTTCAGACCAAAAGACATAAGCAAACTTATAGGAGGTTGGTGTTCATTTCTGCCATTAGCCACCGTGCGAACTGCCCGTAGACCGAACTCGTCTGCCAGTAGCGCATCAGTAGATTGCGTTCATCGTCGGTGAAAACGTTCAGTGTTTTGTCGTAGCCTTTGGGAATGAACACCCGCCACAATTCTGACCATGCGTTCGGTGCTGGTGTCGGGTCCATTGCACTTGCTAATCGACCTACAGCACTGTCATCAATGAAGGTTTGCTGTGTACCGTCCGGCGCAGCATAACAAAGTGCGCTCACAAAGCGGCATACCGGCGAGGGAAAGGGCGCTGCTAATCGGATTAATCCCTCTGCACCAATTGTTGCCAATGCATACTTAATATATGCGCCGGGGAACCCTGCCAGCACATCAATTGCAAAGCCGGTATCTTCCACCACCACCGGCTTTCCCAGCAGTTTTACGGCCTGTGCTGCCTTATTTTGGGCCACTTCAGCCACTGAATCGGCTTGAGGTTCCACCAACTCGGCTTCAACCGCGATTACCTCAATCCCGTAAGCACTTGCGACCTGCTTGAGCGCTCCTGCTTTTCCCTTATTAGTCGTAACAAAATTTATCGTGGGAGGCTTCAATGTCATCGGCTAGATTCCTCGTTGAAAATTTACGAAAAATTTATGAATTTCACAAATGCCAACCGAAAAGTTAATAATATTTGTCTTATAATGGTAATGTTAATGTTAACCGTAAATCTCTCTGCATGGTTGTTTCGATTAAAGGATACCTAATGTTGGAATTCAATGAACATTATAGCGAATTAGAAGCCTTGGATGCATTATTGGCGTCTTTTGATTATGACGACTTGCCTTCGTGGAACGTTTTGGGGCAAAATGTCTGGATGATCGATTTTGATTACTCCGCTTTTGTAACCACCGAATGGGTTATGCAAACAGTTGATGTGGCCTAATAGAGTTGATGTGATAAAGATCGGAAGGGTTGAGACATGGGCATCGAAGTAGTGTGGGACAATCCTGAACATACGGTTATTCGCTATATTTACAACGGGCAGTGGAGCCTTGATAACTTCTATCAAGCCCTCGGCGAATCCCATCATATGATGGACAGCGTTGATTATTGTGTCGGCTTGATCATTGATATGCAAAACAGCAAGCTTGTGCCGAATGGTGTTCTCTCGCATGGCAAAAATGTGTCCATGCGCAAACATGAGAATCAGGGCAAAAGCATTATTGTTGGGGCAGGCGGCTTAGTGCGTACACTCTTTGATGTGTATCGTAAAGTGTACCGCACCAGCTTTGATGATAGGGCTTTTCTGTTCGTCTCGAACTTGGATGAAGCCCGCAGCTTGTTATTACAACAAACCGTCTAATGACGGTCAATCTCCAAAGGCCGCGTTGGAGAAATCATTCAGCAAAAATGGGGTAGCCGACTCTTCAATCGAGTCCGGCCACTCCACTTTTGATACCGGATAAACTAAATCCTCGAACTTCTGCGTTAGCCCTATAACTGTATCTTGGTTCGCTTTGTAAAACCCCTTCAGTCGCTGAATCTCATTAGGATGAATGTGCTGGTAATCCCGCCCAATATCATGACGATTGTATAAATAATCATGCAAGATCGACCGCAGAGATATTTGGCTAAGTACCAACGGCGTAACGGCCGTCACATAGATGCTTTCCTCACCGTCGAGCAGGTGGGGAATCCCCATGCGTGAATAAATTCGGCTGAACCCAATTAATATGTCCAACGGTGTCATGCTCCGGTCGCCATAATACAATTCGACCATATCCGCGCGTGTTGGCGGGCGTTTGTAAGTTTGCCCGAACTCGTATGCCAGATTCAGCGCATAGTTATGAGGCGTATTGCCATCAACCCCGAAGTAAATAATATGCTTAGGTTCCCCCTCGGTATAGCGGGGGGGATTCTTGAGCGCAGCCACAAACTCCGGCGGAAACCTGCTCATATCACCATAAAAGCGAACCGCCCAACCCAATCTCCGGTAGACATTGACGAGCGCAGGGTGCCCTAGTAGTGCTTGGATGCCCTTGAGGAGAAACCGGTGCGCTTCGGCATTACGCTGCGGCTGGTGCCATGAATAGACGGGGATAAAAATATGATAGACGCCGTGTTCGGCCAGCATAGTCAGCAGGTCTGCTAACCTTTGTAGGGTCGTTTCCAAATATTCCGGGAAATAGCTGTTATCTTTCGGTGGTGAGTCGAAGTATTCGGCCAGGTACCACCGCCGTGTGCCATTGAGTAATAACGACAAGTTAAGGCGTTTCTGATATACGACATCAAAAATCTGGCTCGACGTATTTGCGATGAAAGCTTCTTTGGTGGGCGTTAAAGACATGTATTGCTCCCCTACTGGTCTGTCTGCCTATCACTACCATGTTGCAGTTACATCGTATCTAGCGTATATATGAAGAAGGTAAACGTATTTATCATCGCAGATCTTGATATTAAAGTAAAGAAACCTTAAGCATCCAATAGCAATTTTAAGTACGCACGTATTAGTTTAAATGTAACAAAACTTAGTTGTTGTAGTTATTCATATAATTTGTTTAATGGGGTAAATCATCTCATAAAGTTTCTTTTCCACTCAACATTACGGAGATAGATAACATGAATTCCATGGGTTTGCTACAAAATGGCATAGCAATTTTTATTTCCGTTCCTTTTGTTGTTATTGCCCTTGTATTTCTCTACTTTGGCCTAAGAAATAAGCGAAGATCAGCTGCCAGTCGTAAATGGCCTGTGACGGGCGGGCAAGTACTGGCGACGAGTATCGACGCGCGGCAAAGCACCGACACGCACGGACATTCGTCGATTAGTTACTACCCTGTAGTGGTATATGAATATAGTGTTAATGGACAGGTTTACAGAAGTGATCGGCTCTCAGTCGAAGGGGCGATTGGCACCGACGTTGGGCGTGCTCAAACTAAGGTTAATTCCTATCCACAAGGCAGCAGCGTCAGTGTTCATTACAACCCCAACAATCCGCAGCAATCTGGCATCGAGTATCGTTCAACAACCGGTACGATTTTAATTGCCATCGCTGTGTTCATTCTGTTGATGCTGTTTTGCACAATGGGATTTATGAGCGTCATGCTCGCTTCAGTGAACACCATGACCTCTGGAATGCTGAACTGATCTCTTGCGAACCAAGTTTTAGAGATTCTAATTTGACAAATAGGGTAAGTTTAGATATAGTATTTTCAACGTCCAATGAGTACAAGGAGGTGATCAGTTGAAGAACGAGACTATGGTGAGGGTGCAAACCTAGCCTGTCCACCTCTAGGGGTGTGCAACGTTAGTTGTACCTCCACCCTCTAGGTCTGAGAACAAGTTAACGGCCTCCGGTTTCCGGGGGCCGTTAACATTTATAAAGCGTATTATGTTTTCATGCTCCAGCCAGTCGTCAGTGTCGCCTCATAATCACTGCGGGTCATCGCATATAAACCCGTATCGCGAAACTGCCCCCATTTTAAGTAATATTGCCTGAGTAGCCCCTCGTATTTCATACCAATCTTCTGCATCACCCGTCCCGAAGCTGGATTATCAGCAAAATAGGTTGCGTCGATGCGGTTTAGCCCTAACACGTCGAACCCGTAACCGATTAAGCGCTGCGCTGCTTCGGATGCATAGCCATTGTTCCAATAGGGTTTGCCAACCCAATAGCCAAGCTCTCCACGCCGGTGTTCAAGGTCGAGCCGCAGCGCTACGGCGCCAATCAACCGATTTTCATCTTTGATTACCATCGCGAAGCTGCATGCTTCCCCTGCATTGTAGGCGCTGTGCGTCCGTGCAACCCAAGCTTCCGCTGCACCATCAGGATATGGGAAGGGGATATGCAGGGTGTTGGCCGCAATCTGGCGCTCTTGCAAATAATTCTGCACGTCGGCTGCGTCAGGCAGTTCAGGACGGCGAAGGAAAAGGCGTTCAGTCTCAAGAATCGGCATAAGGATCATAATCTCACCGCGAAAGTTGGGCGGTTCATGGTTGTGTACGATGTTAGATTTATTGTATGCCTAGAGGTTCGTTATGAAGGGTAAAGGATTAAGGATAATTCGAGAGGTTTCGTAAATTAATTTTGGCTTATCGCTGCTGCAAAATAGAGAGGCTCATAAGCGAAGTTAAAGGTGAAATATCACCTCATAATACTTTGAATAGATGGTATTAAATTACACATCTGTAGTGTGCGATTTGCCTCTCTATCGACCCGGTATCGTTGGTGTCATGATGGGCGCAGCTACCGTGCTATCGGCGTGCAAGTTAGCTACTGCTGGATACGGATTACTACTTCCCACTGACCAAAATCGAATCGTATAGTCATCACTGCCAGAGACCAAAAATTGGTCGTCTGTACTAAATTCGAGTTGGTTTACGCGGTTGAGATGTCCAACAAGTGTGCGGAGCAAGTTTGCCGTTTGAACATCGTAGATCAGGATTTTATTGCCGGGGTTGCTGACGGCTATGAGTTTGCCATCATGACTCATCGCAGCGATTTCGTAATCACTACCTGTGCCATCTCCGGCTAAATGCAGGCTTGGTTGCCCGGTACTCATCGCCTCTTTAATGTCCCATAACCACAGATCCCCATAACCCGTTGCTAATAGTTTTTGGTTATCC
>JAPUDW010000329.1 GCA_027492915.1 Bacteroidota bacterium | reverse complement strand
CGTCCAACGCGCCAAACGGTTCATCCATCAGCAAGATCTTCGGCTCGAATGACAGCGCCCGTGCGATACTCACCCGCTGCTGCATACCGCCCGAAAGCTGCCACGGATACTTATCCTCGAATTCGCCCAACTCCACCAGCGACAGCATTTCACGGGCGCGGCGGTCACGCTCCGGCTTCGGGTAGTTCATAATCTCCAGCGGAAGCTGCACATTCTTGAGGATCGTGCGCCAGTCGTAAAGCGTGGCATTCTGGAACACCATACCGTAATCGCGGTCTTTACGCGCTTGCGGCGCAGGTTTGCCGTTCACCAGCACCGTGCCGGAAGTCGGCTGGATCAAATCCGCGATTACCCGCAGCAGGGTACTTTTGCCGCAACCGGATGGGCCAATCAGCGAGATAAACTCGCCCTGTTCGATATTCAGGTTGATGTTATCCAGCGCCAGCACCGAGCCGGAGTCCGTCCCTTGGAAGCGTTTGGTGAGGTTCTGAATGGAGATGATAGGAGTCACGGTAAAGCCTTAACTTCGTTAAACGGGAAAAATAAAAGCGGACTAATTCGTCTCTTTGACCTGCCAGCGCACGATGATGCGTTCCAGCAGCGCCATCACCCCGAACAGCATAATGCCGATCAGCGCCGAGGTGAAAATCGCCGCCCACAAACGCGGCGGTGACTGGTTATAAAACTGGGTGAAGTTCAACAGCGCGATACCCAACCCGTTCTGGATACCCGATGGCAGCTCACCGATAATCGCGCCAACGATGCTCGACGTAGCCGAAATTTTGAGCGCCGTAAAGATGTGCGGCAGTGCATTCGGCAAACGCAGCTTCCATAGAATTTGGCGGCGTGTTGCTGCATACGACTGCATCAGTTCCAACGAGGTTTGCGGCACCGACGTTAAGCCGCGCAGCGTGTAAATCGTCACAGGGAAGAACGTCAGGTAAGCCGCGATAATCGGCACTGCCAGCCCCGCCTGCCCGATGTTCCGCATCCAGATCACCACCATCGGCGCAATCGCCAGAATGGGGATGGTTTGCGACGCAATCACGTACGGCAGCACGCCGCGCTGCATCAACGAGGAATGCGCGAATAACACCGCCAGCAGGAAACCGAGGATGCCCCCGATGCCGAAGCCCAGCAGCGCCTCGCCCAATGTGAACAGGCTGTAGTTAAGTAACGTTTGGTAAAGCGGCGGCCCGTTGCGCTGTGCTGGTTGGAAGAATGCCTCGAAGATCGCTGGTAAGTGCGGCAGCTTCGTGTCGTTGAAAATCGACAGGTCAATTACCGCCTCGCCAATCGCCAGCTCATAACCCCGACTCTTACTGAAGCTCTTTGCCCCTTCCCACACAAGGACGATCAGCACGATTAACGCCAGCATCGTGATGAACGTTTTAAGGTTGCTACGATCCGGTGGTGGATTATCCACACGGGTGGAAGGGATGACTTGTGTTTCGCGGACAGTTTCAGCCATGCGGTTAATCTTTAATCTCTTTTACAAAAACGCTCAAAAATAGGCTCTGCTTGATCAGGCAATAGGCACTTTAGTCCAGTGGAATAGCGAACTAACATTTTATAACTGTCTGTTAGGTTGCGCCAATTGGTAGAAATACCTATCTTACGAATTATTCTATTGGTTAGTTTGGTGATTTTACCGTGTATCAAGCACACGTCAAATGCTGCCTTGCTCAAATCAACAGGGGTGCTTTAGACGACTTGAACAAATAGACAGCACATCGGTCTAAAGACACGGATAGTAAAAAATATTCCTAATAAGTGATAGGAACACTGTCAAGAATAAGTTCATCATTATGGTGGATAAACACACGCACGACAGCCTGTATAATAAGTGAGTACGCCTGATCCAAACCTGAACCAGACCTTAGGCATTTCGGAAGATGACGATCTCAAACTCGGCGCGTTCAACCGCGATACGCCCTCACTTGGCACCTAAACTCCCACCGCTGTTCGCTTACCGGCGTTGGTTAATGGCGGGTGTCTTATGCTCGTTTTTTGCCGCGGCGTTCTTCTTCCGCCAATCCGACCCGCTCACCGACTTAACTACAGCAAAAGCACGTTGGGCAGCCGCCGACATGACGGATTACCGTATCGTCGTCACTTTCGAGCGTCCCTACAGCACCTGCCAGCAGGATTTTGACGTGCGCGGGAACAATATCGACTACAGACACAAAGATAGTTGCAGCGTCGGCGGAGCCATCACCCAAAAACCGGGCTTGGTCTACCCCACTGTCGATAACCTGTTTGTGCGCATCGAAGATGCTTTAAATACGCCCCAATGTGGACCTAACGGCTGCGTTTGCGATGGCCCGATTGAGATGACAACCACCTATGATGCCACCTATGGCTACCCGCTCGAAATCGTCTACACGCTGCGGACGGATTTACGCACCCGCGACCTACAATATTGGCTGGCGCTGCTCGATGGCTCACTCGCCAACTGCCCCGTAATCACGTATGGCGGGCAAACCATTCGTGTCACCTCCCTCGAACCGTTAAAGCCGTTGGTGCAGCAGCTTGCCGAAGCCACCAAAGAACCCCTGTTAGGTGATGGCGCGAACGAGAAGCCCAAAACACGACCACGCTAGAACACTTGTCATTATTCCGACTTCCTCATATGATGCAGCTATCTGCCTCTCCAAAAATGAAAGATCGCTTATGGACATCATCGAGCAGGTCATCGACTCATGGCATATCCACAGCCGCATCACCTTTTATATGCTGGATGCCATCCCCGAAGAAGCACTTGCGGGTATTTCCGCCTCCAAAGGCCGCAGCGTCGGGCAGATGTTCGCCCATGTGCATAACGTCCGCCTGATGTGGCTTGAATCCGCAGCCCCAACACTGATGGAAGGATTGAGCAAAATCCCCGCCGACTCGCCGGATAATCTCAGCAAAGCCGCCCTAAAATCCGCGCTCGAATCATCAACCTCGGTTATCGAGAAGTTGTTGCAGCAAGCGTTTGAGGCCGGTAAGGTCAAGGGCTTCAAGCCGCACCCGATGGCCTTCTACAGCTACCTCATCGCCCACGAGTGGTATCACATCGGCGAAATCGGCATGACGCTCACACAGGCTGGACACAAGCTCGATAAGAAAATCGCCTACGGGTTGTGGGAATGGGGTGTACGGTAGATGTGAAGGGGGTTGTTGTAGGGGTTTGCCGGCGGCAAACCCCACCGAATCTCAGGGAATAACGCGATGGTTCAACATCTCGTTGATCGACTTCACCAACCGCCGCAGTTCCGCCTCTAAATCGGGGCTGATGCCGTCCTGAATTGCCGCCTCGCGGAACATATCCCGTGCCTCGCGTAAATCAGCTTGTCCGCGCCGCAACCGTGTGAGTCCCGCCCGCATCTGGCCGCGTGCGTCACGGCTGGCAGGGCTGGTATATAAATTCGGGAAGTCCCACCCGTGCGCCGAAGCCGCCTGTTGCAGCAGGGTCAGCAGTTGGTCAGCCGTTTCAATCTGCATCGCCGCGCCTTTTTGCAGCAGGTCTTTAATTTCATCGCTCAGGGTCGGCTCAATGCCAAAGTCCAGTGTCGTCACACTCTGGTAACGCGCTTCGGCCTGCTCAATGTTCCCCGGCTGCGGGCGCAGCGTGGTTTTAAGCGGCGAAAGTCCCGTGAAGATCGGATACAGGATACCGACGCACAGGTTATGAATATCCGCGCGGTACTGCTGCTGGTCTTGTCGGCTGCTGCCTTCAAGCTGGCGTGAGCTGTTCAGGTCGATGATACGCAGTTGGGTGCCATCCCAGTAGACGTGTTCCAGCTTGTGGTCGAGGTAAACAATGCCCTTCTGGTGCGCCTGCTTCAGCACTTCGGCGAACTGTAACGCCAGCGCCAAACCTTCTTCGCTCGGCAAACGCCAGCGGGTGCCGGGTTGGTTGGGCTTCATCAAATAGAGCAGGTTATGGATACGGGGCAGATTTTGTAACGCTAAATAAGGCCGCCAGCCGCTTTCGGCATATTCACCCTGCGCTTGCACAAAACCCATCGCGTCGAGGTGGAATGGCTTGATCTCACCGCTAGCCGGTGCTTCACCTTCCGCCGAAATGTAACCGCAGTCAACCAGTTGGACGATATGCGGGTTGCCAGCCATTTTCATCAGCAAATCAGCCTCATTACCAAAGGCTTTGAATTCCCACTTCATCTCGCCATCGCTTGAGACATGTTCGGGGCGCAGCAGCTTGAAGGCTACTGACTGTCCGGTACGGCGGTCTTGCGCATCCAGCACACGGGCATAATGCCCAAGCGCGAAGGTATCATTAAATTGGTCAATGCGATAAAGGTCAATCAGGTTGGGCATAGCTCTCGTCCAGTATAAATATATCCCAAATTCAGGGGTAAATTTGGGATATGTGCCAACTTTACCATGAGATACGGTTGGCGAGTAGGGTAAATCTGGTAGGTTTTTGTGGGGTATATTCGGGATTAGCGAATACGCGAGGTTTTATGGGGCGCACGGCTGTGGTACGTGTGTACAGGTTTAAATAGGACGGACGGCACGCTGCGCAGATAGCGTCACGACATCGAGTGCAAAATAGAGAGTGCTGCTCTCATCTCTTCCTGTAGGACGCGATAATAATCTTTAACAATTAAACACGAAGTTAAACCCTGATCTCTCGTAGGGAATATTCCGTTTGCCTCCCCTCTCCAAGCGGTACTCAGCCAATTGGAGAGAGGGCTATGAGCGACCTTAGCGAATGGAGGGGTGAGGTTATCCGTCCTAATTTGTAAAACTTCATTATCGCGTCCGTTTTCTTAAAACTTCGCCCACCTCGCTATTGTGTGGCGGTATCACGGCGGTGCGCCCTCTTAAACCGCATTATTCCCCTCCCCGTAGTAACAAGGAGGGGCTAGGGGTGGGGTTTCTACTTCGGTACGGTGCAGTTCTTGCCGATCAACCCGCCTGCCGCGTCATGCACTTGCAGCACGATCAGGTCATCTTCGGCAGGGGTCACGCCCACGTACCAACCGGGGTTATTCGGCCCCTTATCTTGGAAGTTCATCGCGTCTGGCATCTGTGCCGCGTCAACACGCCCCACCCAGAAGCCGTTGGGCAGGTCGTTACTAAAGCCGCTGAACACATCGTAATAGTTCGCGCCATCCGGTTTAATCACCTTCACGTCACCGTCGCAAATCGTGGTCGAGTGCAAGCGCGCCCGTGTAATCAAAATAATCCGTGTCCCCGCTGGCCCTTCGAAGTTCATCACGACATACGTGAACCCGTTAACGACAACCGTGCAGTTCGACGCATCCGGGCATTGTGCCGCAATCGCATCGGCAATGGCCTGTGCGTTGCTGGCATCATCGGCATACGCTTGAATGTCGAAAGTGATCGTGTCAATATCATCACCGCCATCAATGATTCCGTTGATCGTGCTGCCGAACAGCACCACCACCTCATCATCGCCGCCGTACAGGGCAATCGCGACTCCACTCACACCTGTAACGGTGCCGTTGTTAATGACGATCTGTGCGTCGTCCGTGCCTTGGATACCGATCAAACCACCAATGACGGTGCCATTATTGGTGACCACCGTGTTCGCCCCGGCATAGACACCGGTCATGCCGCTGCTCGAATCTACCATACCGTTATTGACAATCGTGTTATTGTCTCCGGCAAGGATACCAATACCCAAATTAGTCGTAATCGTCCCGTTATTGATGATCGTGTTGTCATCCATCGCGAAGATACCGATGCCGAAATTGCTGGTGACGTTACCATTATTCGTGATGCTGTTGTTACTATTCGCGGCAATCGTCACGCCCAACGCGCTCAGGTCGCCGTTGTTCACCACAACTCCGTCGCTGTTGATATAAATAGCGCTCACATCGCCGTAAATGGTACCGTTGTTCGTCACGGTCGCATTGTCGCCAAGGCCGATACCCTCGCTAAATGTCGCGTTGATCGTGCCATTATTCGTCACCGTATTGTTATTACAGCCCACAATACCACCACCGCTGTCCGTCGTAATCGTGCCGTTGTTAACAACCGTGTTCTGTGTACATAGGCTGATCGCATCACCGTCTATCGTGCTGATCGTGCCGTTGTTTGTAATCGTGTTGTTGTTCTCGACATAAATACCGTGACCGAAATCGGTGCTGATGCTGCCGTTGTTGGTGATTACATTATTGTCATAGGCATCAATACCATCGCCGTCCGTCGCGTTGATGTCGCCGTCATTCGTAATCGTGTTGTTGACACCCATCACCACCGCAGAGTCTCCATTGCTGGTGATCGTGCCGCTGTTGACGAGCGTATTGTTGCTGACGCCGTAAACGCCTACACCGTCCGTTGCCGTAATCGTGCCAGTGTTATTGACCGCATTCCCACTGTCCACGGCAACCGCCGAACCGTCATTGTTGTTGATCGTGCCGTTGTTCGTAACCGTGTTGTTGTTGCCGAGGTTAATGCCCTCGTCTGGTGAGGCATCGACCGTTGCGCCGTTATGCACCGTGACAACTACACCATTTTGGCTGCCCGTACCAACGCCATCGCTATCCGTGCCGGTGCAGTCCACCGTGTCGCCGCTGCTCGCAGGGCTGGGATCGCAGCTCGCAAACACACGAGCGCCGGTGAAAATCCCTACCGACAAAAACACCCCGATCATGCCCGTAATCAATAACTTTTTCATGCTGCCTCAATTATGACATCAACCATAAAGCCTTTCTATAACTTTACGGTGGGAAGCGCTGTGAGGTGCATTGAGATGTGTAAACGGAGAGCTTATGCCTCAGCGAGGATAACATTTAAAGGGGTTTGCCGGCAGCAAACCCCAAAATAATCTACAACAACCCGGCGGCCTGCTCGGCTTGCGTCAGTGATCGTTCGAAGCGTTCTAACCCTTCGTGTACCGTCGTCCGGTCGATCATCAGCGCGGGGGCAAAGCGCAAACCACTTTCACCACAGCCGAGGATCAACAGGCCGTTTTCGATGCCGAATTCCTCGACACTATCACGCAGTTTCTTTGCCGGTGTTCGCTGCTCATCCAGCACCAGTTCGGCACCGATCATCAACCCTTTGCCGTCGATGCGAGCGTGCTTCAAGGACGGGTGATGCGACCGCATTTCTTCCAGTGCTTCCATAATGTATTCGCCTTGTTCAACCGCGTTTTGCATCATGCCACTTTCCACCAATTCCAATGTCGCCAGTGCCGCAGCGCAGGAAATCGGGTTACCGGCGAATGTGCTGCCGTGGGCACCGGGCGGCCAGCTCATAATGTCGTGGCGGGTAATCAGTGCGCCAAGCGGCATACCACTGGCTAACCCTTTAGCTGAACACACCATATCCGGCTGCACATCATGGTGTTCGATAGCCCACCATTTGCCGGTACGACCGATACCGCTTTGCACCTCGTCGGCAATTAAGAGGATGCCGTGTTCGTCGCAAATGTCGCGGAGCTGCTGCACAAACCGGCTGTCCGGCAGCACGTAACCACCTTCACCTTGCAGCGGTTCAAGGATAATGGCAGCAACACTTTCCGGCGGCAGGGTGCGCTTGAACAACACATCGGTGATGTAATCGGCACAGGTGCAGTTGGCACGGCAGGCAGCTTCTTCACGACCGTGCATACAGCGGTACGGGTTGTTATACGGCACATGATGAACACCGGGGATCAGCGGCATGAACCCATCTTTTTGAATAACCTTACTGGCAGTCAGCGAAAGAGCACCCATACTGCGACCATGAAAAGCGCCGAAAAACGCGATGATATTCTGGCGTTTGGTGTACCAGCGAGCCAGCTTAAACGCGGCTTCAACGGCTTCGGTGCCAGAATTGGTCAAAAAAACGCGGGCGGGTTCATCAAACGGGGCGATTTCGGCTAAACGTTCCGCAATTTTAACCTGCACATCATAGTAATAATCGGTACCGGCAATATGAATAAATTTTTTTGCCTGTTCGGTGATGGCTTCAACCACTTTCGGATGGGAATGTCCGGTGGAGGTGACGGCGATACCAGCCGCAAAATCAATGTAATCGTTGCCATCAACATCCCAGACAACGGCACCTTGTCCACGTTCGATGACGAAGGGGTAACGAGGGGTAATTGAACCACT
>JAPUDW010000328.1:20307-50065 GCA_027492915.1 Bacteroidota bacterium | reverse complement strand
CGCGATGGAATATCCGGTACGGCGTGGCATCGACAAGGAACAGCTTGAACAGGGTGATCTGGTCGTCAGCAGTTCGATCATCAACGAGGTGCTGGTGACAGGGCAAGGCGTGATCACTGAAAACGCCAGCAAGGACAATCGCTTCCAAGGTCACCAGAGCGTCATCGGCTTTCAACTGCGCAGCATTCTCGCCGTGCCGCTAAAGGTACACGAAACGGTGATCGGCGTGGTGTACTGCGATAACCGCATCGTGGACGGGTTGTTCAAGGCCAGTGACCTGAACCTGATTAAAGCGTTCGCCAGCCAAGCGGCGGTCGCTATCGAAAACGCGCGGTTGTACGAGGCGCTGCAAGCACAAGTCACTGAAATGACCGAGTCGCGGGATTTGCTGACGAGCATCTTCTCGTCCATCGTCAGCGGGGTCATCACCATCAACCGTGACGACGTGGTGATGGATTGCAATCCGGCGGCGGAAGCCGTTATCGGGCGCAGTCGTGAATTCTTGATCGGCTATCGGCTGGTCGATAACATGCTGGGTGTAGGCGATGATTTTTATGACGGTTTGGTGCGGGTGCGCGAACACAGTACGCCGGAACATATGGTGGTTGAGCCACTGCTGGACGGCAGCAAACGCTACTGGAACATCACCATGAGTCCGCTGCGGGACAGTGAAGGCATCAGTCAGGGCGTAGCGATTGTGCTGGACGACCAAACCGAAGCCCGCCGCCGTGAGGAACAGTTGGGCATTGTCAGCAATTATATGAAACTCAAGCTGGAAAACATTCAGGACGCGGCGAATTTGGACGTGGGTGGGCAAGAGCGCGAGATCAGTATGCTGCACTCGGACGTGCGCGGCTTTACCACCTTCAGCGAACAACTTGAGCCTGAACGTTTGATGGAAATTATTAACGCCTACATCAGCCTATCGAGTGATGCCATCAACCTGTACGAAGGCGTGGTTGATAAATACATGGGTGACGCGGTAACGGGCTTATTCAACACCCAGTTTAACCCACAAGAGGATCATGCACTGCGGGCGGTACGGGCAGCAATGAGCATGAAGTACGACCTGCTGGCGCTGCATGAAGTGCTGCCAGAAGAACAGCGTTTGTTTTACGGCATCGGCGTGCATACGGGCATGGCAGTGCTGGGCAACATCGGCGGGGCGGAACGCAAAGAGTACGGCGCGTTGGGGGATGCCCCCGACCTCGCCAAGCTGCTGCAAGAAAACGCCGAACGCGGCGAAGTCCTCATCAGTGAAGCCACCTACGAACGGGTAAAAGATTTATATGAGTGCGAAGCGTTGGAGCCGCGCAAGACCAAAGGCTACGACGACTTCAAGCTGATGTACCGCGTGCTGAAACACAAGCGGCGTTCGAGTACGGGCGGTTTAAGCCAAGTGAACTTGGACGATTTGGAGATATAACCTGAAATCCTCAAATGATAAGTTATCCAGCGACAAAAATATCATGAAGAATATCAGGTATATGCGCTTCGCTGCCAAAGTTCTAAAGGTTATTGTTGTTTTTAATATACTTACTGGATTGTGGGGACTCTATTTAAACTTGGCCGGCGCTCAAATGGTGTCAATTGATAGTATTAACATAAACAACGAGCCGGGACTATTGACTACTGGCTCTTTTATCATCACGACTTTTATTGGTATTTTTATACTCTATACTGCCGCACGTGGTTTGGAATTATTTGCTGACGTGTCGGAAAAAATCATAAGTAAACCCGATTAGAGTATTTTCTGATCGAGATATACTTGCATCAC
The DNA here is from genome assembly GCA_027492915.1 of Bacteroidota bacterium. Taxonomy (GTDB): domain Bacteria; phylum Chloroflexota; class Anaerolineae; order Aggregatilineales; family Phototrophicaceae; genus CFX2. The sequence continues at coordinate 48,288 of JAPUDW010000328.1, read as the reverse complement.
TTATTTGTACTTACACTCCAATAGGATACACAAAACATGACACCATTTAACGGACTAGGGATGCACCTCGGTAACTTGTCACGGTTGTCGAACGCCGAAACGCGCTCGATTAGCGCCGAGAACTTCAACGGCGACAAGGGCAAGGGCGGCATGGCGACCGAAGGCACGGGCGCCCATGTTTCGAAGCATCTTGGGCAAGGCTGGAAAGTCTCGCCGAGCATTAACATCGCACCGCGCGAAACAGTAACACTGGCGGAGATCACAGGGTCGGGGGCGATCCAGCAAATCTGGCTGACGGTACACCCGACATACTGGCGGCGGTTGGTCATCCGATTTTATTGGGATGGTGAGGAAAGCCCTTCGGTCGAAGTGCCGCTGGGCGATTTCTTCTGCAATGGCTGGGGCGTGCGCTCGAATGTGCAGTCGATTCCGGTGGCGGTGAACCCCGCAGGCGGCTTCAACTGCTACTGGGAGATGCCCTTCCGCAAGAGCGCGCGGATTACCATCGAAAGCCTGAGCGACGAGGCGGTTAACGGCTTTTACTACCAGATCAACTACACGCTGACGGATGTGCCGGAGGACGCGGCTTACTTCCATGCCCAATGGCGGCGCAGTAACCCGCTGCCGTATAAAACGGTGCATACGCTGCTGGATGGGGTAACGGGACAAGGGCATTATGTTGGGACGTATCTGGCGTGGGGCGTGAACAACAACGGCTGGTGGGGCGAGGGCGAGATCAAATTTTTCATGGACGGCGATGGTGAGTTCCCGACCATCTGCGGGACAGGAACCGAAGATTATATCGGCGGGGCATGGAACTTCGAGCAGCCACAGGGGCAGTACGGCGTGTTCTCGTCGCCTTACTCCGGTTTGTCGCAAGTGATTAAGCCGGATGGCCTGTACCAGAGCCAGCAACGCTTCGGCATGTACCGCTGGCATGTGATGGACCCGATCCGTTTCCAGCAAGATTTGCGGGTGACGATACAAGCACTGGGTTGGCGCAAAGACGGTTACCTGCCATTGAAGGATGACATCGCTTCGACCGCGTTCTGGTACCAGAGCGAACCTCACGCGCCATTCCCCACGCTGGGCGACAACGAAGAACTGGATGTGATTTAAGCTAGCATAGCCTCACCAGCCAAGCATGTTGCGCATTTTTTCGGCGCGGCGGATGCTGCTGCGCGTCCAATCCGGCGTGTCGGGGTTGGTGAGAACTTCATTGGCGGTGAGCCAGCGAATATCGGCGACTTCATTCACGTCGATAATCGTTGGTTCTCCGCTGCTCCACTTACACAGAAATATGACATCGACGACAGGATCGCCTTCCACGACGAAGGCATTACTGTGGACGTAAATGGTGTCGCTAATCTCAACCCCCACTTCTTCCAAAATTTCGCGTTTTAGGGTGTTTTCCAACACGTTATCTTCTTTGAGCGCATCTTCCACTTTGCCACCGACCAAGCTCAACATGCCTGCCGCGTGGGTTTCGCCCGCGCCGCGAATCACCAGCAGGTAACGACCATCGCGAACAATCGCCCCCTCAACATTCACAATGTAATGGATGATCGACATTTTACTTATCCACATCACTTTAGAAAGATTGTAATCATAACCGCATAGGCTTATGAATGCCATGTGTTATGGAGTGCGAACAAATACATTGCTAAGTTTGGGTTGTCAAGCAAGGGTTCAAGGATTTTTAGCTGCGTAAAACACTTGCCGGTAAAATAGGGTGTACAGTCGGTTGGGTATGGAGGCTGGATGATCCCATGCTTCGGCTTTACCTACGCGTCGGTATTCCGCTGTTCTGCCTGTTGGTGCTGCCTATGCTGGCTATTCGCGCCCAACCGTATGACGACAGCTATGTGCGTGAGCTGCTGTTGAGTAACGGGTGTGTCGCGCCGTGCTTCCTCGGCATTCAACCCGGCATCACCACAGCAGAGGAAGCGCTGGCGATCCTGCGCGCCAGCCAGTGGGTGGAAGGTGCCAGCATCGCCTACCGCGACTCGGACTATGGCGGTGGTGCGGTGTGGTCGTGGACGAAACAGGCTTCGCCGTTGCTGGGTAAAAAGCAAGGCGGCTTCGTAACATCACCGCAAAATGGTGTGCAGGTGGTTGACCTGCTGCGCATTACCACGGTGGTCGCCAGCGGGGATGCTTACCTGACGCTGGGCATCAGCCCGTACACGATGATCGGCGAAACCGGAATGCGTGACGAGGCGTATGTCGCCCGTTTTTACCCCGACCACGGCATCTCGGTGTGGTCGAATTTCCGCTGTCCTTCGCTCAATGACCACATCTGGGCGCGACCGATTATGGTGCAGTTCAGAATTTCCGGTGTCACCCCGCAGATCATCACGCCCGCATCGACATGCTAGGGATGGTAGCTGCGATGGAAAGGATGCCCTCAGCGGATGTTTAAAAAGCAAAAACGGAATAGTCTGAGACTATTCCCCACGAAAGCAAATCCTGCGATATTCTGTTCGGGTAAGTCGATGGTTGATATTCGGTGCAAAGCGTTCCATAATCGCGAATAGGTGATCTTCATAACAACGATTGGCAGCCGACCATGACCAAGCACCTGAATACCCTGTGGCAAGTTGTCAACGCCGCCTCCTCGGTGGCGGATTTCGCCCGTCAGTCGCAAACCTATACCTTTTCCGTCGGTCAGGCGATCACGGTGTATTTACGCGCAGAACAGGCGGAAATCCGGGTGGTACGCTGGGCGCTGCCTAAGGTCGATGTGTTCATCCAACTTCAAGCGGCTTTTGGCTGGCGCGTCGCGACTGACCAAGACACGGACGGGGTGTATGTGGTCGCTAAACGGCGGATGCTGGTCGGCAAGCTGTCGAAAGCATCATTTACCCTATCCGTCCCGCATGACGCCTACCTGATACTCAAACTAGCGGAAAGTAACCTACTGCTCACGGATGTTGATGGGACGCTGCATGTGCCACCGCGTGACGCACAGGGGTTATTGGCGCTGCCGAGTACGGTCGCGGAGTAGCGGTGTTTTGCTCTACACCTGTTTACCGTTACAATTTATTCATATGAATTCATAAATATGCCATAAAAGGATTGCACCCATGAGCATCAAGATTACGTGGCTAGGACACTCGGCCTTCACACTGGAAGCAGATGGTCATACATACGTTATTGACCCTTTTCTGACTGATAACCCTTTAGCGGCAGCTAAACCGGAAGATTTGAACCCCGAAATCATATTCCTGTCCCACGCACACGGCGACCACCTTGGCGACACGGTGGATATTGCCAAGCGGACGGGTGCGCTGGTGGTTACCAATTTTGAAGTGGCGGAATGGCTGAAAAAGCAGGGCGTTGAAAACGTTCACGGGCAGAACCCCGGCGGTGGTTGTCAGCACGGGCTTGTCCACGCTAAATTCACGGTGGCGCATCACAGCTCGTCCTTTCCCGATGGCAGCTATGGCGGTGTAGCCTGCGGCTTCGTGCTGACGCTGGCGGGCAAGCGCTTGTACTTCGCGGGGGATACGGCCCTATTCAGCGATATGCGACTGATCGGCGACCAAGTGATTGACCTCGCCTTCCTGCCAATTGGTGACAACTTCACAATGGGGCCAGAAGACTCGCTACAGGCAATCAATTACATTCGCCCACGGGCTGTCATCCCTATGCACTATAAAACGTGGCCGCCGATTGATCAGGACGTGAGCGAGTGGGGTAACGCAGTGAATAACGAGACAACCGCCCAGCCAATTGTGCTTGACCCCGGCGCGTCGTACCTGCTGTTGTAAAAGCAGCGATACCCCCTGAAATTTGCTAACGGAATATGATACGGATTGCAGTGGGCTGGATTATTCTAGCCCCTACATCAATGCAATTGTGTAAGAAGGCAATATCCCACCACCTCATGAAATATAGCGTCTGATCTGTCTATAGGACACATCCTCCCGCGCCCTGACCTTCCTCCTAATTTGGTCTCATACTTTTACTGTCCATTTTCCCCTCAAACTCACCGCTGTTCAGGCATAACGCAAAGGTTATTGCGAGGAAAGTGGTGGTATCATCCGTATAGATCATTCATGCAGTTGCTTTTATAAAGGTTTATCCCGATGGAACCGAACGCCAAAATGCAGGCCTTCAAGGCGCTGACCCAAGAAAAAATCCGTAAGTTGATCGCCGAGTTTGCCGAAGGAACGGTCAGCCGCGAACAATTCCATGTACTTTACGAGCGCCACACCAGCCAACTGGCGATGGCGGATATGGCCGCTGCCAGCCGCAGCCCGGACGCGGTGATGGGCATGTTAAGTGATATGCCAGCCACGATTGCGGTGCGCGAGGCACATATGGGTAAGGCGGTCGGCATGACCATCTACAACAACCGCAGCGGAACCCTGCTGGAAACGCTGGGCGATTTTGACGTATCGCCGGAAAAGCTCGCGCCGATACTGAACGACTTCACACTGATGATGCAGTCCGGCAAAACGGTGGAGCGCGAAACCCGCAAGATCAGTGCCAAACAGTGGTTGGTGTTCGCGGGTGGGACGTTTACGACCGTGATTACGCTGTTCCGCAATGAACCGTCAGAAGCCCAATGTCGCGAGATCGAGCGTTTGCACCGTGACTTTGAGGAAGCCAACCGTCCCTCCTTCACCGGAAACGCAGTCGATTCAACCAAGCTGGCGTACCCTTTCATGGTGTTCGTCCAGCGCAAAGTACGGGGGTAATGAGGAGTGGGAGGGTATAAACCCTACAATCGTCATTATTCGATGCGGATTGTGTGGTGAGTAACGCGGAGGAGGCACGCCTCCTCCCTACAGGAAAATAATACCAAAACTCTGAAAGGTGTTTTCTCCTAAACCATAATGGCGAGTCGGAACTCAGACAAAATCACAAGTTAGGTATAATATTTATTTCAATTGACAACCAGTTTGGAATATCCTCATGATTGTTACCCTAACCCCGAATACGACGCTTGACCTGACTGTACTCATTCCCAAGTTCGAACTGAACAAGACGATCCGTGCCAACCAGTCGTTGTACGGCATGGCGGGGAAGCCAACGGATGCCTCGTGGGTACTGGCGGAGTTGGGCATTTCCAGCCACGCGCTGGGCTTCGCGGCGGGGTCGATTGCCCATAAGATCGAAACGATGCTGCACGGGCGCGGCGTGACGACCGATTTCGTGACAGTGGGCGGTGAGTCACGGGTGAATATGGTGATCGTTTGCGAGGACGGCAGCGGCCAATCCACAATCACCACTTCCAGCTTAGAGGTTCATCAGTCGCATATCGACCGGCTGCTGACACGCTTTGAAGGTTCGCTGAGAAACGCAAGCTGCGTGGTTATGGGCGGCTCACTGCCGGAGAACGTGCCACCAACTTTTTATGCGGATGCGATCAAGATGGCGAAGGCACACGACATTCCAGTGATTTTTGACGCGGGTGAGCCAAACCTGAGTGCAGGGCTGGCGGCTGGCCCGACCTTCATCAAGCCCAATCAAGACGAGCTTTCGGGTTTGGTGGGCGAGCGCGTGACCGATATGGCCTCGGCTTACCGCGCAGGAAAGCAGATCCTTGAGCAGTACGGCGCGTCACCGATTATGACGTTCGGTGGTGAGGGGGCGCTGGCAGTACTACCGGACATTGCCTACTACATCCCATCGCTGAAGATTGAGGTGGTGAGCGCGGCGGGCGCGGGTGACGCGGTGCTGGCGGGATTAGCCGCTTCGATCCAGCGCAGGCAGCCGATTGAGGACGGCTTACGGTTGGGTATGGCGGCGGCGGCGGCAGTCTGCCTGATGGCGGGTACAGCGGAATGTCGTAAGGCGGATGTGGAAGCGTTCCTGCCGCAGATTGAGTTGATTCCTTATGGTCAGTAGTCCATAGTCTTTAGTCGATAGATTAAGACAAAGACGAATACAAATCGCCAAGCACGCCAAGTTCAAGGCAGAGGGATTTTCAAAAGACTATCCCTTTATCATTGATGCCGGATTAAGTCAATAAAAAGGGTCTACTTTGCTGATAGCCCATAGGCATCAAGTTAAGGAAAAGCGCGAGCCAAAAGCTGAAAAGCAGCCGGACGCGCTTTTCGTTTCTGGATAAGACAGCGTTTGAGAGTCGGGAGAATGGATTGGAGACAACCAACAAGTGATTTGAGACGCGGTAAAGCCATGAGTATGTGAAAGGCATGTTTGCGTAACAGCCGTGAAGCCTTCACGAAGCTGAGATTGGGAAGCTCCCAACAACTCAAGACAAAAAGCCAGTGTTGAAGGAGTGCCAGCAAAAGTTTGGCATAAACTTCGGTCAAAATACGGTAGGGTTGTTGTGAGCGCCAGTCATCCAACGACAACTCATCTTTCCAAAGTTTGAAAAGCAATTCAATTTGCCAGCGGAGACGGAGCAAACAGCAAATGTCGCTGACGGTCGCGCGACTAGGCTCAAGATTGGTAATCAGGATTGTCCACTGACAAAGATCGAGGGTTTCAGGCTGCAATTGAGTATGCGGCCGGTCTTTGGCTTCTGCACGAACACGGTCAGCGCGTTGGTCTGCGACGGTATCCGGCACCCGAAAAGCAATCAGGCGACACCTGAGACGCTGCGCGGTGAGTTCAACCACTTGGTCAAGCATATCGCTCTGCGCTTGCTGCAATTAAGTGGCGAGATGCATGACTTGTTCGCCTGTCCAAAGCCCGGCGCGGGCAGGGACACGGCTCACCCAAAAGACCCCATCTGCATTCAGTTGCTCAAAGACCTCAACCTTAAAGTAACCCATATCGGCCAGACGCAGACTCCTAAACTCGCCTGGGGGTTGGCTTGCCAACCAAAAATGAGACTTTGTGCGAAACTCCCCCCATTAAACTTGCGCTCGCGCTGGATGAACCCACTACGCCGTCCGATTTCTTTCGCATCATGAATGAGTAATGCTTGAAGAATTTCACTTAGTTGCTGTATCGTTGTTGCCATAAGGGCATCCACAGTTTGAATGTTGGTGGTACAACTATTCTCGCTGATTTTGCCCTTTCCTTCTTAACTTGATGCTTATGGGGAGCACCTGTGTGCTCCCTTACATTTGCAGGATTTTATAACGCCTGTTACCAGTTAAGTCCCGGCAGCCACTTTGAACACCTTCACATTGCCTTCGTCATAGACGGGTTCGAGGTAGGAGGCGGTTGACGGGTCGAACGTGCCGAGTTTGGCTTCTTCGGGGCTGTAGAGCACATAATCTACGCCGTATGTTTCGAGCAGGGCTTGGCGGTCAGCGTCAGTCGTGGCTTCGTTGTAGAAGGTTTGCACCGAGGCGAACTTATCGTGGAAGTTCAAGGTTTGCGCCCAATGGCCTACATATGAACGTGCGCCGGTGATGGCGGGGACGAACTGCCCAAGGCCAAGGTTGGCAAACACCACATCCTCACCCGTCACCTGCGTTTCGATATACTTCAGTGCATCGTATTCATCTTTGCTGATGAACAGACGGTTATCGGACGCACCGGGCATGGCGGGATTATCTGGCGACTCGGCTTCGGTCACGGCGCGGCGAATATCGACAAAACGCTGCCCCACGAGGTAAAGATTAGTCGGGATGACGGCGATGAGCAGCACAACGGTAGCGACCAATGCCAAACGGTTAGGCGGCGTATTCTTGAACCAGCGCTGCAAAATCGGCAGGATGCGGGTATACAGGCCAATAGTCGCCAGCACACCGATGACCACCTGCCAACCGCTGAGCAGGTGAATCTGGAAGTTAAGCGGTAGGTAGATGAGGATGAAGTGCGACACGAACCACGCCAGCAGGAATAGGTGGGTGTCGTCACGATCTTTCCACGGCATCTTGATCTTAATCGACCAGATCGCCAGCAGCCACGCGATACCCATCAAAATGGGCAGCAAGTACGGCGCGGGAGTCCACGCACCGGCGTTATCAAACTGCGAGAGAACACCCTTCCACACCGCGTCAGCCTGTGTGATGTAAAAAGCTTGCAGCGCAGGCCACACCGCGACAATGACGATGATGATGCCGACCTTGAGCATGAACACGGGGAACTTGCGGTCACGTATCCACAGGAACAGCGCGAACATGGCGATGACACCGCAGATGGTGAAGAAGTCATAGGAGTGCTGAAGCGTCAAGATCAAGCAGATGATCGCGCCGTACCACGCATACTTGAGCTTTTGGGTGCGCTGTGCCAGCAGCACCATGCCAAACACCAGCGTAATAAGGGCAGTGGCGATGGTGAAATGCGGGAAGGCCATCACCGTAAAGAAGCTGTTCGGCTCGGACGTGTAGATGGTGAAGGGGAAGGGTGCATCCGCCAACCTGCCCACAAACTTGGCAACGATCATCAGCCAACCGAGGCCGGAACCCAGCATCGCCAGCAGGAAGGCTGTCCAGCGTTTAGCGCGGTTGGTGAACACGAGGCCGCAGAACCAGAAGATCGACACAGCAGCGAAGGCGCCAGCCAGCAGCCGTGCGAACTGGTAGAGTGTTGCGTAGCTCAGGCCGGTGATGCTTTCAATTCTACCGAGCGTCCACCACAGCAGGTTAAACAACAGCGGGGTACTGGTTTCGGGCGTGAGCTGGTTCGGCACAAGGATTTTATCCTGCGCCTCGCGCATCCACGAGAAATATTGGAAGTGGTCAGGAATATTGAAGATGATGCCCATGAACTGCTTGTCGGCACCGGCCAAGCGCTGTGCATAAAAATAGGGCACACCTGTAATCAGCAGCAGGACGATAATAAAGATGCCCAAATATAACCAATCACGGCGGTTAGTGGTGGGTTGTGCGGAAACAGCGTTCACGTTCAGTCCTTAATCAAGCAATAAATGATAGGAGATATAGTTTCAACTGGCGCGTCCGTGTTGCAGTGGTCAAGCTGGTGGGCAGCATGGGGAAAGCGTGAGTGAGGTCTATAGAACCTCACCCATGCAGCTTATCGGCAAACTAGGCTTTTTCAGCCTGTGCATCCATCAGCTTGCGCCAGCTCGGCGGCATGTTCTTCATGACTTCGATACCGCTAAAGGGCGTGCCTTCCATCGGGCCGTGCGCCTTCGCCCAATCAGCCACGCGCTGCAAGCCATCCTTCAGGCCGACTTTCGGGTCCAAACGGAGGATTTCCTGTGCCATACTGTGGTCGGAATAGGCCACATGCACTTCTTCGCGCGCGGGCAGGTGGACGACATTGTTCGGCACACCCATGACTTCGCAGCACAAGGTCGCCAGTTCATTGACGGTGTACGGCGTATCCGCGCCGATGTTGAAGATCTGGTTACGCGCACCCGGAATATCCGGCGAAGCTGCCATCGCGCCGACAATATCACCCACATAAGAAAAAGCACGCTGCTGGGTTCCGTCGCCGAAAATCGTCAGCGCCTTGCCCTGCATGGCGAGGTTCATGAAGATGCCGACCACGTTACGATACGGATCACCGAGGTTCTGACGTTCGCCGTAGATGTTGTGCGGACGGAAGATCACATAATCCATGCCAAACATATGCTGGCTAACCTTCAGTTCCTGTTCAACGGCATACTTGGCGATGCCGTAGCTGTCGGTCGGCATCGGGATCATGTCTTCGGTCATGGGCGAGCGGCCTTCGCCGTACACCGCAATTGACGAGGTAAACACGAAGCACTTGATGTCGTGGTTAACGGCTTGATTAATCAAGTTCACGCTGCCAACCACATTATTCATATAGTTGTAGCGCTTGATGAAGTGGCTCAACCCTTCGGCAGCATAGGCAGCGAGATGATAGACATAATCAAAGTTTTCGCGGTCAAACATTTCGGTCAGCAGGTCGTTATCCAGAATCGAACCTTTGACGAACTTAACCCCTGCTGGCACATTTTCGGTAAAGCCGCCGCTCAGGTCATCCATGCCAACGACTTCATGCCCCATATCCAACAACGATTGGCACAAATGTGAGGCCAGAAAACCCGCTGCGCCGGTCACTAAACACTTCATATTAATTAGTTCTCCTTTACGAGAATATCAGACTGACTTATATCGTTTATCAAGGTGTGTAACTGGTTGGCAATAATGCCCCAGTCATAGTTTTGCTCGACAAGTTTACGACCGCCCTGTGCCAACCGCGTTTGTAAGTCGGCATCGGTGAACAAGCGCTGGACTGTGGCGGCAAGCTGCTGTGGGCTGTCCGCTAGCAGAATGTCCTGCCCGTCGTGTACATCGATGCCTTCCGCGCCCTTGCGGGTTGAGATTATTGGCGTACCCAGTGCCATTGCCTCCAAGATTTTAAGGCGCGTGCCACCACCTGACCGCAGTGGTACGACCATCGCCGTACTGGTTTGCACCGCATCGGCAACGCTCGGCAAATATCCGGTGAAGGTTACACCGGTTTGCGCGGCCAAGTCGCTTACATCGACATCGCCCGTGCCGCCCGTCACCCAGAACTCGGCATTGGGCGTTTGTGCCAGCACCAGCGGCCAGACTTCATTAATAAAGAAGCGCACAGCGTCATGGTTGGGGGCGTAGGTCACAGCGCCGGTATAAATCAGGCGTTGGGGTTCACGTTGGACAGCAGGGTTTGGCTGGTTGGCCTCAGTATCCACACCATTCGGCACAACACGGATGTCAGCATGTGGGGGGGCAAAACGCTCGATGTTACGCTTTTCAGCTTCGGACACCACGGTAAATGCTACACGGCGTGCCAGAAACTGGCGCAGCGCACTCTCAAACTTGGTTAGTGTCATCTGCGCCCGCAAACGGCTGGACTGGCCTGATGCCTGTTCTACAGCATTATGAAAAATAGTCGTTTCAATTTCTTCCAGGATAGCTGGAACCTGAGGCACAGCATCAAAATAGCGCATGGTCTGGAACTGCGATGCGATGATGACATCGACTTGCTCGGACGTACACACCTGTTTGACAAGGGTTTCCATGTCGGTGCTGTATACATCGACCAGCGAACGCGGCCAGCGCGACAAATAGCCAAGCGTGGCTTTGAGGGTTCCGGGTTGATAAACAGGCTTCGAAACAACTTTTACCTGATGGCAAATCCCGCGCATATGAGCGATTTGTTCCGGTGTTGCTTCATCAGGTTCGGCAAACGACAGCAGCGTCACCTGATGCTGTTGGCTGAGATGCCGCAGCAAATTATAGATGCGTATCTTAGCACCATTATTGGCGGGGTAAGGCCACCACCACGACAGGAAAAGCGTATGCATAAGTTAGACAACAGCCTGACCGTATTTACCCATCGAAAAGTCTTTAATGGCGCGCAGCATTATGTTCCGCAATGGTCGGCGGTCTTTCCACTTCGGGCGAACCGTCCAACTCACCAGCGTTCGCGAAAATTCAGCGCTGATGCCCAACCAGCTCCGCAGGCCGGCCTTGGTCTTGCTGGCGAACAGCAAGCGGTTCCGCGTCATGTAGTAGTACACGCGGGGGGTGGTTGCACGCGCATCCAATCCAATTTTATGCCACATCATCGCATTTGGTACATAAACAATTTTGTATCCGGCGCGGCTGGCACGGACGCACCATTCGGTTTCTTCATAATAGATGAAGAAGTTTTCATCAAGGCCACCAACTTTTTCCCACACCTCACGCCGTGCCATCAAAGCACAACCGGTTACGAAGTCGGTCGGTTGGGAAATCTCTCCGTATTGGCCTTTATCTTCTTCGTTCAATCCCAACATACTGGTGTTGCAGTTATTCCAGTCGATCTTGCCACCGACTGACCAGATGAGTTCCGGTGCGTCATAGTAGTAAATCATCGGGCCGGTCACACCGATGCTTGGGTCTTTTTCCATAGCATCAACCAAAATGTCGAACATATCCGGTGCAACGATGGTATCGTTATTTAGGAGGATAATATAGTCGGCGGCGTGTTCCAGCGCATACTTCAGCCCAAAGTTGTTGCCGCCAGTAAAGCCCAGGTTCTTGCCACTTTCAAGGATGACCACCCCATTGCCAGCGGCTGCCCGTACCGCCGCAATCGACTCTGGCTTAGAACCGTTATCCACGACAATCGGTTCGATATTCGGGTAAGTCACATGTTCAAGTGATTTCAAGCAATCAACCGTGAAATGCTCGTTGTTGTAATTCAGCAGGATGATGCTGACTTTGGGCTTCATAAATCCTCCAGCCACTTGATACGGCTACTGACCTGACAAATTCAGTGATCTAAAATTATCATTCGCGCCCTTGCATATACCTTAAATAAAGAAAGCCATCATGTGCTGCATTGCAAGGGAAAGGCTGAAAGCCGCTGAAAAACGTAAAATCGCAAACCGTCCTCTTTTATCCCAAGCTATATCACAATTCTTAAAAAGGAATGCAGAGGCTTAACACTTTATTTCGCAAATTGGTTGCGATAAACATGTAGACTCTAACATTATCCCAACCAAACAAACTTGCTGATAACCCTTATTATTCCAATCAGAACAAGAGTCCACATATCCCATGTTCATAACCTGTTGAAAACATTACCCAAATTGTGCATAACCTGTTGATAACCTGAGCGAGTCTGTTCAAAACATTACCCAAGTATCCCAAGCCCTAAAATCATATATCGCAGAAGTTTTGAACAGTTTCAACAGGCTGTTCAAAGTGTTCATAAGTCGTCAGAGTTATCAACAGGGGCTGTTTAAAACATTTAACCCACATCATCATCATTTAACAATTCATCGGGGATATATTTGTGTTATAAGATGCCTTTTAAGGAGTCAGTTGCGATAAATAACCCACTTTTGGAGTTGTAACAAAAAGTTATGAACAGTTTGAACACCACTACTAAAACTACTACTTTTATAAACAGATAAACCTGAGAAAGATTCTCTTATAAAAGCCCAAACCATACTTTTGTGTTGATAACCCAAACTGATGTTACACTGAATATAGACTTACCCAATTTAGGAAATTATATGTCCCAACCTGACGTACATGACCGTAACCAATACCTCGAACGCAAAGTCAATGTACTCAACCGGTTGGCGGATGTCAGCATACTGCTTAATACCACCTATGAGTTAGATTCCCTGCTGACCTATTTGATGGATGCGGCGGCAGCTATTACCGATTGCGAAGCGGCATCGGTGCTGCTGTGGGACGAAAACAACCACGATTTGCGCTTTGCTGCCACCACCACGCAGCAAACCGGCTTAAAACTGGTTGGCACTTCAGTACCTTTACAAGGAAGCCTTGCCGGTACCTGCTTGACAGAAGGGCGGGTTATCCAAGTTGATGACACGCAGCATGACCCACGTCATTACAGCAAGTTGGATGTGGAAAAGCAGTTCGAAACCCGTTCACTGTTGATCGCCCCGATGCGGCAGGAAACGAAGATTATTGGCGTGTTGGAAGTGGTGAACAAGCGCACCTTACCGTGGACGGAAGATGACCACGATCATCTGATGGTGCTGGTATCCCAAGCTGCGGTTGCCATCGACCGTGTACAGATGGTGACGGAACTGCGAAAAGCACACCAAGAACTGAGTGAACTAGATAAGCTGAAAAGTGATTTTATCGCCATTGCTTCCCACGAACTGCGTACCCCGCTGGCGGTCATTTTGGGATATGCCAGCTTCCTCAAAGATGAAGCGCAGGGCAAGATGAGCGAACATGCCGATAAGGTGATCGAAAGCGGCCTTCAACTGCGGCATATCATCGAAGACCTGATGAACTTACGCTACCTGCAACAAAATGGCTCTGATTTACATCTACAACCATCACTGCTGTCGAGCGTGGTTGGGGATGCGGTGCAGGATGTCAAAAACTTGCTGGAAGCGAATGGGCATACCCTCAAGGTCGAAATTCCATCCGGTATCGTTGTGCAGGTGGATGGTATTCTAACGACGATGGGTTTTACCAACATCCTGAACAACGCCATTCGCTTTACCCCACCCGGTGGGCATATCAGCCTGAAAGCCGAAATGCGCGAAGGTGTCGAGGCATGGGTTACGTTGAGCGACAACGGTATCGGCATCGAAGCGCACCAGCTTGAGCGTATCTTTGAGAAGTTTTATCAGGTTGAGGATCATATGACGCGCAAGCACGGCGGGTTGGGCGTGGGTTTGAGCATTACCAAAGCGCTGGTCGAGGCCGAGGGTGGGCGTGTGTGGGCGAGCAGCGAGGGGCTAGGCAAAGGCACAACGATTACAGTGGTGCTGCCGCTGGCGGTGTGAAGATTAATGGTCTGCATAAAAAGGACGCACAAGCCGTGCGTCCTTTTTTATTTATCATATCTGCTATTCAGGAATACGGATTAAGGAAAATATGCCATGTTGGCGTTAAATCGTGTTGTACAAGTTGTGGTATTCAGTTTTTTGATCTCGTATACCTTAACAGCCCGTAAACAAGAACTCGGCCCGTATGCCATCAGTACCGTTGCATTCGACCCAACCGGTACGCTGCTTGCCGTGACAGGTGGGCCGCCCATTTGCAATGATGATCCTAACGATACTCATCTTTTCAACATAACCATTTTAGATTCGGTAACGAATGAAGTTATCCAAAGTTTTGGAGATTTTAGCTGTAAGGTAAATTCAATATCCTGGAGTCCTGACGGAACCCGAATTGCAGCGAGCAGCGATGAAGGGACAGCATCCGTTTGGAATGCAGCCACCGGCGAAAAAGTTTCTATGTACGGTTCATCAGGGAAAGGTGTACGTAGTTTATATGGGGCAAGTTGGAATCCAGTTGATAACCGGATTGTTGTGCTTGGTGGTGGGCGGGATGTCACGATTTGGGATGCCGAAACAGGCGCAATTATTAGCCGCGTTTTTGATAAAGGTACATTAGGTGTGCAATTCAGCGCATGGAGTTCCGATGGCACAAAAATGGCACTTGCGACACTTGATGAAAAAATTGAGATTTTTGATGTTAGCCCATTGCTTCAAACTCCACCCTTATTGCTGCGGTTTGCGAGTGGCAAGATTACCGCTTTGATTTGGAATCCCAATGGCGATGAAGTCGTAGTCACATCTGGACAAGATGCGAAAATATATGATACTGCAACCGGTCAGCTTATCCAGACCTTAATTGGAAGTACAGACACTTTAAGAGCTATTGCGTGGAGTTCAGATGGGGAGCGTATCGCTGCTGGAGGGGAAGATTATACGGTAAGAATATGGGACGTTGAGACGGGGAAAGAGACTTCGGCTTTAGTGTATGGTAGTACGATTTTAAATCTCGATTGGAGTGCTGATGGTGCATACCTTGCCTATGGAGGATACCACAGCAGCGCCGACAAGTTGATTGAAATTGCCCACATTCCTCTTTTAACAGATTAAAGTGCGGTGTGAGGCAACAGATAAAAATAGGGGTTTGCTGCCGGCAAACCCCTACATGATGTTTGACGGATAAAGGACGCATAATTTGTGCGTCCTTTCCATTTGGGATAACCACTAATGAATTTGGGTTAATCCCCTGTCGCGGCGATGGGCTTGGCTGCGTCCGTTGGCGCATCTTCCGCCATACGGGTCGCGACGGCTGGCAGGAATACCAGCGCGAACAATGCCCCCGCGAACATCACAATCGCGCCGACCATCATAGCGTGGGTCATACCATCCACAAACGCTGTATCAACCGTTTTCAAGATCGTGTCTTTGAACAGCGCCGCACGCGGGTCGTTGGCGACAATATGCGCGGCTTGAATACTGCTGCGGATAGCGGCCATGCCTTCATCCGGCATCAGCGGAATTTGTGCCTTCAGGTCACCAATGCCAGCTAAGTACTGGCTGTTGGCGAACGTACCGAGGATCGCTACACCGAGCGCACCGCCCAATTGACGGGTAGTGTCGTTCATCGCGGAACCGATACCGGCTTTGCTGACCGGAACGGCAGCCATGATCGAATTAGTGGCGGGGCTGACGGACAAGCCCATGCCAAGCGCGAGGATACACTGCCCGATTAAGATGGTGCTGTAAGGGGTATCCAGCGCGAACTGTGTAGACATGAACAGTAAGCCTGCACCCGCCAAAGCGATGCCCAGCGCGACCGTGTACTTCACGCCGAGGCGGTTGGTCACGATAGCCGAGCGCGAAGCCACAACCGCCAGCACAAGCGCCAACGGCAGTGTGCGGATACCGGCATCCAACGTCGAGTAGCCGAGAATAGTCTGCAAGTATTGGCTGAGGAAGAACACACCACCAAACAGGCTAAAGTTCACGAAGGCTAGCGCGACATTCGCACCGGTGAAGGACATATTGCGGAAGAAGTGTGTCGGGAGCATGGCATCTGGATTGCGGCTTTCCCACCAGACGAACGCGCCCAACAGAACGAAGGCGGCGGCGAACGCGACCAACACATTCGTTTCCGTCCAACCGACTAAACCAGCTTCGATGATGCCGTAAACCAGCGCGAACAAACCGGTAACCGAGAGGATGACACCCGGAATATCCGCTTTCGGCGCGTGTTCATCTTGCGACTCGGCAATCGTTCGTGCGCCGCCGACGAGGGCGATGGCGATCACGGGCAGGTTGACGAAGAACACCGAGTTCCATTCAAAGTGCTGGAGCAGCGCCCCACCGATCAGCGGGCCAATGCCGACACCCAAGCCGAACACCGCTGCCCACAGCGCAATCGCACGGGGGCGTTCACGGGCGGGAAAGGTGGCGCTGATGATCGACAGCGTGGCGGGTAGGATACATGCACCCGCGATACCCAAAAAGGCGCGTGAAATAATCAGCGTGTTGGTGGTTGGCGACAGGCCAGCCGCTAGAGAGCCAATCGCGAACAACACCAACCCGATTTGCAGCGACTTCTTGCGCCCGTAGCGGTCACCGAGGCCGCCGATGGTCAGCAGCAGTGCCGCGAATACCAGCACGTAGGCATCGACAATCCATTGCAGTTCACTGGCGGTCGCGTTCAAGGTGCGTGAAATCGACGGCAGTGCGACGTTCAGAATGGTGTTGTCGAGGCTGACAACGACCAAGGATATACAGATGAAAATAAGCGCCCGCCAGCGTGTGGCGTAACCCGGCAGCGTTTCTGCGTGATCTATCGCATTCGTCATGCTTCCCTCTTTTCTATTCCCCGAATTGGTTGTGTCCGAAGCGCATGAAAACGCCCCGAAGTTGGCGCACAAAACAATGGTTAAGTGTGTCACTGGTAATAATTATTTTTTAAGTGATGGCAGCAATGCCTTGAGCAAATAATTGAACGATGTCGTCGCGTTTAACATCGGAAACGGACTGAAGATCCAAACTAACGAAGAGGAACCCGTAACCGAACATCAGGCAGGTCAAGGTGGCGGCAATGGTGTGCGCTCTGGCGGCATCCGCCACAAAGCGCTCGACCGCCGTGGCGATGCGCTGCTGAAACGCCATATGCTTGAGGTGAAACATTTCACGCTCGTGGTTGGTCATCCGTGGGAATTCAGTCACCATCCATCGCAGTTTTTCCATGCGGGCGGGGTTCAAGTCGCTCAAACGCTGCCCGAACTGGATGATAAATTCCTGAAGGGTTTCCGCGCCTTCGCATTCATCCACAATATGAATGAGGTTGGGTATTTGATTACCGATCACAGCTTCCAAAAGACCGCGTTTGCCATCTTTGAAGTGGTAGTATAGCGCGGCTTCTGTTACACCAACCTCTTCCGCGATCTGGCGAACGGACGTGCCGTCATATCCGTGTTGCAAGAACAACCGTCCAGCCGAATCGATCAAATTGTCGCGGCGATTTGTGCGTTCAGCCATCGAGAAGTGTGTCACTTAACAAGCGTTAAGTGTCAGGGTAGGCTCAAACGGAAGTGATGTCAATAGCACCAAACCGCATCCGCCGGAAATACTGTACCAAAGGATAGGTGATGCAAGAAATCAGCTAAAGCTCACTGCAATCCCACATGAAGCCACAGCGCTGGCAGCGCACTTTACAAGCACGTCGGATGATCGGCGCGCTGCACGCAGGACACACGGTTGACAAGGTGTAGTTGGGCAGCGGTGGCGTTATCGCAGTGGTGTAGTTAATCGGTTTGGGGACGTCCGTTTCCGGTTTTGGCTTTTTCATGTGTTCCAACCTCATAACCTAATTCATGCCAATCATCCCGCCCAGCGGTACGACCACGGTAACGGTTGTTCCTGCACCCAATTCACTCTCGATGATCATTTTGCCGTTCATCGAATCTATCGCGTCTTTGATAATTGTTAATCCGATGCCTAAACCGGGGATTTCGCCGATGTTGGTGCCGCGATAGAACGGTTCCAAGATGCGTTCACGTTCATCTTCGGGAATGCCGATACCTTCATCGCGTAATTGCAGCACAATTTCATCTTCTTTCACCTCACCGTACAGCATGATCGGCTTGGTCGGCGGCGTGTATTTTATGGCGTTGGCAAGTAGATGTGTCAAGATCAGGTACACCAACTGCTCGTCGGAATTGATAATATTGACATCACCCTTGAGTTCAAGCTGGATGGTGTGCTGAGAATGCAGTAGTTCCTTCAATTCATCAATGAGTGTTTCGCAGGTTTGGCGTAAATTATAGGGTGAGGGGGCGAAGTCTAGATTATAGGATATGCCCTTAACCACCAGCGACATATTGTCCAGCATACTGGTGAAGTGCTTGATTTGCGATTTAATTTGCTGAAGCCGCTGGTTACGCTGCTCCTCATTCATGCGCAGCCAGTACATTTCCAGCAAATCGGCAGAGGTTGAAATGACGGCTAAGGGTGTGCGTAACTCGTGGGATAACCGCGACATCATACGGGTTTTGAGCGAGCTGAGTTCCTGCTCTTTTTGCAGCATGACCAGCAGCTTTTCCTGTTCCAACATGGCACGCTGCATCCAGCGGCGTTCGCTAATATCCCGCGAGGCAAAGACCGCGCCTGCAAAGGTGCCGCGTGCGTCAAGGATGACCGAGCCAGTGGTTTCCATCCAAATATAATAGCCGTCACGGTGGCGGTAGCGGAATTCAATCGTATCCGACTGCAATTTTTCCATCGCCGACAGAGTTTTGGTTTTGACGAGATCAAGGTCTTCGGGATGTACGAGTTCAAAGGCGGACTTACCCAACAAATCGTCTGGACGATAGCCCAACACGCGAACGTGTGAGGGGGTTATGTACTGGAACTTGAGGTCGTGATCCGCCAATGAAACGAGGTCATGAATGTTATCGGTAATCAAACGCAGGGTTTCTTCGTTCTCGATGAGGGCGTCTGATGTACGTTTGCGTTCATCGACATTCAATACGGTGCCCAAGAATTGGCGTAACGTGCCGTCTGCACGGCGAGCGAAAGGCGCGTAGCGATAGTAGCGCCATAAGTAGCTGCCATCTGACGATTGCATTCTAAACTCATTTTCGAGCATTTCACCATCGGCGGTTGTGAGCAGCTTTCGCATGATTTCATCATGTTTCGGTCGGTCGTCGGGGTGGATGAGTTCGGTGAAAAAGGCGGCGGAAGCGTTCGCCAATATATCTTTGTCGAAGCCGAGATCAGAGGGTCGGTTTTCGAAAATATTGCGCTGTAAATCGTAGTCGTAAATGAAGATTTGCATGGGGGCGGCTTCAGTCACCCGTTGGAACATGTGCTGGCTTGCGCTCAGTGCTGCCTCAATTTCCTTGCGGACGGTAACATCTTCGACAGTGCTGAGATACTGCGCTGGTGTGCCATCTGCATGACGCTTGAGCACGATATTCCGGTAATTACGCCACATGTATGTGCCATCCGCACGCTGCATTCGAAATTCACCTTCGACATAAGCTCCATTCGGGCTGGCAGCGAGCTGCTGGTGGAAGTCGTCATAACGAGCGCGGTCGTCAGGATGCACCCGATCCTCGAAATAACCACTGTTCGGCTCTAAGCTCGGTTTAGGGTCAATACCCAAATTGATGGGACGGTTGGCAAAGATGGTCTTTTGACTGTCGACATCAAAAATATAAATATCGATTGGCACCGCCGTGGTGACCTGATGCAGCATTTGTTGGCTTTCGCGTAGCGCGGCTTCAACCTGCTTACGTGTGGTGATGTCTTGAATGGTGCCGAGGAATTGGCTGGGTGTGCCATCTGTGCCCCGTTCGAACACAATGTCGCGGAAGTAATACCAGCGCCATTCACCGCTAGCATGTTTCATCCGGTATTCGCCCTCGATCAGTTCACCGTCTTTGGCGACACGAAGGCGTTTGCCGTTTTCCTCATGGATCATCACATCATCCGGGTGTACCAGTGTGCTATAAAATTCACCGGACTGCTGCGTATCCAGCGCTTCTAACCGATACCCCATATTCTCCATCCGGTTGAAGTAGATATTACGCTTTTTAAGGACATCATAAATGTAGATGTCCAGTGGGACGGTATGGGTGATTTTTTGAAGCAAATTCTGGTTTTTGCGCAGTGTTTCTTCGGACGATTTACGCTCACTTATATCTTGCATCGAGCCGAGAAATTGGCTGGGTATGCCGTTCTCATCTCGTTTGAACACGGTATCACGGAAGTAAAACCATGTGTAATTACCGTCTGGCCGACGGATACGGTTTTCACTCTCAATCACTTCTCTGTCTTTGGCTTCCATCAAGCGTTTTTGGTGGTCACGGTGTTTTGCACGGTCATCAGGATGCACGTAGCTGTCATAAAATTTACCGGGCTTTTTGTCTGGACCATCTTCCGGTGAGGCTTCCTGAATCAGACGTTGATTATGGTAAATATCACGCTGCTGCTTGACATCAAAAATGTAGATTCCGACTGGGGCGATGTCGGTGATCTGCTTGAGGAGCTGCTGCTGATCGTGCAAGGTTTCACGGGTTTTATGGTTCTTGGTCACTTCACGGCAAGAAACGACCATCGATTGTAAATTCCCCTGTTCGTCATTGACGATTTTTTGCACGATTTCCAGCCACAGGTAAATACCGGACTTATGCTGAAAGCGCAGTTCTAATGGGGTATGAATGGGCGATTCTATCGCTTCTGCAAAATAGCCGAGAACCATCGGTACATCATCGGGATGCACTTGGTCAATATGAGCCTGACCAATGAGTTCTTCTGGTTTATAACCCATGATCGGGTAGCAGGATGGGCTGATGTAGCGAATTAAACCATCCGGTGAGATCTCCAGCACAATATCGAGCATGTTGTCGGTAATCATGCGGAGGCGCTGTTCACGTTCACGCAGGGCGAACTCGTTGAGCTTGTACTTGTGGATGTTGCGGATGATGGATACCAGCGTCAACTGCTTGTCGTGCTGGTGATAGATCATACCCAGCACGACTTCGCACCACACATAGTCACCGTTATGCTGGCGAATGCGGATTTCGACTTTGACGTTCTTGGCATCCTGCCGGATTTCATCCATCGCTTCGAGGACGATTGGGACATCTTCGGGATACATCCATTCTTGCCAGCGCCGACCAATTACGTCATCGACTTGATGCCCTAACGCCTGCCGTACTGATGGGCTGACGTAGATGAACTGCCCTTGGTAATTCGTAATCACCATCACATCGGGGTTATTTTCGAGCAGCATGTCGCTGCGAGCTTCGCTCATCATCAGTCGGTTTTCGGAGTCGCGGAAGGTCGTTGTGTTGTGCAGCGTCAGCATGACGGCATGGTGAGTGTTGTAATCGATAGGGGCGGCGGTCATAGTCACCCAGATCAACGATGGTTTAGCGGTCGCCAGCCGAATATCCAGCGAGACGTTCGTGCTGTTGCTCGGTTGCAAGTGGTACCATGTGTGGAAGATAACGCTGCTGGTAGAGTGGATGAGATTGGAAATCCCCATCATAAGCATCTTTTGCAGGGGATAACCGATCAGATTTTCCGCAGATTGGTTTGCGAATAGAATGTTATTATTCTGGCAAATCAGAATCGGTGCGGCGACCGCGTTTAATATTGTGCTGATTGAGGGAGTCTCTATATGCATAGATACCAGTCTCACAATCTGAATATTTACTCATGAAAAGTATAACACTGTTAATTTACGAACATCATAACCGTTAAATGTTTCAGAATAACCTCAATTTTCGATTAATTTTTAGTGGAACGGAATCACATTATGCCTAAAGTTGTTACACCGGAATGGGTTAAAGACGCGGTTTTCTACCAAATTTTCCCTGACCGGTTCGCCAAGAGCGATAAAGTGTCCAAGCCGCATAACCTTGAGCCGTGGGATACGCTGCCTACATCGCAGGGGTATAAGGGTGGCGACCTGTACGGCGTGATTGAGCATCTTGACCATATTCAGGATTTAGGTGTGACGGCGATTTACTTCACACCTATTTTCCAGAGTGCCTGTAATCACCGTTATCATACCCATGATTACTATCAGGTTGATCCGCTGCTGGGCGGCAATCAGGCGTTTTATGCACTGCGAGATGCCGTACACAAGCGCGGGATGAAGCTGGTGCTGGATGGGGTGTTCAACCATGCCAGCCGTGGCAATTTTTTCTTCAACGACATCTTGGAGAACGGTTCCAAGTCGGCATGGCTCGATTGGTTTATTGTCCACGATTGGCCGTTGTCAGCCTACAGCGGGGAACATCCGGCAAATTATGAAGCGTGGTTTGGTCTGCGTGCGCTGCCCAAATGGAACACCGATAATCCACAGGTGCGCGAGTACCTGATGCAGATCGGCGAGCATTGGCTGCGGGAGGGTATCGACGGTTGGCGGTTGGATGTGCCGTTCTGTGTGACCAGTCCGGGGTTTTGGAATGAGTTCCGTACACGGGTGAAGGCTATTAACCCTGAAGCGTATATTGTCGGGGAAGTGTGGTGGGATTCTACGAATTACCTACAGGGTGACCAGTTCGACGCGGTGATGAATTATATTTTCACCGAGCCGGTGATTCAGTTTTGTGGGCAAAATCATCTTGTGCGGGAATTGGTCGTTACCGGCTTATCATATGACCCGTATCCGGCAATCGACGGTGAACACTTTGCCATCAAGCTGGAGAAGGCATTGTTTCGGTACGATTGGCAGGTGTCACAGGTGCAGTTAAACCTGTTGGACAGCCATGATACGGCGCGTTTGCTGTCGATGGCAGGCGAGGATAAGGCGACAGTTCGGTTGGCGACCATTATCCTGATGACGGTTCCGGGGGCACCGAGCATTTACTATGGGGATGAAATTGGTCTAGCGGGTAAGCATGATCCTGACTGCCGGCGGACGATTAATTGGGATAACCGCGATAGTTGGGATATGGATGCGTTGGCTTACCACAAGCAGCTCATCAGCATCCGTAATGGACATGCGGCGCTGCGGCGTGGTGCGTATAAGCGTTTGCTGGCAGGTGGTTTGACCTATGCCTTTAGTCGGGCGTTGGACGACGATAAGCTGATCGTGGCGGTGAATGCGGGTGATAAAGCGGTGAAACTGGACATTCCGGTGAACGGGTTGGTTGAGGACGGTACGACGTTGAAGGCGTTGTACGGTAAGGGCAGCGTGACGGTGGAAGGCGGCGTGGCGAAAGTTAATTTACCGGCACGGGATGGGCTGATCTTAGCGGTGAAAAGTTAAGAGTTAACCGCAGAGACACGGAGAGCAAGGCAGAGAGATGGATTTTTAACCGCCAAGATAATAGAGATGGATTTTTAACCTTAGAGAAGGCAGATGATTTGGCTCTAATTATTTTGCCTGTAAAACAGGCAATAACAGGCAGCGTGATCCTCCCTGAACCCGATTTGTGAAGGCGCAGTTTGAGGATGCAAACGGAAATCTAACCTGATGTTCTCATTTTGATGGTTTGCAGCGTCGAGGACGGTGGAGAAATAATTGCATGGCGAATGCCAATTTATCGGCGCGGAATAGGCTGATATGAACGACAAAATAAAGAGGTGGATATGAAGCGTTTTTGGTTGCACGTTTTCCTACAGCTCACCATGCTGGTTAGCGCTGGCTCACCACTGGCTGCACAGCCTACCGCTCCCGAACCGATCACGGCGGCTAACGTGGGCAGTTTGCAACTCCAAGCCACCATCCCACAGAGCGGTGGACAATCTATTGATGTCAACTGGTCGCCGGATGGGCGCACGCTGGCGATTGCGACACCCCGCGGCGCACACACCTTTGATCTCCTGCAACCGACCGATAAACCCACCATAATTTATGAGCCATCCAAGTGGATCGGCTGCGTGGATTTTGCGCCAGATCGTTCGGTTGTTCTCAGTTGTGATGCTGCCAGTGTTGCTGTGACGTTGTGGGATCGCCTGAGTGGTGAAAAGCTGGCGACAGTCGTCGTTGGTCGCGGCGCAGCGGCACATGCCCGCTTCAGCCCTGACGGCAAGTTTTTGGCGGTTGTTACCAACCACGAACAGGCGCTTTACCTGTGGGGCGTGAACGGCGGCGCGGATGCCATCACGGCTGCGAACGCTTCAAACATCCGCGAAATCAAAGTTCTTGACACCGGCGTGTTTTCCGGTGCGTTTAGCTTTAGCGCCGATAGCACCCTGCTTGCTACCGATAGTCGTGATGGTCTTTTGCAAATTTGGGATATGACGACGCTCGAACTGAAATCCCAGCAAACCGCAGCCGTGACCTATAAGGGTACGCCGGTTTATTCGTTGGCCTTCAGCCCTGATGCTCAAACGGTGGTGATGGGCATTTATGGTGACGAACGCTATTTCCTTGTGCTGGTGAATGCTGCTGATACCAACCTGACACAGAACTTGAGCGTCGTTATGGATGCGCCGAATGATGTGGCTTTTAGCCCCGATGGTAAGCTGATCGCATCCGGTCACAATGACGGCCTCATCAACATTTGGAATGCTGAGGATGGTCGGCTGCTGCACACGCTTGAGACCGAAGGCGGGGTGGCTTTCAAGCTGGCTTTTAACCGCGACGGTACGCTGCTGGCGACCCTCAACTTTGACCTAGGCGTGCGGGTATGGGGCATCGGTGATGCGTTAGCGCTTATTCCCAAGCCGGTGCTGACGGTTGGCTCGAACGCGGTGGTGACGCTGATTACAACCGGCGATGTATTGAATATGCGGGCTGAAGCTGGCACAAACGCCGCGCTCTTAGTCCAACTGCGCGACAAAACACGGGTGGCGGTGGTCGATGGGCCGCTGGTGGTTGACGGCCTAACGTGGTGGAAGGTTCGCAACGCCAACCGCGTCGAAGGTTGGGTCGCCGAGTCGGTCGATGGTGAACAAACCCTCACACCGGATGGATAGGTTAGGGTGATGGCTTAATGAGCGAAGGCGGGGGTGAGAGGGAAAGAATTAACTCCTGTTTATGTGTAGCAATTGCACAATCAGACTGCGCTAATATGTTTTGGGCAAAATTTGATAGTGAACGGTATCACGCTGATAGAGTAAATTGTTATCTGCTGCCCAAATTTTGGTGTTGTAGGTGTTTTCTGCAGGTTCACTAAAAATCATAGAGCAATGATGATCTAAAGCATCACACTCAAAAACATAATACTGATGCACGATAACATCCCAAAAACCTGAAGTAGTCGAAAACGCTAAATGATAGGGTTTACCATCGTATTGCACGGTCATACGGTGTTCAATCGTTTTGCTACGTCTCATGTCATAGAAGAGAGAGTAGGTCACGCCACCACAAAATAGCAGTATCATACTCGCAAATGATAAGCGAAATAGGAATTTCGATATCCGCCGTACCTGAACCAAAATGAGTATGAAAATTACGACAAGCCCTAGTCCACCGATCCAGCTTAATGTCGGATCAGTGACAATTGCCCAATAATCGACATCTTCAATCTGCGGATATATTGGCGGTTTCAATGAATCGAAAAGTTGCCACCACAATATCGCGATGACCAGCAGCAAGACGAGAAGCCAATGTTTGCGGAAGAATTTCATTAAGCCACCCAATCAAAAGACAAGCAGTCACCCATCATAGAATAAGTTACAACAGGTGACTGCTGCTTGACGGAATCAATACTTAATGTCAACCTGCCGCTTGCTTTGCGACGAGTTCACAATCGCGTCGCAGATGACAGCGTTGCGGTAGCCATCTACGAAGTCTGCACCCCACGGCGCGACCGGCTTGTTGTTCACGATGGCATCAAAGAAGTGGTGGAATTCGTGGACAAAAGTTTCAGCCCAGCCGATAATGTGACCCTGCGGCCACCAATTTTCCCAGTAGGGATGGTAGGACTCGCTGACATTGACGGTGTGGAAGCCGCGCGTTTCCTTCGGCTCCTCGTTCGCCCAGAACACTTGCATCTCATTCATGCGTTCGAGGTTGAAGGTGATCGACCCGTTCTCGCCGTTAATTTCGAGCGAGTTGTAGTTCTTGCGCCCCTGTGCGAAGCGCGAGGCTTCCAACGTGCCGAGTGCGCCATTTTCAAATTCGAACAACGACACGAACGCATCATCCACTGTGACTTTGCCCATCTTGCCGCTGCCATCGCCCAACGGACGTTCTGGCACAAAAGTTCGCGCCATGCCCATGACACTTTTCGGTTCGCCAACGAGGAAACGGGCGAGGTCGATGATGTGTGCGCCGAGGTCGCCGAGCGCACCGCTGCCCGCTTGATCCTTATCCAAGCGCCAGATCATGGGGAAGTTCGGGTCGATAATCCACTCTTGCAGGTAAACCGCACGGAAGTGGAAGATGCGCCCCAACGCGCCGCTTTCGATCAGCTTTTTGGCCTGTACAATCGCCGGAACAAAGCGGTAGTTGAAGGCGACCATGTGCTTCACGCCGGTTTTCTCAACCGCGTCCAACATCGTCTTGGCTTCCTCGGCGGTACGTGCCAGCGGCTTTTCGCAGAACACATGCTTACCGGCCTGTGCCGCCGCGATGGTGGGTTCGGC
Organism: Bacteroidota bacterium; assembly: GCA_027492915.1. Lineage (GTDB taxonomy): Bacteria > Chloroflexota > Anaerolineae > Aggregatilineales > Phototrophicaceae > CFX2. The sequence continues at coordinate 21,638 of JAPUDW010000328.1, read as the reverse complement.
GTGGGCATCGTTCGGGCCGCCGTTGTCGAACACCTGAATGGCGGGATTCTGGATCATTTCGCGCCAATCGGTATAGTACCCCTCGTAGCCGTAGCGTTGTGCAGCGGCAGCGGTGGCTTCGGCATTACGTCCGCAGATCGCCACCAGCTTGGGGATGGCGACCGGTGGGTACATCATATAGGGCAGCTTCTTAAAGGCGTTGGTGTGCGCCTTACCCATGAAGGCGTAACCGAGCATCCCGATACCGAGTTCCGGCGCATTACCGGCGGCGGCTTTACTCGCCATGTTTACAAAACCAACTTCATCAGCCATATTTATTGCTCCTGTTTAAATGGGGTGAACCCCGTGTAATTTTAGGCTATTATCCCTGAGTCACGGATGGTGCGCGTGTTACAAAGTCGAACAGCTTCGCCCATTCCGGCGTAATCGTAATCTTCGCCATCTGTTTATAGGTTTGGCGTACCCCCGCTTCAAACGCCTGCCACTGTTCCGCCGCAATCGCTTTTTTCGAGGCTTCCAGATATTCTTCCGGTACACCCTCCACAATCTCAATGCGGGTGGTTCCACGAACCATCAACACATTTGGCGGAAAGTCGACGGTATCAATCGTCAGCGCGACTTTGGGGTGAGCATTCAGCGCACGCACCTTGGGCGCTTTGGAGGCGGTCGCCATAATGAACGCCGTGCCGTTCCAGTGATAGCCAATCGGGATGACGCGCGGAAATCCATCAAGTCCGGTATAGGCCAGTCGTGCGGGTATGGGCGAGTGCATGAGTTCCTGCGCCAGCGGGTCGTTCAGGGTTTCGCGAACTTCTTGTTGTTCCATAGTCGTTTACACTCCAAATCTACTACCCTTCGTGAGAGAGGGTTTACCATCGGCAAACCCCTACAGAAGCAATCACCTTGGTGCGCTCTCTAAATCTTGGCACTCTTGGCAATTCGTATTACTCCCTTCCCCTATGACTATGGGGGAAGGGTTGGGGTTAGGGGTGCTAAATTTATTTCTTCTCAAACGCCGCGTCGAAGGCCACCGACGACGGTTTGAAGTCCGTGCCTTTGATAAACTCGACCGCTTCTGACGCGCCGTGTTCACGATCCATGCCGCTGTCCTCCCACTCGACCGAGAGCGGCCCCTGATAGCCGATGCGATTCAGCACACGGATCATGGCTTCGAGGTCGAGGTCACCATGACCGGGCGAGACGAAATCCCAACCACGGCGCGGGTCACCAAAGTTCAGGTGTGAGCCGAGGATACTGGTGAAGCCATTCAGGTTAACCTTCGAGTCTTTCACATGCACATGGTAGATGCGGTCGGGGAAGGCGGTGATGAA
>JAPUDW010000328.1:0-20297 GCA_027492915.1 Bacteroidota bacterium | reverse complement strand
TGGGATCGAACTGCTGGTGGATGAAGTGGCTGGGGTCGAAGTTGAAGCCGAACGTCTTGCGGTGGTTGAGCGCCGCCAGCGTCTTTTCCGCCGTGTAAATGTCATAGGCGATTTCGCTGGGGTGGGCTTCCAGCGCGTAGACGATACCCTGCGCGTCGAACTCGTCAAGAATCGGGTTCCAGCGGTCGGCGAATTCTTTGTAACCTGCGTCAACCATCGCATCCGAAGTCGGCGGGAAACGGTAGATCATGTGCCAGATCGGGCTGCCCGTGAAGCCGTTAACGATCTTCACGCCCATCTTCTTGGCAGCTTTGGCGGTGTTCTTGATCTCCTCGGCGGCACGCTGGTTCACACCGTCAGCCTTGCCGTCACCCCACAGTCGCGGCGGCAAAATCGCTTTGTGGCGCTCGTCAATAATGGTATCAGCCACGCACTGCCCGACGAGGTGGTTGCTGATGGCATAGCACTTCAGCCCGTGCTTTTCGAGGATGTCGTGACGGCTCTGGATGTAGCTGTCACTTTCCAGCGCCTTATCCACCTCGAAGTGGTCGCCCCAGCAGGCGAGTTCCAAGCCGTCATAGCCCCAACCAGCCACCATCTCGGCCAATTTTTCGAGCGGCAGGTCAGCCCACTGTCCGGTAAAAAGGGTAACAGGTCTAGCCATAATATCTTTCCTTTTTCGTGTACTCAAAAGAACTATGTATATAGTTTAACGCGACTTGCGCATTCGCATGAATCCTATGGGGGGATGTTCATTATTTGCCGATGAATTACGCCTGTTTGCCACCATCACCGCCCCTCCAAAACGGCCTTCTCCCAAATATGATAAGATGTTATAGGCATGTCGCGTTGCGCTTGCTGTAAGTCTAAATCTCAATCTCAACAGGGAGGAAGAATACGACATGAGAGAACTTATCATTGCCCAGTTCATGAGCTTGGATGGTGTTATTCAGGCACCGGGCGGCGCTGACGAGGACACCGACGGCGGTTTTACCCACGGTGGTTGGACGTTCCCCTACTGGCACGACTCGATTGGTGCGCACTTCTTTCAAGCCATGTCAAATGCCGATGCCCTCCTGCTAGGCCGCAAGACGTGGCAAATTCATGGCGGCGCGTTCGACCCCATGCCCGACGATGATCCGTTCGGCGGCACCATGAACAAGGTTCGCAAGTATGTCGTATCGACCACCCTCACCTCGACTGATGCGTGGCGCAACTCAACCCTTATTAGCGGCAATGTGGTCGAAGAAATCCGCAAACTCAAGCAGGAACCCGGCAAGAATATCCTGCTGGACGGCAGCAGCGTCTTAGCCCATACCCTCATCGAAAATGATTTGGTGGATGAATATGCCCTGCACGTTTACCCCATCTCACTGGGTAGTGGCAAACGCCTGTTCCCCGAAGGCAAGCGTGTCAACCTCACCCTCGTCGAAAGTGAATTGTTACCAACAGGTGTCGTCTGGCAGCGCTACCGTCCCGCGAAATAGCGCAGCCTCACCCTTCACAAAATAAGGGGATGTAATCTCTTGAAACAAAAAGCGCCTGTGAAGTCGCAGGCGCTTTTTAATGTGATCAGCTACTCTTTTAGTTGGAATAACTCTCCGCCTTGAACTTGGCGTTCTTGGCGATTGTGCGAAGTCTCCCGTATTTTTACCCCCTTCTTCCCTATTACTGTGGGGAAGAAGGTAAGCGTCGTACTGAGCTTGCGCAAGGTAGGCGCTAGGGGATGAGAGGGGAGATTTTACTTCGGCGCAATCGCATCAATCGCCGCCAGTTCTTCGGCGGTAAAGTCCAATCGTTGCAGCGCTCCAACGCAGTCGTCAATCTGCGCCACACTGCTCGCGCCGATCAGCGCCGAGGTGGTTTCGGGATGCCGCAGCACCCACGCCAGCGCCATCTGTGCCAGCGTTTGACGGCGGCTGTGGGCAATATCGTTCAACTTCTGAATCTGCTCCAACCGTTCCGGCGTAATCTGCCCCGCCTTGAGGAAGCCATGTGCTTTGCTCGCGCGGGAGCCTTCCGGCACACCCTGTAAATATTTATCGGTCAGCATACCCTGCGCCAGCGGCGAGAAGGGGATCATGCCCATACCTTCTTCTGCCAGCGTTGTCAGCAAACCGTCCTCAACCCAGCGGTTGAAGATGCTGTATACCGGCTGGTGGATGAGGCACGGCGTACCCAAGTCGCGTAAAATCCGCGCCGCTTGCCGTGTTTGCTCCGGCGAGTAGGACGAGATACCCGCGTAAAGCGCCTTACCCTGCTTAACAGCGTGTGACAGCGCACCCATCGTTTCTTCCAACGGCGTGTTGGGGTCGAAGCGGTGGCTGTAGAAAATATCGACATATTCCAAACCCATGCGCTTCAAACTTTGGTCAAGACTCGCCAGCACATACTTGCGCGAACCCCATTCGCCATATGGCCCCGGCCACATCAAGTAGCCAGCTTTGGTCGAAATTACCAGTTCGTCGCGGTAGGGCAGGAAGTCCTGTTTCAAAAGGATGCCAAAGTTTTCTTCTGCCGAGCCGGGGGGCGGGCCATAATTGTTGGCGAGGTCGAAATGGGTGATACCCAAGTCGAACGCCCGCCGCAGCATCGCCCGTGAATTTTCCAACGTATCGACACCACCGAAGTTGTGCCACAGACCTAACGAAATCGCAGGCAGTTGTAGACCGGTGCGTCCGCTGCGCCGATAAATCATATTCTCATAACGTTTTTCCGATGCCACATAAACCATATTTTCACCTTCAGTCTAATGAGCTTGGATACCTTATCTTAACGGGGCTGCGGGATACCAGCAATAGCCTACTAGAGTGTCAGGTTGTACACGTAGTAATCTGTTTCGCGCACCCATCCCAATCGCTCGTATAACTTTTGCGCAATCGTGTTGCTCACAGCCGTCTCCAGCATCAGCCCTTTTGCGCCGTCCTCCACCGCGAATTGACGGGCGCGTTCCAGCAGCGCCTCGCCCACGCCCTGCTTGCGTCCGACGAGCGCGACGAATAGATCATTCAGCACCCACAGGCGTTTCATTGATACCGATGAAAAGGACGGATAAAGCTGGGTGAATCCCACCGCTTGATCGTCCAACAGCGCCAGAAAAATCACCGACTCATGCCGTGTTAAACGGTCATTGAGGAAGCGGCGTGCGCCGTCGAGATTGGAAGCCTGCTCGTAAAATTTGCGATAGCCGTCGAATAAAGGCGTAATCTGGTCAAGGTGATCGACCGTGGCACGAACAATTGAAATACTCATAAAGGTTATCTTTTCTGCTAAAAGCCGCGACAGATAAAGTTTAACCCATTTACGCCAACCCATTCTTTGTTTCCGTCTATTTGAGGTAAGACTAGGCGCTTCCCGCCTGCCATCTCGGCGGATAAATTGCAAAATGGCCGCATTGTTGGCATCATTTTGAACAATATAGACTGTCGAATAATTTTTTATAAAGTGATCCTTATGACCAAAACAATAGCTATTATCGGCGCGTTGGATACCAAAGGGCAGGAATTCGCATTCCTCAAGGCCGCCATCGAAGGTCGCGGTTTTAAAACGTTGGTGGTCGATACGGGGGTACTGGGCGAACCTGCCTTCTCTCCCGACATCACCCACGAACAGGTGGCTACTGCTGGCGGTTCAAACCTCGCAGATCTAGTCGCTAAAGGGGATCGTGGCGAGGCGATGGCGGTCATGCAATCCGGTGCGGCAGCGGTCGCGCGGCTGCTGCACCACGAAGGTAAAATCGACGGCATCATCGGCATGGGGGGTGGGGGTGGCACCTCGGTCGCTACGGCTGCGATGCGCGCACTTCCGGTCGGCTTCCCCAAGCTGATGGTCTCGACGGTCGCTTCAGGTGATACTAGCGGATTCGTCGGCACGAGCGACATCACCATGATGTACTCGGTGGTCGATGTCGCGGGAATCAACCGCATCAGCCGCTTGATCTACACCAACGCTGCTGGCGCAATTTGCGGCATGGTCGCGGGCGAAACAGCCGAAGCTGAAGATAAGCCGATTATCGCGGTAAGCATGTTCGGCAATACCACCCGCGCCGTTAATCAGGCTCGCGGTTTGTTGGAAGCAGCCGGTTATGAGGTGTTGGTGTTCCATGCCACAGGCAGCGGTGGCCGCACAATGGAGTCGCTGATCGCTGACGGTCTGATTACCGCTGTACTCGATATGACGACCACCGAATGGGCAGATGAACTGCTGGGTGGTGTGTTAAGCGCGGGGGCGACACGCTTAGACGCAGCAGCGAAAGCCGGTATCCCGCAAATCATCGTCCCCGGCTGCATCGATATGTGCAACTTCTGGGCGCTGGATACGGTGCCGGACAAGTACAAAAGCCGCAACCTTTACAGTTGGAACCCGAATATCACGCTCATGCGCACCACGCCTGACGAAAACGCGCAGTTGGGCGCGATCTTCGCCAACAAGCTCAACGCGACTACGGGTGTGGTACAGGTCTATGTGCCGATGCGTGGTGTCTCCGAATTGGATGTCGAGGGCAAACCATTTTACGATGTGGCAGCACTCCCCGCCTTCGTTACCGCGCTCAAGGCCAACCTGCGACCGGATATTCCGGTAGTCGAACTCGACATGGACATCAACGCCCCGCTGTTCGCCGAGGCTACAGTAATGGCGCTGCTCAACCTTTTGAAACCTCAATTATAAATAAGGACATCATTATGCCAATCTCCCGCGATGAAATTCTCAGCCGCCTTCATGCCCAACGTTCCGCTGGCAAACCGATTATCGGCACCGGTGCGGGAACGGGTATTTCCGCCAAGTTCGAGGAAGCTGGCGGCACCGACCTTATCATCATCTACAACTCTGGTCGTTACCGTATGGCAGGTCGCGGCTCGCTGGCAGGGTTGATGGCCTACGGCGATGCCAACGCGATTGTGATGGAGATGGCGGGTGAAGTACTGCCCGTCGTCAAGCACACGCCGGTTCTGGCAGGCGTTAATGGTACCGACCCTTTCCGTGTTATGCCCTATTTCTTGCAGCAGGTCAAAGATATTGGCTTCTCCGGTGTGCAGAACTTCCCCACTGTCGGCCTGTTCGATGGTATCATGCGTCAGAACCTTGAAGCTACGGGCATGGGTTACGACAAAGAAGTCGAGATGATCCACATGGCGCACAAAATGGACTTGTTCACCTCGCCCTATGTGTTTAACCCCGACGAAGCACGCGCGATGACCCATGCCGGCGCGGATTTGCTGGTGTGCCACCTCGGCCTGACGACAGCCGGCACGATTGGCGCAGGCATTGCACCTTCGCTCGATGATGCCATCAAACGTGTGATGGAAATGGCAGAAGCTATCTGGGCGATCCGCGAGGACGCACTGGTGATTTGCCACGGCGGGCCGTTCGATGAACCGGATAACGTTGGCAAGGCGCTTAAGCAGATGCCCGGTATCGCCGGATTCTACGGAGCATCCAGCGCCGAACGCCTGCCCATCGAACGGGCGATTACGGCGCAGGTAGCGGCCTTCAAAGGTTTAGAACTTGGCTAACTACAAACGCTTTTGATCAGCATAAATCCCATGTTACAATATGTCCATTCATTCTGTATACAGCCTGTATACAGAATAGACTAAATGTAATAAATGCTAGAATAAGCACACTACATCGTCATCAATCAATGAGTGCTTAAAGAAACAAACATGGGAATACTTGAACTCTATCTAGCCGAACAATCACAACATCTGCTGGATGGCGACTCGATGCGCCGCAGCGAAGTCGCTTATATGCGCATCAAAGACGCGCTTCAACACGCTGGTTTAGAACCGGGTGAACCGCTTTCCGAACCGCAGTTGTCAAAAATGCTCGGCATCAGCCGAACACCTGTGCGCGAAGCCTTACAGCAGTTGGCGCAGGAAGGCTTGGTGCAGGTTATTCCCGGTCGTGCGGTCACAGTCGCCTCGCGTTCGGTGCAGGACGTGCTGGATGTCATTCATATGCGTTCGCTTCTCGAACCACAACTCGCACGTCTCGCCGCCGAGTCCGCTAGTGAACAGCAGCGCAAAGCCTTGGGCGACTGCATGGACGAGATGGAAGCGGCACTGGCACCGGATGATTATCCAGCATGGTCAAAGGCCGATGTGATCTTCCATGAAACCATGCGTAAAGCGTGTCCGAACCCGCTGCTGGGCGAAACGGTGGTGATGCTGCGAAACCGTGTACACCACCTCGCCAAAACTGACTCGCGACGCAACCCTGCGCGGCTAACCGCCTGCACTGCCGAACACCGCCGTATTGTGGATGCCATCTTGAAGCGCGACGGTAAAGAGGCTGAGGAAGCCATGCGCGACCACCTCATGATTTTACGCGAGAATATGGTCAACAAGCTGATCTGATGTACGGGCAGTAACCCGTAAAATTGTGTGGAGTGCATCACTATGCGCTCCGTAGCTGTTCAGTTAGGTCAATAGAAGTTATTCTGCATGTGAGAGCAACTAACTTCACCGGAGGAATAACTTCTAGTTTGGTAATGGTTGAAAGGATTTGTGGCACAAACGGAAACTAAACGTCGGTGATAGTACTGAGTTTAAGACAAAAGCAGTTGAACCGCCGCCCCACGGGAGGCTTCGCACAAACACAAAGAACTCAGAGCGTAATAAATCATGAATGAGGGAGTTATTGCTTTTTGCCTACCACAATAACGAATCAAGGTTTGAATAGCAGCGGCAAAGAAATTCACGAACTATCTAAATTTTCGACTATGGGCTGTCCTTTACCAGATTGAGCTTGTAGTCGCATGAAAACCATGACGGTGGCGAATGATAAGGCAAGCCCCGCAAAACTTCTTCCATAGAAACTGGACATACGCCAATCAGCCATCTCTAGGATAACTATACCAAGCACGCTTGCCACAACACCGATGACCGCCCATATCCAACCACCTCTGAACGCACGGTTCATAGGTAATGCTTGGAATAATGTGGGGATCGCCAAATAACCACCTAGCTTGAGTGCTCGTGCAAGATCCGTTTGAGGGTTGTCATAACGAAAACTCCACCAAACAATTCCTGCGAAAACCCAACCTATAATGGTAAATAGATGCCATCGAGGGATGGTACAGTTACTATATTTCTTGATGAGCCAATGTTGAGCAATTGCGATAATGCTGCCACTAATCCCAAAGTAAACAACTTGCATGAGCCATTCACCCCTGCTGTTACCTAAATTGAGACCATAATAAAGCGTATTGGGTGAATAATAGACAATAAAGCCCCAAAGTTCTGATAAAGCGACCTGTAATACCAAATGCATGTAATAAACCCCAATCCATAACAAAATAAACGCTCTTGTTGTAAGCACAGCACTTGAATACGATTTAGAGTTTTTGAATTCCGCATGCGGGTGCGACATGAGATAGAGAAAGAGTACAGCAGTTCCAAATGCCTGAATCATAGTTCCTACGATCAGCGTCCAAAGGGGTTTGCCGAACAACAAACCCGGATTCAGCAACGGAAAAGCGGCGATAATCCCAGCCAGCATACCAACAACTGCTATAAACCATGCTTTTCGGTTAACACGTAACAGAGCAATCGCTTGAAATAAGCTAAGAGCAATAAACCAAATGATGAAATCATTGACGAGGCTGTCTGTTCTTGGTGGGTGATTAATGCCCCATGAATTGATGCCTAGAAGACTTTCTCCTGTTCTCAGGCCAACACGGGGATAACCGAAGCCGGCAACGACCGCGCCAAGAATAGTAGCCGCACGCCAGAATTTCGGGACATCGCCATAACGTTGGCGAATAATCCATATTTGGATTGACGATAGCGTCAATCCAAACAGCAATCCAAGAACGACAGGCTCACCGACATCTAGCGTTGAGTATTTCAACCACGTCATCAGACCATCGAATGACCAGTCGTACCAGATCATTTCATAGATGTACAACACGAACCACGCGAGGCCATAAGAAATTAACCATAACAGAACAAAGGGAATTCGGTTCAACCTTGGATTGTCATCGCTGGTAATGACTGAAACCAATTGACGAAACATTTCCGTTCTCCAAATGTATTATGCACCTAGAAGCTGTCATCGGCTTATCGTGATGAAAGAATATCGCTAAATTCAAAATTACCGACCCAGCGTTAGTTTAACGGAGGTAAAACGTAGTATTGTCGAGCAGCCGTATATGAGATTTGCAAAAGAAAATTGGTGACAATATTCAGAGCATTATATTGAGTTGGTAGGCGTAACCAAAAAGAGCGCAGGTGCAAGCCTGCGCTCTTTTGTGATTTTAGGGTCTCAGAAAATATGCGAGAAGGTTTGACGCCTTTCGCTACGAGAAAACAGCGTTGAGAATGCTGCAACCCGACTACAGAGCGCTTACTGCGGGCCAGCGACCGCCACAATATAGGCGTCCGGGTTCCAGTAGCGCTGGATGGCCTTGAGCAAGTCGGCCTTGGTCAGCGCGTTGATCTCGCCGGTGAAGCGCTGAAGGTTGTCGAGGCCGAGGCCGTAGCTTTCCATGTTGAGGATGCTGGCGGCGATGCCTTCGTTGCTTTCAAGTTGCAGCGGTAGGTGTCCTGTGAAGTACGACTTGTTCTCGTTGATGTCGTCGTCGCTGACTTCCTCGGTGATGATGCGCTTAATTTCGCCCACGATGCTCTGGATGGCCTGCTGCACATTGGCAGGGTTAACACCAGCGCTGACGTTCCACGCGCCCGGCCCAAGCCCGCCTTCAAGGCTGCTGTAGGCGTAGTAGGCCAAGCCCTGCTTCTCGCGAACCTCGTCGCCGATGCGCCCCATCATGCCGAACTGGCCGAGCACGCTGTTAACCAGTGTAGCGGCGCGGTAATCCGGCTCGAAGCGTGACGGCCCTAGTACGCCCATCACAACATCCGACTGGGTTTTGCCGGGGATGTTGACGGCGACCTGCCGTGTTTCATCGACCTGCTGAATTTCGGGGAGGACAGCCTTCGGCGGTTGGTTGGGGTTTTGCCAGTCGCCGAGTTTGGCGCGCACGATTTCGACCGCATCCGCAGCTTTTACCGCACCGACAACCGTGACAATCATGCCCTTCGGCCCGTAGTTGGCACGGTGGAAGGCGTTAATATCCTCCAGCGTAATACCGGGGATGGTTTCGAGCGTACCGCGTGAGCTGTAGTGGTAGGGATGGCTTTCGGGATACAGGTTTTCGCGGAAGGCACGACCGGCACGGAAGCGTGTATCCTGCTGGCGGTACTGCAAGCCCGTCAGGATTTCGCCGCGTAAGCGTTCGACCTGCGGCGCGGGGAACACCGGATAACGCAGTACATCGGCCAGCAATTCGACCAGCAGTGGTAAATCTTCCGCCAGCGCCTTACCGCTAAAGCCAGTAGTGTGTGTACCCGCGCCCACATCCAAATCCGCCCCGATGTCCTCAAGGCTGCTGTGGATAGCGTCGAAGTCACGGCTTTTGGTGCCGCGCATGAGGGCGGAAGCGGTCATGCTGGCGGTACCACCCTTGGCCGGATTTTCGTAGATGCTGCCAGCTTCCAACGAACCCGCGATGACCACCGACTGCGCGGCGAAGTTTTCGTACACCAGCACGATGATGCCGTTATCCAGCTCGACGCGGGTGATATTCTCCGGCCCCGGAATGGATGAGTTACTCATTCTTCGTCCTCCTCGCCCATCTCGTCGTCGCCGCCGGCTTCGGTCGGCACGAACCAACCCACGGTGCGGTTCTGGGGGCGTAAGTATTTCTGCGCGACAGTGCGAACATCGTCAATCGTCACCGCCGACAGCTTATCAACATAATTCAGGAACCACTCGTGGCTGTGGAAGTTTTCGGCAAAGGCCAGCCAGAACGCCTGTGAGGTCACGCGTTCGGTGCCGTAGGCGAATAGCGCCCGTGCCTGCTTACGCGCCTTGTCGAGTTCTTTCTGGGTGATGTTTTCGTTGAGCATCCGGTCGATCTGCACATCGAGCGCTGTTTCGACTTCTTGGATGGTGCGCCCATCGCGGACGGTGGCAACGAGGTCGAACAGATAGGGGTCAATCGAGGGCAGCAAGCCGCCGTCAATATCGACCGCCAGTTCGGTTTCGACAATCGCTTTGTACAAGCGGCTGGTCTTGTTGTCGATGCCGCCACCACCCATGCCGCTGGGGCCTGTCAGGACGCTGTTCAGGATCGCCAGCTTGAACCAGTCGTCATCAGTCGCGGGGGGGACGTGGTAGGCGACTTCGAGGAACTGGGTGTTGCCCGGTCGCTCAACGACCACACGCCGTTCGCCGCGTTGTTCCGGTTCGGGGCGCACGAACAACTCCGGCTTCTCGCCAGCGGGGATGCTGCCGTAGAGTTCCTCGATGCGTTTGAGCATCGCCTCGCTCTGGAAGTCACCCACGGCAACGGCGATGGCGTTGTTGGGCATATAGTGCTTTTTGTAGTGCCCATACAGGTCATCACGGGTCATGGTACGGAGGTCGGTTTCGTCGCCGATGATTTCGTGGTGGTAGCCATGCACACGGAAGGCGGCGGCGCGGACTTCCTCACCGAGCCAGAACATGGGCGAGTTTTCGCTGCCCTGTCGCTCGGAGATGATGACGGTACGTTCCGATTCCACTTCATCCGTTTCAAAGATGGTGTTGGTCATGCGGTCGGCTTCCAATTGGAGGCCGAGGTCGATGCGGTCGGCAGGCATGGTCTCGTAGTAGGCGGTGTAATCCATCGACGTTTGGGCGTTCCAGTTGCCGCCTTCACGGCTGATCTGGCGGTCAAGGATGCCACCGGGGAAGGTGGGCGTACCCTTGAACATCATGTGTTCGACCCAATGCGAGATACCGGTTTGACCGGTGCGTTCGTTGCGGCTGCCGATGCGGTACATGACCCACCAGCTCACGACCGGCGAACTATGCTGTTCCTTCAAGAGAACGGTTAAACCATTACTTAGCTGATGGCGGGTAACACCTGCCATGTTGACTCCTTAATTCTAGTACGGGCAAAGGTGATGCCCATTGTACCTGTTTATAGGGTATGGAGATATAGACGACCGCTGAGAGGATGATCTAACCAACCGCTTCCCTAGCTCTTAGTCTAGCAAGGTTCAGGGTGGGATGCTATTACCGCAGGCTGCGAACAGTGGATTAGCGCATTTCGATGCGGAGGCGAATAGTCACCTCATCGCCCTCGGCAATTTTTTCGGCCTTCTGGATCAGCACTTTGATCGGCACGAGGTACAAGCCATCTTTGGGGAACAGCGAGGTTTTCCATTCGGTTTTGCCGATCTGAACCGTCACCGGAATGACGCCCCAACCATAGGTCACTTCGTTGGCAATGGCTTTAATGTCGTCGCTTTGTTCTTTGGGAATGGCGACAAATAGAAATGGGGACGGGCCGCGCCAGTAAAAGATTTCACCGCTGAACTCGATTTCCATTGAACCGCCTACAGATACTATAGAGAGGAGCAATTACCTGTCATCTCTGTAGTATAACATTTGTTCGTGTGTGAAGCACTGCTTTTCGAGGGTTTTTGTGGGCGGCAAATTACAATTATGACTCATCTCGCTGCCGACGAATGATAAGAATAGATTGCCATAGATAACAAATGCCGCCGCTCCACGAGACGACGGCTTTTTGACGGATGGGCATTATTCGGCGGTCACCAGCAGCGTTTCGCGGGCTTTACGGGCAGCCTCGACCATGTGACGCAGCGCGGGCATGACCTCATCCCACTGGCGCGTTTTAAGGCCGCAGTCGGGGTTTACCCATAGGTTATCAAGCTGGATGACACCAGCAGCGCGGCTGATGAGCGCTTCGATTTCAGCCTCAGACGGTACACGCGGCGAGTGAATATCATATGTCCCCGGCCCGATGCTGTTTGGGTACTGATAACGTTGAAAGGCTTCCAGCAGTTCAAGTTTGGAACGCGAGGCTTCAATCGAAATCACATCGGCATCCATACGGGCGATGGCATCCAGAATGTTGTTGAACTCGGCATAGCACATATGCGTGTGGATTTGGGTTGAGTCCGCTACCCCTGCTGCCGTCAGCCGGAAGCAGTCGGTCGCCCATTCCAGATAGGCGGCTTGGTCGGCTTTGCGCAGCGGTAAGCCTTCGCGCAGCGCGGGTTCATCAATCTGGATGATACGGATACCGGCTTGTTCGAGGTCTCCCACTTCATCACGCAGGGCAAGTGCGATTTGCTGACAGGTGACCGAACGTGGTTGGTCATCACGCACGAATGACCACTCCAAAATGGTCACGGGGCCGGTGAGCATCCCTTTCATCGGGCGGCTGGTGAGCGACTGGGCATAGGTTGACCACTCGACAGTCATCGGCGCTGGACGGCTAACATCACCGTAGATGACCGGAGGCCGCACCCCGCGCGAACCGTAACTTTGCACCCAACCATGCTGCGTGAATGCGATACCCGTTAACTGCTCACCGAAGTATTCCACCATATCAGTACGCTCGGATTCACCATGTACCAGCACATCGAGGCCGATTTCCTCTTGCAGCCGAATCGTGTGCTCGATTTCAGCTTTTAGAAAGGTGTCGTACTGCTCTCGCGTCAGCGTGCCTTTGTTAAAGGCGGTGCGTTGGGCGCGGACTTCTGCCGTCTGCGGGAAGGAACCAATGGTGGTGGTGGGCAGCAGCGGCAGCGGAATATGCTTGGCCTGTTCTGCCTTGCGTTGGGGATAAGCACTCTGGCGGCGCAGCATACTATCGTTGAGATTAGCCTGCCGCGTGCGGACTGCCGGATTATGGGTGCGTGGTGACTGGCGGCGGCTTTCGACGGCTGCGCGGCTGGCGCTCAAGGCCGCATCGACGGTGACAGCATCCCCGTTGGCAGCCTGTTTGAGCAGTGCGAGTTCATCCAGTTTTTGACGGGCGAAGGCTAACCACGACTTCAATTCCGCATCCAATCCAGTTTCCAGTTCCAAATCGTGCGGACTGAACAGCAGTGAGCAGCTTGGCGCAATCTGCACCCGTTCCTGCCCGACTGCGGTCACGGCTTGCTGTACACGAGTGAGCGCGGCATCCAAATCGGTACGCCAGATGTTGCGTCCATCGACCACGCCTACCGACAGCACTTTGCCAGCGGGTAGCGCTGCCAGCACTGCTTCAAGCTGCTGCGGTCCGCGGATCAAATCAATGTGCAAGCCAGCGGTTGGCAGCTCGGCAGCCAGCTTCAAATTGTCTCCTAACGCACCAAAATAGGTTGTCAGCATGAGTTGTATAACGCTGACCTGTTGTAATTGTTGATAGGCCGTTTGGTAAGCGCTCTGTGCCTTCGCATCCAAATCGGTCACCAGGCACGGCTCGTCAATTTGCACCCAATCCGCGCCTGCTGCCGCTAATTGTTGCAGAAGCTCCACATAAACCGTGAGCAGCGATGGCAGTTCATCCAGCGGGGTCACAGTTTGAAGCGCCGCGCCGATTTGCTCGATAGGGATAACATCAGCAGCCGTTTTACTTAGCAGCAAATAAGAAACCGGCCCCAGCAGCACCGGACGGGTATGGATACCTGCATCTTTAGCTTCGACAAAAGCATCAATAATGGAGGTTGAGTTCAATTTGAAAACCTGCCCCGGCGCAATTTCCGGCACGATGTAATGGTAGTTGGTGTCGAACCACTTGGTCATTTCCATCGCCGGAATATCAATCGCGCCCTGCTGCAAACCGCGTGCCATCGCGAAATAGGCGCTGGTCGCGTCGAGCGATTGGTAACGTGCGGGTACTGCGCCCACCGTCACGCTCATATCCAGCACCTGATCGTACAGGGAAAAATCATTCGCTGGCACGATATCGATGCCTGCCGCCTGTTGAATGCGCCAATGCTGAAGGCGAAGTTGTCGCGCGGTTTCTAAAAGCTCACTTTCAGTTGTCTTCCCTGACCAGTAACTTTCCAACGCGCGTTTGAGTTCACGTTTCGCCCCAAAGCGGGGGTAGCCGAGGTTCGCAGTCTGTACCATTGATTATGACTCCTTATGTTCGTGGGCGACTTCCATCGCTCGTAATGCTTGAATCGCCTGTTGGGTTTGCATACCCTCAGTGATGCGGGCTTTGATCCAATGCAGGCTGTTGATGTCTTGCAGCGTATAGCGCCGGTGGCCGCTGGGGGTACGTTTGACGTGTGGGAACTGATAACGTCTTTCCCATGCCCGCAAGGTTGCAATCGGCACCTGCACCAACTGCGACACGGCTTTGATGTTATAAACCGCTTGATCGGGGTCGATGGCGGATTTCGCCTCGACAGCCAATGCCGGTATCTTATCGCTGGTCGGTGGTGGCGGGGCGATACTTACCGGCTGGTTGTGCTGGTCAACCGCGACCATGACGAAATCCCCCTGACACGCCAGCTTGCGCTCCGGTCGATCCATTGGCTCGAACCACAGGTCAACATGCACGACCATCGACGTGCGTCCGATTTTCACGGTATGGGCGACCAATTCGACTATTGTCCCAACCGGAATAGGGTGGTGAAAATTCATCTCGCCGATGTGGGCTGTTACCACCTTCTTCCGGCAAAAACGGGTTGCACAGATAAAGGCAGCTTGATCCATCCACGCCATCGCCTGCCCACCGAACAGGGTGTCGTAATGGTTAGCGCTGCCGGGGAAGATTGGAAAGACCATCCGCGTTTCGGGTGGCGATTCTTGAGTGTTCACAGCGTTAATCCCAACTCAACATGCCACCGGATTGGTACTCGGTCACACGCGTTTCGAAGAAGTTCTTCTCTTTGCTCAGGTCAATTGTTTCGCTCATCCACGGGAATGGGTTGGGTGAGCCGTACTGTGGTTGCAAGCCGATGCGCTCCAAACGGCGGTCGGCAATATGCTGCACATAGTCGCGGAACAAACCGGCGTTCAAGCCCAGCACACCACGCGGTAGGCAGTCCTCCGCAAACGCGATTTCCAACTCAACCGCCTCGCGGATCATGCCGACCAGCTTGGCTTGCATCGCAGGCGTCCAGATCGCAGGGTTTTCGGCCTTGATGCCGTTAATCAAATCCGCGCCGAAGTTCAGGTGAATAGTCTCGTCGCGCAGAATGTACTGGAACTGCGTACCGATGCCGGTCATCAGGTTACGGCGGTGGAACGAGAGCATCATGGCGAAACCGCTGTAAAAGAAGATGCCTTCCATGATGACGTAGAAGGCCACCAAATTTTCTACGAACTGCTGCAAGCCTTCGGTCGTCTCGGTGGAAAAGGACAGGTCGTACAGGCTGCGGGTGTACTGCATTTCAAACTCGTCTTTACGGGCGACGCTGGGGATTTCGTGGTACATGTTGAACACTTCGCCCTCGTCCAAGCCCAAACTTTCGACCACATACAGGAACGTGTGGGTATGCACGGCTTCCTCAAACGACTGCCGCAGCAGGTATTGGCGGCACTCGGCGTTGGTCACAAACTTGAAGATCGCCAGCGTCAGGTTATTGGCGACTAAACTTTCTGCCGTGGCGAAGAAGCCCAGCGTCCGCAGGATCACCCGCCGCTCGTCGGCTGTCAGCTTGTCCGACTTCCACAATTGGATGTCGGCCTGCATCGGTACTTCGTCCGGTATCCAGTGGTTGGCAAGGCCGTTGCGGTAATGCTCCCACGCCCACTGGTAACGCAGCGGCATAATCTGGTTGACATCGACTGTGGCGCAGTTCACCAACCGTTTTTCGGCGGCGCTAAAACGTGTATTACTCATCATCGCTCCTATTGGCAAGCCTCGCAGGTATCGTCGTTGGGGTCGCAGGTCGCGCTGTCGGCAGCGCTGCGGTCAATCTGGATACCGCTGGAGGCACTTTCGTTCTTCATCCAGCGCGGCTGCACCCCGTAGCGGTTGACATCCAGCGTGGACTTTTCGACCTGTGTGGCGGCAAGGGTACGCAGGTAGTAGGTGGTTTTCAGGCCGCTGCGCCATGCTAGCAGGTATAAGTCGCTCAGTTTGCGCCCGTTCGGTTCCTGCACATACAGGTTGAGCGACTGCGCCATATCAATCCACTTCTGACGGCGGCTGGCAGCGCGGATCAGCCATTCCGGTTGCAGTTCAAACGCTGTCTGGTAACGCGCCTTGATGCTGTCGGGGATGCGCTCAATCGTCTGAATCGAACCATCGTAATATTTGAGGTCGGCGATCATATCCGCGTCCCACAGGCCGAGTGTTTTGAGGTCGCTCACCAGAAACTCGTTGATCTCGGTGAAGTCGCCGGACATGTTACTTTTGACGTGCAGCAGCTTGTAATCCGGCTCAATCGACTGGCTCACCCCGACGATATTGGCGATGGTCGCGGTCGGTGCAATCGCCAGCACATTGCTGTTGCGCATCCCGTGTTGGGCGATGGCGGCGCGGACGGGTGTCCAATCCATGCTGGCCTTGCTATCCATATTGACGGGCATTCCGCGTTCAATTTCCAGCAGGGCGATGGTGTCGATGGGCAGCAAGCCACGGCTCCACTTCGAGCCTTCGTAGCTGGAATACTGCCCGCGTTCGCCTGCCAGTTCCGCCGAGGCCAGCAGCGCGTAGTAGCTAATCGCCTCCATGCTGTGGTCGGCAAAATCGACACCGGCTTCGCTGCCGTAGCCCACGCCCAACTGGTGCAGCGCGTCCTGAAAGCCCATGATGCCCAGCCCAATCGGGCGGTGGCGCTGGTTGGCGTTTTCGGCTTCCGGTGTGGGGTAGAAGTTCAGGTCGATGACGTTATCCAGCATCCGCACCGCTACCTTAACCGTCGCCGCCAGCATATCCATATCCAGCGCCCCATTGTGGATATGCGCTGCCAGGTTGACCGAGCCGAGGTTGCATACCGCCGTTTCATCGTTCGACGTATTCAGCAAGATTTCGGTGCATAAATTGCTGCTGTGAATGAACCCCGCGTGGTCTTGCGACGAGCGGATATTCGCGGGGTCTTTCCACGTCATCCACGGGTGTCCGGTTTCGAACAGGCGGGTAATCATCTTACGCCACAGTTCGAGTGCTGGTACACGCCGCCAGAGTTTGATCTCCCCCATGTCGGCTTTACGCTCGTAGTCGGTGTAGTAATCCTCGAAGGCTTGCCCGTAAAGTTCGTGCAGTTCCGGTGTTTCGTCAGGGCTAAACAGCGTCCACTGTTCGTCTGCCAGCACCCGCTTCATAAACAGGTCGGGTATCCAGTTGGCGGTGTGCATATCGTGGGTGCGGCGGCGTTCGTCGCCCGTGTTCTTGCGCAGGTCGAGGAATTCCTCGATGTCGATGTGCCATGTTTCGAGGTAGGCGCACACCGCCCCTGCGCGTTTGCCACCCTGATTCACAGCTACCGCCGCGTCGTTGAACACCTTGAGGAATGGCACTGTACCAAGGCTCTCGCCATTCGTCCCTTTGATGTGCGACCCCATGCCGCGCACCCGCGTCCAATCATTACCCAAGCCGCCCGACCATTTGGAGAGCATGGCGTTATCGCGCACCGACTTGAAGATGTGACCGAGGTCATCATCAATCGTCGTCAGGAAGCAGGACGAAAGCTGCGGGTGGGGTGTACCCGCGTTAAACAGTGTGGGTGTCGAGCTGACAAAATGAAACTGTGACAGCAGGTTATAAAATGCACCCGCCTGCGCCTCGCGTTCGCTCTCATTCAGTGCCAAACCCATGCCCACGCGCAGCCACATCAATTGCGGCAGTTCAAAGCGGCGGTTGTTCTCGTGCAGCAGGTAGCGGTCGTACAGGGTTTGCAAACCGGCATATTGGAATTGCAGGTCGCGTTCAGGTCGCACGAATGCGCGCAGCCGTGCGAGGTTGAAGTTTTGCAGCGCGGGTGTCAGCCGCCCCGCGCGGATACCCGTTTCGAAGTAGGCCGCGAATAAACGGTCGTATACCTCATCCGCCTGCCGGAAGGTCACGGTTTCGCCCAGTGCTTCGCTGTATATGAGGTTCAGCAGCAAACGCGCGGTGACGAACGCGAACGCTGGTTCACGCTCGATATACGTCCGCGCCGCGAGGATCATGGCCTGATACACCTCATGGGTAGACGCGGAGGCATACAGGTTTGCCACCACATCATTCGCCAGTTGGTCGGGAATTTGCGTTATATCCAGCCCCTCACACGCCTCGCGTATCAGTTCGCGGATTTTGGTGGGTGTAAAGCGTCGGGCAGCAGCGGGTGGTGCGGAAGTCGACAAATCATCCTGTTGAAGTAACACAGTGCCTCCCCGGAAAATAAAAAATGCTCACCCCGAAATTGGGATGAGCATTGACCTTTTAATCGATTGGACGATAGATGTCTTTTTGCTCAACCCTTTGACGCGAAGGGTAGTGATGGTAGCGAGCTTGTAGACAGGCATTCGGACTATAACCGTTGCGCGACAGTGCCGGAATTTCGCCGGACTTCCCCTGATATTGCAGTTGCACCCACGACGGGCAACTCTACAAACTTTTTAAGTTGTCCGATAATCATAGCAGCCAACCGATTCAAGTGCAACTCATTCTCAGCCTCGACGATGCGGCTGTTCTGGTGCAGTCCGGCAGGGGGACGACCATCCTTGAACTACAGTCTGTAGTCATGATTGGCGGAATGTGAGCTATCCATTTTGGCGATTTCCCTGATACACTGGCGCAGTCATCAATCGCAAACTCAGCGGCATCCGGCTGATGGTCGAAGCGGTGCTGACTGGCGACCGCGTGACGAACGAATTATTTGGAAGCGTATTGCGCTTATTTGCCGAATTTTTTCTCGGCGGAAACTGTTGCCTACCTTATGCCTGACTATGACATCATCATCTTTGGCGATACCTGCGTTGACCTGATTATTAACGGTACGGATGTTGTGCCGGAGTTTGGTCAGGTCGAAAAACTTGTGGAAAATTACACGCTGGAAATGGGCGGCTCGTGCTGCATCTTTGCCGCCCAAGCTGCCAAGCTCGGCCTAAAAGTTGGCGTGTTAGGGCGTGTGGGTGATGATGCTTTCGGTCAATTGCTGATTCAGCGTTTGCAAGAAGCCGGGGCGGATACGCAGCACATCACGGTTGACCCCGCTCTCAAAACCGGCTTGACTATCCATCTGACAAAGCCCAACGACCGTGCCATGCTGACGCATCTCGGTTCGCTCAACGTGCTGACTCCGGCGGATGTTAGCGACTCGTTTCTGGCTTCTGCCCGTCATCTGCATTACGCCAGCCTGTTTCTGCACACTGGCTTGCTGCCGGATTGGACGGGTATCCTACGACGTGCTAAAGCCCACGGCTTGTCGGTGTCACTGGACACCAATTGGGACCCTGACGACAAGTGGGGTTCGGGTTTACAAGGGGCATTCCCGCTGGTCGATGTGTTTCTGCCGAACGAGCAGGAAGCGCTGCGGATCACCCGCGCCGACACGCTCGACCAGGCGGTTGCCGACCTCCGTGCGAAAGTCAACGTCCTTGCCCTCAAGCGGGGAGCCGATGGCGCGAATGCCTATCAAGCCCACGAGGAAACGTTTTTCGCCGTGCAACCGGCTGCCCCCGGCGGGGATGGCAT
The DNA here is from genome assembly GCA_027492915.1 of Bacteroidota bacterium. Lineage (GTDB taxonomy): Bacteria > Chloroflexota > Anaerolineae > Aggregatilineales > Phototrophicaceae > CFX2. The sequence continues at coordinate 874 of JAPUDW010000328.1, read as the reverse complement.
CGGCGCGGGTGACAGCTTCGACGCGGGTTTCATCGCGGCGTGGCTGCGGGGTCTGCCGCTGGCGCAGTGTCTCGAAGTCGCCTGTATCTGCGGGCGTTCGGTGGCGGGGGAAATTGGCGGCTTTCGTGGTCAGCCCCGTGCCGGGGACATCGCCCTGTTTGCTTAACTGAGAAGTAGTTGATACATCTGGCAAGAAGATCAGTTGGCAGTCGTCTATCAGTTAAATTGAAGCACCGCTTATTATTTTTTACGTTTGAATCAGGTTTGTGCCACAAACCACTTTCCAACCATCTACCAACCTGCTTAACAACCCCACTCCCTCAAAATAGTTAACGCCAATCATCCTTAAAAGCTACCAAATGGTCTTCCAAATGGTAACCCATAACGCCCCACTTTCGATTATGCTGTTTATAGGTCTGACTGTAGGCCGTAGGTGTCATTGGCAAACATGTTTTAATTCTCCTCCATGGCTTGCGGGGAGGTGTCGCGTCAGCGACGGAGGGGGTCTACCTGCCGCATCTTAACAACCTATTCGCCTAATCAGCAAAATGTGTTCAACTTATTTCGCGCCGCTTGTGCCGCATTTGCCGCTTGTTCCGCTTAATCTGGCGACTGATAGCTGACGACTACTTTGTTTTTGCCTTTGACTGTCACCTGTTGACTATCGACTTAATACTACTTTTGCAGCAAACGTTGCTATAGTCCCCTTGTGGGGCAGCAGCAGGGGTGGAAGTCACCGCTGCAAATAAAATAGCCTGATTTGGCGACTCGCATTTGCATTAAACTGATGACTGGAGACTATCGACTAAAGACTTTTTAGCAATCTTGGCGGCTATAAGGGTTGTCCGCAAATGAGGAAGATTTCCAAAAGATA
>JAPUDW010000327.1:92365-177656 GCA_027492915.1 Bacteroidota bacterium | reverse complement strand
TCTGTAATTGATTTTATGTACCCTATTGAGCAATCCATCTAAATGTTCAGACGGGCTTCTACGTTCATCCCAATTTTCAGGTTTGATTTCAAGCCACGCTGCTATGCCCACATCCGAAAGCAGCCATGATTCGATCTCATCATCAGCAGTTATATATTTGACCTGATGGGTCTTACAAAGATCTTTGATTTCATTGTAAATTCGGCGGTCAGGTTGTTTATGGCTGTCGAGATCATGCAAAATAGCGATACAGTCTTGCGGCATTTTTCGTTGTTTAGCGGTCTTTATGAGATTCGGCAGTTGGTTTCGTAGGCGGCTAATTCCGCCACTACCACCTTCTATTTCAAGCCAATTTACCCTAACGGCAATTGCTTTCTTCTTCAAAATAGTACGAACAACTTTTACATCGTTTTCATCCTCAGCAATTAGCCAAATAGCACCGTTCATTCGGGAACGCCTCCGAATGAACGTGTTGTCCAAACTTCTCCCAACCCATATTCGCCATCTTTGAGCCAAATATCTTTAATGTAGTCGGGTATCTTATTTACAGTCGTATACCCCTGTTCGTCCCGTTCGACCACACGCACTTCTTCTGGCTGGAAATAATCCAAAAATGCAGGATTATGTGTAGTCATAATGATCTGTCTGGGGTTTGGACCATCCACATAATTTCGCAATTGCTCGACAAACCGCCGCAGTACGCCGGGGTTCAACCCCATATCTGGTTCTTCGATCACAATGAGGCCGGGGTCTGCTGATGTCAGCACTTCATTTTCATTAAAATTTGTTGCTTGCTGGGGCATATCTAACGCATAAATAGCGGTCAAAATACCTGTTAGGCGTGCCGTTCCTGTAGAGATAGTAGGGGCTGTTTTACCTGTAGTCTCATCAATCATCAAGCGTATTTCTTGATTTTCGATTTGCCGTAATATACGCAAATTACTTACATGATCGAGAATATAGCCTAAATCCTCTTGCAATTGTTGATAAAGACTTTCATATGATTGACTCAACAATTCGAGAATTCTCAGCACATTACGCCCATCCGTTTCAACGACGTATGTATCTCCGCCTTCATTCCTCGAAAGACTGAAAGAGGGATTAAAATAATCACCAAGTATTTGCCACCGGCGTAACGTGAAAGAAGTAGTAAGTTCAGAAAATTTTTGAGCTCGTTTTCGTCGTTCACTTTGCTCTTCTGTTTCTGAAAATGTATAAGTTGTTACTCTATCTGGTACAGGGAGCTCAATAGGTCTTGTTTCTCTTAAAAGAAGGCCACCTTCATAAATTCGACTAGTAAAATAAAATGGGGTGTCACGTTGATCAAATTTTAGGATGATTGTTTCTGTAATAGGTTTTTCCGAGTCTTTAATATTGTAGGTAATTTCTAGCTCAACATCTTCTGTTATCCTAGCTGTTTGGATCTTACGATATCCCATTTCTTGCACAGTTTGTACAAGACCCTTTAGAAGTGAGTCTCTTCGAAATTTCAGCCCATCCAAAATATTCGTTTTACCCGACGAATTTGCGCCGATGAAAACCGTGATTTTCCCTAGTTCATCAATAGTTACATCTTTGAGGCTGCGCCAGTTCTTGAACCGGAGTTGGGTAATCATGGGCGGGAATTTCCTGTTTACGTACTTTAATCAGTGATTATACACGCAGATGATTTACCCGCCTGAATTTTCGGGTGTGGCAGTTGCCGTAACATCGTCGGGTTTGGGCTGGATGACATCACGGGTGCATGACCAATACTGGTACATGCCGCCGATGTACACCTTATAGTCGTATTCACGGTTCGGGTCGGGCAGAATTTCAACACCTTCATCGGTGACGCGGAGCAGTTTTTGCAATCTGGGTAGTGGGCTGCCTTTAGTAGCACCGGTGTAATCAATAATGTGGTCATACTGGCGATATTGCGTACCATCTTCCTGAATGACAATCGTCTTGTAGCCTTCGAGTTCCAGCCGGTCGGCAGCGACCAAATCCAGTGTTGGCATACCACTGGCGTTAACGATAGCAATGGTGGGGCGGTGTGGCTTGATCTGGGCGGCATTGGGCGGTAGGACGACCTGCTGTAACAACTCGGCGATGGCTTCACGTTGCGGCATCAGTACCGATTGGCCTTTGGGCGACACATCGTTCATGACTTCGTGCAGTTGGCGGAAGGTGAAGTAGCGAATGTCGCTGGTTTCGAGCGACAGTGCCAGCGGCAGCATCGTTGCCACATCACCAAGCGAGATGTTCGTGATGACATTTTCGGTCAGTACCGACCATGTTTGCGGCAGACTTTCGAGCATATTGCTGCTGCGAATTTTGCGCCAGATAGCCCGAAGAACGTCCTGCTGTCTGCGACCACGGTCAAGGTCACTGCTGGTTTTGCGGCTGCGGACGTACCATAGGGCGAGTTCTGAATTCATACGCCAGCGACCAACATTCATGGTAAAGATCTCATAGTTGTCGGCAACCTGTTTATCGAGTTCCGGCGACTTCAACTTCCAGTCACGGATGACACAATCGACCGTGATGCTGATGCCACCGAGGGCGTCGATGATGTCACCAAAGCCGGTGAAGTTGACGCGAACATAATAGTCGATGTTCAGGCCGAGGTTGTAGCGAACGGTATCCAACAGGACTTTGAAACCACCACCTTCCATACGGTTGTTTTCGCCGTAAAAGTAGGCGGTGTTGATCTTTTCCATGTCGAGGCCGGGGAGGTAAACATACAGGTCACGGGGGATGGAAACGACCGAAACAGCACCAGCCGTCCGGTTGATGGAAACCACCATCAGCGAGTCGGTGAGGCCGGGGTTGTTGACGTTATTGGTCGCAGCACCAATCAGCAGCACGTTGATGATGTCTTGATTACCTTCGTCGATGAGGGGGACAGCATCTGGTATGGGTTCCGGTGTTTCGGTATTGTCCTGTGCAGCTAGGGGCGAAACCAGAACCAGCAGGCTGATGATGATGCAGGCTAGGCGGTACATGATGGGTTTTATACTCCGGTTGAGCGAATTACCTATAGCTTATCATGCAACCGTTAGCAGCCATTCAACGGGCATTCAACGTCAGGCCTACGGCAGGTCTACGGTTCGTCAACAGACGTAAAGATGCAAAGAAAAATTAAACCGCCAAGCTGCCAAGAACACCAAGTTCAATACAGAAACGATTTAACCGTAGAGAACACATATGGAGGATGAGAAAAACTGCCTGTTAAACAGGCGGAACAGGCAACCTAAACCCTTCCTGACCCCCATTTGTGAAGGTAGGGTTTAGATTGGCAAACTGAATTCAAACGTTCAACACTAAGAACCCTTAGTGTGAGCAGGTAACGACTAATGTAAAGTTTCGAAAGTCACGAGCAGACCCCCTCCGTCGCTAAAGCGACACCTCCCCGCAAGCGAGGGAGATAATAAATACCCATGGCTCACAACTTACGAGACTCTACATTAGTATGGTTTTTCGTTCAGCACTAACCAATAAAGCCCAAGCTGTTGTATTGCCACCGCGAATTGGGTGAAGTCAACCGGTTTACGCACATAACTATTAGCTCGCAAGCTGTAACCCTTAATCAAGTCTTCTTGTTCGATAGATGAAGTAAGGATAACAACGGGTAATAATTCGGTACGCGGGTCGGCTCGTAAGCGTTGCAATACTTCTAAACCATCAATTTTGGGTAGTTTTAAATCTAAAAGAATTAAATGCGGCATTAAATTCGTATCGCGACCCTCATACGAGCCTGTTCCAAAAAGATAATCCAAGGCCTCTACACCATCACGCGCAACAATCACTTCATTTCGGAGGTTACTTTTTTTGAGTGCGCGTAAAGTCAAGGCTTCGTCATCGGGGTTGTCTTCAACCAGAAAAATAACCGTAGGTTTGACTTCCATTTTTCCTCCTCATGGTTTCTGAGCCTACAAACTGAAATAAAAAGTTGCCCCTTGGCTCAAAGCGCCTTCAGCCCACACACGACCACCGTGCCGATGAATCACACGCTGCACAATTGCCAACCCAATGCCTGTACCTTCAAACTCACTGGCTTTATGAAGGCGTTGGAAAGCCCCGAACAACTTATTGGCATAGGCCATATCAAAACCCGCGCCATTATCCCGAACAAAATACACAGGGCTATCATCTTTAGCCGTTATACCAAATTCGATACGTGCATCAGGTGTTTTCGAGGTGAACTTCCAAGCATTATTCAATAGATTCACCAACATTAAACGCAGTAAGCGGTTGTCACCCCGCACCATGAGGTCAGGCTGAATAATGATGTCCACTGTACGGTTGGGTTGGCTTTCACAAATCTCATTCACAATTTGGAGAGCTAATTTACTAATATTCAGCGGCTCGTTTCGCATTTCAGCGCGTGTCAATTGGGACAAGACCAATAGGTCATCAATGAGCTGTCCCATGCGCTGGCTTGCCGCCCGAATACGCTTCAAAAAGTCCATCCCATCTGCATCAAGGACGTGGGCATAATCGTCTTGTAGTGCTTGGCTAAACCCATCTAAAGCGCGAAGGGGGGCGCGTAGATCATGCGAAACGGAATAACTGAAAGCCTCTAATTCCCCATTCACTGCGGTAAGCTGCCCGGTACGTTCGGATACCCGTTGTTCCAGTTCGGCATTCAGCTTATGTACCGCCGATTCAGCTTGTTTTCGACCGGTAATATCGGCTAGCATAGCCAGCGCACCGATGTACTGCCCGTGGTCATCAACTAATGGCGTGCTGGAGATTAAGACGTACAAATCCGTACCATTTTTGCGTTGGAGTTTAAGTTCATATTGCTCTGTGATACCTTGCCGTCGTTCCTCAGTCTTAACCGCAGCGATGGCTTTACTTTCCTCATCCATAAAAGTTGAGGGCGGTAATGTTAGAAATTCCTCTAATGTGTACCCCAGCATATCAATTAGCTTGGTATTTACAAAAGTAGTCTGGTTGTTTGCGTCTACCGTCCAGATGCCTTCCTGAGCTGTTTCGACGATGCGAACATACTCTTTTTGGCTTTCCTCAAGTGCTAAAGTCCGTTCGGCAACCCGTTTCTCAAGCTGTTCAGAGTGCTGATGAAGGTCGTCAACCAGCGTGCTGTTTTCCAGAATGATTGCGCTTTGCTGCGCGAGAAGCATAATCAAATTAAGGTCATCTTGAACAAAGAGCGAAGGATGTTTCAAAAACACCAGCAGTAAACCGGAGTTGTTTTGCATGGTGGCAATTGGAGCCACAAGCAGCGAATCCGCATCCACCATTTTAAGGAGAAGCTGCTCATTTTGATCAGGGTGTTCTGAAGTACTGATGCTGGTTGGTATTCGGTCTCGCCATATCCGTATGAACGTCGTGTTATCCGCCGGGATTGTGATCGTTACTGTTGGGTCGCTGGTATACCGCAGCAGCCAATGTGATTCAGTCTCGTCGCGCTGGACAACCGCCGCCAGAAACCCACCGACCGCTCGATTTGCACTCTGACTTAATTCGGTGAGCGTTTCAACAATATTCAATCGGTCACCAATCGGCTTATTATTCAGGCGCAGCAAGAAATCTCGAAATTCGGCAAGCTGCCACATTCGTTGCAAAGAGCGCGGTGGCGAAAAGCCGATGTAATAGCAGATTGCCGCTGCAAGAGCCGTTACCCCGACCAGCGTAGAGAAAATTTCGGCCAGCACAGGTATAAGAGCCGCGAAAGCAAGCAGCAGTACTGCTGCACCAAGCAAACCAGAACCAACTGCCGCAAAACGCAGCCGCTGCTGGACGACTCCCGAAGTCCGTAAGGCACAGCGGATGAGTGTTAGCATGCCATAACCGTTAATTGCAGCAAAGTCGATAATGATGAGGAGGAGGAGAAGTGTTGCTAAACTGCGTGAAAATGCATCTGCAAATGCAAATGCTAACCAAGAGAGAATAGTGCCGATGAGAGCCGCTAATTCGAGTCGTTTTGGAACGGTGTGAAAATATCGGACGAGGCGTAACAAAAGGTAGGGTTGGGCAACCAGCGCAGCCGAGCCTAGGGAACCGGCTAATTTTGGCGATATTCCAATGACAGGGGCTAAATTGGGAATCACATAGGTTAGTGCAAGTGCGCTGAACATCAACGCAATATCGCGGCGCGTTTTATCCTTGTAAAGAATAAAATCTTTGATTGTCAAAAACCCAAGTGAAATGAACGATATTTGTACTAATATACTTAATAGGGTAACAGCGGTCATTAATGAATATGACCCCCCAATATAGATTTTTAACTAAAAGCATTTAAATAGAGTGTAATAGAAGTCGCAATATTACAGTGTTAAGGTTCGGCTGTTCAAGCGAATAGGTAGTAGGTTCTTATGAACTGTATTCGTGTTAGCTTCCAACGCCATCACGAGCCAACAGGCGGAGACTCCACAAAAATAGGCTTACTGATACGTATTTATTCATCCAATGAGGTCGAATCATGCTCAAACACGCTGCTGGCCGCTTTGCCCTCAGTGATTTCATCCACTTTATCGCTGGCGGCTTCATCACTACTAATGGGTTTGACTTCCGGCGTTTGCAAAGGTTCTTGGGGCTGCGGGTTGCTAGTGATACGCTCAAGCACGAGGCCACCACCAACCCCGCCTACCAAGCGGTCGCCGCTGCCGCCAAGCAGCCACCGATGAGCTATGGATAACCATAGGGTAAGCTCAGTCAAGTCCAATAGGGAGTATGTGCTATGCGCCGACTTAAAATCATATGGTTCGTGTTGCTATTTGTTTGTTTATCAGCGTATCCGATTCGTGCCGAAGCGCCTTCACCTACACTGTTCCAAATCGGTCGTGGGGATATTCAGTCTGTGGTATGGCATCCGCAGAACACCTATGTACTTGTTACCACCGTAACTGGTGCTTGGATCTATATGCCTCATCTGCAAGACCTCGCCCATTTGCCCGATGCGCATATGGCGACTTTGAGTCCTGATGGGCGCTATATCGCTGGTGTCGATGATAACCATCGTGTGCGTTTGTGGGATGCCAATACATTTGAGCCGGTAACTAGCCCTGATGGGGGCTATTTTCGCCGTATTTGGACATTGGCTTGGAGCCACGACGGTCGATACTTGGCTGCATCCGGTAATAACGACGGCGATCTGACCTACGTGTGGGATATGACGACTGTCAACTTGGATATGATTGCGGCGATGCGTGATGCAGGTGGTGATTTGGTATGGAGTCCTCAAAGCAGTATATTGGCGATCCATAATTCCCAAAACGGGCGGTTCTCGCTCATAGGGATTGGGAAACCTGCCCCACAACAAATCGAGGTGAATTCTGACCACATCATTTTTCAGAATGAAAATCATATCCTTGTGATACGACAAACGGATGAGAATGTCGAAGCCACCCGTTGGAACATCACTACGGGTGAACCACTCTCCAAGGTTTGGTTTCATTCATTGCGGGCTGTTTACAATCACAGCGGTCAATCTTTAGCTGGTGGCAGAGTGACTAACGTTTCAATTTTGGATGCTGAGACAAACGATAGCCAGATGAGTATTGATACCGATCCCGATTTCGGTTGGGTTGGGGCTTTGGCATGGAGTCATAACGATCAGTGGTTGGCGGTTGGATCTTACAATTTTAGCCGCGTAAAGCCTGCTGCCGTGCTGTTGATTAATGCCGTCACCGGAAAGATTGAGCACTATTTAAGCGGCTTGTGGCAGAGTGTTCGTCAGATGGCATGGAGCAGCGATGACCGCTTCTTAGTTGTAGTTGATGGACGACAGCGGTTAATCCTCTACAACATCGGTTCGGGTGAACCAGAGGTTTTGAATACAGCGCACACACTCGTTGGTGAAACACTGGCGTGGAATTCAGACGGCAGTTTGCTTGCGGTTGCCGCAGCCAGCACCGGAATCTCGCTCTGGGATACACAAAACATGCTGCCCATCCGCGAATTCGATGATGAGGGTTCACCAGTAAGCATGATCAAATGGCAGCCACATGGAAATTACGTTGCGGTGCAAGAACGCGAAAAACGTGTTTTCACCGTGGGTGAATTATTGAAAACGCAGATATGGAATGTCGTTGACATTGAAAATAACGATATAACGGCGCGTTTCAAGCCTGAACCAGATGCGGCACTCAGGTTTTTAGATTGGAGCGCCGATGAGAGGCAATTGGCAGGCATCGTAGGTAATGTTCTTTACCTATGGGATGCGGATACAGGCGAGGCTAAAGCCCGATTCGTATCAGACTACTATTATTTAGGGCTAGAGGATATTCGGTGGAGTCCGTCTGGCGATTATATTATTATGGCGATGGATGGTCATGGAACAGGTGGTTCCTATATCTACAATGTTGATTTAGACAATGCAGGGCTGGGTTATGCCTCCGTTTCTCGTGGCACTTTTGTATGGTCGCCAAAAGATGAACTTATTTCACTCAATTGGGGAACATGGGGTGATCCTACACCGCCGACATCCATTGATGTGGGGCTTTCGCGTTTGGCAGCGCCGAGTTTTACGAGTGTCACTACGGAGTTAGGTAAGCACAGCTTTCTTTTAAAAGGGCTAACTCTGAATGCTGAACAAGGATTTCTAAGCCCCAATGGGCATTACGCTGCTGCTATCGACGCGGCGGGCAGCGGCATGATTTGGGATGCAACCACGGGCTTGCCCAGAAGCTTGTTAGCAAATGTGGCACAGGTGGTATGGTCGCCGGACGAAACTCAATTGGTTTTACAACGCTTAGATGGCAGTGTGTGGCTGTTGGATAACACCGGTGCTGTACAACAGCAGCTCCCGATTTCGGCAAGTCTACAAAAGCCAGAAGGTAATTTCTTTTGGTCACCGGACAACCGAGAGTTAGCCCATTTGCATCACGGGGTTATTGACTTGTGGCAGTTCAATTAGACCTAAGGCTGAACAAATTTACCCTTTGCCCTCAGTGATTTCATCCACTTTATCGCTGGCGGCTTCATCACTACTAATGGGTTTGACTTCCGGCGTTTGCAAAGGTTCTTGGGGCTGCGGGCTGCTAGTGATACGCTCAAGCACGAGGCGCTGCATTCTTTCCAGTGAAGTAGCACCAAATCGCTTTTGTAGTGAACGACCGAATATCCGAAAACCGAGCCGGTAAAAGGGGTTTGAGATATGCGCGGGTTTGGAATAGGCATGAATGCGAAATTCAACCTCGCCTGTTTCCAAATATTTCCAAACTTCAAAGGTAATTTCGCCCATTTCAAAGTGGCCGTTTAAGGTGCTGTAGGAATAGCCCCAGACACGCGCCTGCCCCCGTTTGCCTGTATCCCGTAATTCGTCGATCACTTTACTGATACGCACACCGAGCACAAACGTGAAAACGAGGAAATGGGCTTTCACAATCATCAGGCGTTCGTTCAACGGCTGATCGGGCACAAAGATACCACTGATGAGTGATGGGTCGGGAAACTCATAATTACTAATGATGCCCTTTGCAATTCCCCATGCGCCGTTGGCTACGGGTTCGCCGGGTGGCTCGGAGGGGAGGCCGATTTGATAATCGTCGATAAACCAGCCGTTGATCTCGTTAAATTCTTCTTGCTTGCTGGGGTCAAAATTGAGTTCAATGCTGCTCCAATGATCGAGTTGGCTTGAGTACTGCTTCCAAAGGGGTTGTTCTTGCTGCCTGTTATTCGGTGTTTTGTGCGTCATCACATTGATGTCCCCCAACCGCTCGCCGCCACTTTGCTCAACGACTTTATCACAAAAGTAACTCCACATTCTCGTTTGCGAGAACTTGGAAATACCCAACACGCGGTAGAAAAAGTCGGTGATTTTGCTGCTGCTGCGTGCCCATGAGCGGATCTCAAAACGGATCACGCCTTCATGGTCAGGGTTTTCTAATACGATAAATTGAATCTTACCGGCTTCCAGATGCCCATGAAGGGTTGCAAACGCAAAAGAATCCGGTTGCAGATCAACCAATCGAACCGGTCCATTCCACGGCCCCGTAATGCGAACCAGAAATTCATCACCGATTTCGAGTGTGTCTTGGGCACCCCTGGTTTTCTCGAAATAAGCCATCTCTTGCGGCGTAAAGTGGTTGATGTCTTGGAGAATGCTTTGCAAAAGAGCTTCTTTACTCAACTTAGGATGTTGAATATCCACTTGATAAGTGCGGCTGTAGAAAACCCCTTCGCCATTTTGTGCGGGTTGTAAGCCTGATTGATCGACTTCAGAGTCGGCATTCGGGGGAATCGACGATGCGCGGGTAACAGGGACTTCAACCTCGGTCTCATGGGCAACAAGCAGTTTCCAGCGCCGCACGAAAAACCAGATGACGGCTGCAACTGGAAGCGCTAAAGCGATCAAAACGGGAAACCGCATCTTATACAGGTTATGTTTCAAAACATCCCCGACATATAGACTAATGGACGATGTTGTACAAAAATATTCGAGAAGAGCTAAAAGCAAATACCACTAGGCTGAGGATACACGTTTAGGCAGGGATATGCATGAGAAGAACAGCGGAATTCAAATAGGCTAAATGGTTATCCAATTGTTCTGAGAAGGCTGCAACTGCGCAGCGGTTAAGCGTAATAAAAAAGGCGGGAGTTGTCTCCCACCTTTTCGCGGCTGCGGATTGCGAATTAGTTCAGCCAATCGGCGGCGAGCTGCTGGATGCTTTCTTCGATACGCAGGATACCAATCGGGGCATTCGGGTCGCCGTCATAGCGCAGGATGCTCTTGTACTCATCTTCCCACTGCACCGATGTGGTGATGTAGGCTTGGTCAGTCATCACCATCGTGTCGTAGCGGTCTTGCCAGTCAAAATAGCCAAATGCCTGCGCCTGCATGGCGATCACCTCAATGTTCGCCGCGTCGGTTTGCGTCACATACACCCCCATCTTACCCACGTTCGCCATGCCGACGAACACCACTGTGCCATCACCGTAAGCTACGATGTTGTATACCGGCCCGAAACCGAAGTTTGGCCCATGCTGGAGCGAGACAATAGGGCTTTCCATGTCGTTCGAAATGGTCGAAACGTTCGCCTCGCTGCCTGTCCACAAGCTGCTGCTCGTCATGTCATCAATCCACTGCTCCAAGAAGGAGAGTGCCAGCGGTGCGCTGCTGTCGCCCCAATAGTGGTTGATACGGTGCGTCTCGCCATCCCGCGTGACCGAGGTAATCGCACTCGGCATGTCAGTGACGGTCATGGTGTCGTAAGCCTCGTTCCAGCCGAAATAGCCGGCTGATTCGAACGCATCCACCATCGCGGTAACGGTTTCCGGCGCGATTTCACCGGTTTGTTCGCCTTCGATGGTCACGAATTTTTCACCGTTATAGACTACTTTGCCGTCCTCAAAAATGCTCAGGCTGTACATCGGGCAGGTGCCGAAGCAAGCTGTGCGCTCAAGGGTAATTACGGGATTTGGGGCGGGTTCCTGCGCCCGTGCGGTAAACATACCGAAGCCGATCAACATGATTAGACCAGCCGTTTTAAACATTTTCATTCTCAGTACTCCAATTTACAGATCGACACCTATAAGACGCGCTGCACCTGTAAGTAGTTCCCAAATGTGTTCTATTTCCCGATAGTCGAGATCAATCGTTCATGCTGATACAGCCACAACCGCCTGACTGCACCCCACTAGCCAAGATGCGACGAATGATTAGAATAGTCTTACAGCTTTTATTTCACTGGATAAGGTTAGACGATGCCCAAACATTTCATTCGCTGGTTCGTGTTTGCCCTGCTGCTCATCCCCCTCGCCGCTGCCGCACAGGATACGCTGCCTATCACCCGCACTGCCGAATACGACATCGGCGTTCGCTGCCCGCTGGGGGTATCACTCGACTCAACAGGGGCGCAGGCGTGGGTGCTGATGGATGGCTGCTACGACGGTGGCTTTGCCCTGCAAGGCTACCACATTGCCGATGGAAGCGCCCTTAACGAACCGGATCAATACGTCGAGCCGCTTACCCCGCTCGATGGGCAGTGGATTTACTCGGATACACGCCCTTTCGCTTTCACACCGGATGGCGCGGTCGATATTATCTACAACGACCCCGACACCTACAGCGCCAAGAGCCTACGCTTTACCCTTGATGGCAGCGCCGCACCCGACAACGGCTTTACACTGCTGACCAATGACAAGATCACCGAACTCATCCCTGACTTCAGCGGGTACCCCGAAACCACGAGCTATAACACCGACCATACGCTGGCCTTTGTGCCGGATACGACGACACTGTATGTCATTGACCTGAAAAGCGAGGCCATCCTGTTCAGCATTGAAGTGGGCGAAACTGCCTACTTAGCCCGCCCTTATTTCTCAACCGATGGGCAGTATCTTTACACCAGCATCGTCGTCAATGCCGAAGATATGCAGGACAACACATCCACCCTCGCGGTTTACAGCCTGCCGGACGGTGAACTGGTTAAGCGCTATGAAGTACCCACCTACCTCAACCAAATCAGCCCCGACAATCGTTATGCTATTGGCATCTATAACGATGATGCCCTGATGGTCACGGATTTGGAAAGCGGCGTTTCCAGCGAACCAATTATTTACTCCGAGCCGCCGCGCGGCTTGACCACCTGCTATAACTCCGGTTTACCCGCACCGACCGGCTTGGATATTCGAACTTCCGGCAAGCTCTATGTGCGCGACATCGTATGGCTGCCGGATAGCTCCGGTTTCCTTACCGTCAACACGGGGCAAGGGCAGGGGCTGGGTGGCGGTCGGCTTTGCATCTTCGAATACAGCCGTCTGCGTGTGTATTCGGTGGGGTAGTTGACACATATCTAAAAGCCAATTTGAGAGGTTAAGTTTTTATCGAAAGCGGACGCGATATTGACCGTTGATCATTAAATTCGGTAAGCGGATACTAACGGACAGCATGTCCCACGGGAGGCTTCGCACTATGCTGTCCCTACGAGGTCAATGTTGTGTAGGGACGAGATACATCTCGTCCGTCTTATCCCCAATTACCGAATTATTTCATCAACCATCAATATGCTGTCCGGCCTTTATGAAATACATTTCAACCAATCTCTAATCAACCGAAGAAGGGATTACCATGAACACCATCATTAACGACGAACTGCCCGGCAATCATGACCTGCGTGACCAATTCTTTGATATGATTAATGACCACGACCTGAGCTATAAACTCCCCGGTCATAACCCAACACTGGGTGAGTTGTGCGACGAATTAGGTCAAATCCAGCAGGTATATACCCACTCTTTCAGGACCTTCACGCTGGATTGGGCATACCGCGATTCAAAGCCTGACTCGATCAACAGTGTCGCCAGCTTCAACGCGTGGTTCGCCGCTTTGGATGCCGATATGTATGCCGCGTTGAGTGTTCTCTCGGAAGCCGATGTGCAGAAACCGCAGATTGATCGGGGACACGGGTTTATCGCGTCCCCCTTTGTGCAGTTTCAGGTCTACCGCGAGGCGCTGCTGATCTTCTATGCCAAGGCCAGCGTCTACCTTCGGGCGCTCGAAAAGCCCATCAACGACCAATGGAAGGCATGGGTCGGTTAGTAGGCTACAGCCGCACGCCCACCGGCAGCGCGTCCCCATGCGCGGCAATCAGCTCATCGACCATCGCCCAAATTTGGTCGAGCGGCATGGAGGCCGCCACCAGCGGGTCGAGCATCGCCGCCTGATGCACATAATCGCGGCGGCCTTCCAGCGCGGCCTTCACCGTCAGTTCTTGCACGGCGATGTGTAACCGGCTCATGCCTGCCAACTGCGGCGGCAGCAAGCCAATGCGCGTGGGTTGGATGCCGTTGTGGTCAACGAGGCACGGGACTTCCACGCAGCAGCCTTCAACAAGATTGTCGATCAGCTTGTCGTTACGGACATTGCCATAGATCACACGCGGTTGTCCGGTTTCCATCGAGTGAATGATGAGCGAGGCGTATTCGTTGCTGCGCTCGATCTCTAGCGCTTCACCGCGTAGGAGTTGGGCGCGTACATCTTCCGCCTCGGTCATGTTTTCCTCGCTGCGGCGGATGTACTCATCAATCGGCACATGGAACTTCTCGATTTGTCCCGCATGTGGAATGAAGTGAGCGGAATACTCGGCGTTATGCTCCGATGACTCGGTGACGTAATAGCCGAGGCGGTTGAACAGTTCCGCCCGTACTGAGTCTTCCGGCGGGATGCGTCCTGCTTCGTATGCCTGCCGCAGCAGTGGGTACACATCCTTCCCCTGATGCTCGAAGCGCAGTATCCACGCCACATGGTTAATGCCTGCGCCGAGGTAAGTGACCTCTTCGTAAGGGACACCCGCGTAACCGGAGATTTGCTCGGTTGTATATTGGACGCTGTGGCACAGGCCGACAATCGGCACTTTGGTCGCCGCGAACACCGACCAGCACAACATCGACATCGGGTTGGTGTAGTTCAGCAGCAGCGCACCGGGGCAAACCGCCTCCATATCATGCGCCAGATCGAGCATAAACGGGATCGTTCGCAGCGCACGGAAAATGCCGCCGATGCTGTGTGAGTCGGCAATCGTTTGCTTCACGCCGTACTTACGCGGGATGTCGAAATCCAGCAGCGTTGCCCGATGTCCACCGATCTGCACCACGTTCACCACATACCCCGCGCCTTCCAATGCTTTGCGGCGTTCGAGGTGGGTTTCAATTTTGGGTGACGCGCCGAGTTCCTTGGCGATATAATGCGCCAGCCGTTCCGCTGTATCCAGCCGTTCGGGATTGATGTCGTGCAAGCTGATGGTCGCGGTTTTCAACTCGTCAAAGCTAAAAATGTCGCCGAGCAGATTCTTGGTAAACTCGATGCTGCCCGCACCGATGAAGGCTATTTTTGTCATGGTTTGTCCTCTGAGAATTCGATAAATGGAGGGGGTTGAAACTATTTCCGATAAGAATAGGATGTAAATATCAAATGCCGGACGGCATATATGCCATCCCTACAAAAAATATGCTTTACCGATCTGCCATTTGAAACTCCATGCAGGGACGCGATATATCGCGTCCGCTTCCGCGTAAAACCAATTTTTCAGCTTGATGGTGTCGCTTCCGCCGTACTTTCCGGCGCGGCAAGGTCGAGGCCATAGTCAGGAATATCGTCCAGCGCGATCACTGACACTGCTGGAATGAAGCCGTACTCCCGCGCGGCTTCCACTGCCTCGGCTGCCGTGGTGCGGTCATCCGGCGCGGCATAATCCAGCGCGAGAATAACCACGCCCGTGCGCTGGCTAAAGTCAGCCATTTGCCGTGCGGTTTCGGTATCATTGATGCGTGTGTAAGTTTGGGTGTCGAAGTCGTAGCCGGTCACCAAGTCCTCGAACATCAACGCATCAATCGCATCTGCGGTTTGCTCCGCCACCGTGAAGCCGCGGTTCTGCACCAGCAGCGCGTCAGGGTACGCCTTCCGCAAGCCCTTGATGAGCGCAATCATGTCGGTTTCAGTTTCGGGGAACAGGTCAACTGTATCGACCGTATCGAGAAATACGCCGTCGAAACCTTTTTCCAGATACTCGCCCATCAGCGTCACCATCAGGTCTTGCCAACCTTGCTGGCGTGTATCGACGTAATAACTATCCCAATCTTCGTTCTTGCCGAGCAGCCAAGCCTTTTCCATACGCCCATCGCTGAACCACGCGCGGTACGGTTCGGCCTCGCCGATGCTCAGGTAGGCGATAACCAGCGTTCCCTGTTCGTGTAGTTCAGCCAGTTCGTCGGTTGTCAGGGTTTCCGGCTGCACAATCGCGAGGTCGAACTTTGCCAGCTCGTCGGCGCGTCCGTGCCCGTAGTACACGATGTAATTGCTAATCGTTTTGATCGCTTCGCGCGGCGTATCCTGCGCGGTTGCCATCCTCACGGACATTAAACCGAGGCTGATAATTATCGCTAAGATAATTCGGCGCATGGTCACAATCATTTACTTCTTCACGCCGGAAAGGGCGATGCCTTCAATAAAGAAGCGTTGGGCAAAGAAGAACACAATGATGATCGGCGCGATGCTGACGAGTGACCCCGCCATCATAATTGTCCATTTGCCGCTGTACTGCTGCTGCATCAACGACAAACCCACCGGCAGTGTGGTTTGCTGCAAGTCACTCGGTAGGTAGATAAGCGGCGTGAGCAGGTTATTCCACGAGCCGAGGAAGCTGAATACGGCCAGCGCCGCCAAGGCCGGCTTCGCCAGCGGCAGATAGACGCTCCAGAAGATGCGTAACAGCGACGCGCCATCCACCCGTGCTGCTTCGGCTAAATCCAGTGGAATTGATAAAAAGTACTGCCTCAGTAAGAAGGTGCCAAACGCACCGCCCATGAAGGCAGGCAGCCACAGCGGAACCTGTGTGCCGTACAAACCAAGCGCCTTGTAAATGACAAAGTTGGGGATGATCGTCACCTGATACGGAATCATCAACGTGCCGAGCAGGGCGACGAACAGCACCTCGCGGAAGCGGAAGCGCACGACCGCGAACACGAACGCGCCCATCGAGCATGTCAGCAGTTGGCCGATGGTCGTCAAGCTGGCGACCTTGAAGCTGTTCCACATCAGCGTGCCGAACGGGAGTATCGTCCATAATTGTTCAAAGTTCTGGGTCGTCGCCGGATTGGGGATCAGCGCCCGTGTAAATTGGTCAGCCGGCAGCTTGAAAGCCGTCGAAGCCATCCACAGGAAGGGGCCGACCATCACCATACCGCCAAGGATCAGCGCGGCGTAAGTAATGATGTCCAACGTTGTTTTGCGGGTGCTGAGAGTCATTCGTAAAACACCAGTCGGCGTTGCAGCCGGAAATAAACCAGCGTCAGGACGAAAATAATCGCGGCGAGAACCAACGCCTGTGCGCTGGCGCTGCCCATACGGAAATAATTAAAGCCGTCACGGTAGATTGAGTACACCATCGTCGGTACGCTGGAACTACCGCTGCCCTGTCGTGTCAAAATGTAGATGTACTCGAACGCTTGGAAGGCATTAATGGTCGAAATAATGGTTTGAAAGAAGATGCTGGGCGTAATCAGCGGCAGCGTGACGTAGCGGAATAGGTGCCATTCCGTCGCGCCGTCCACCTGTGCCGCCTCGTAATAATCTTTGGGGATGCCCTGCAAACCCGCGAGGAAGATAATCATACCCTCGCCGACTGCCCCCCACACGTTGACGATAATCACCGCGAACATGGCGTTCTGGGCGCTCAACCAGCGCACCGGCTCGCCCCCCAACCCCACGATAATATAATTCAGTAGGCCGGTATCTTTCGAGTAAATCCACAACCACACGAGGCCGACTGATACCGCTGATGACACGACCGGCAGGAAGTACACCACGCGGAAGAAACTCACGAAATGGATTTTACGGTTGAGCAGCATCGCCACGAACAGCGACGACGCAATCACCAGCGGCACATAAATGAAGCTGAAGCGCACCGTGTTGCCAAGTGCCTCTAAAAACGATTTATCCGTCGTGAGGTCGGTAAAATTCTTGAGGCCGATAAATTCCGGCGTGGTCAGCAAGTCCCACTTGAATAGGCTCAGGCCAACCGTTGCCAGCACCGAACCGAACGCCCCGAACACCAACCCCGCCAGCGTCGGCAGCAGGAGCAGCAGCACCCACAATTTTTCCCGCCCCAACGGTTTTAAGCCAGCTTGCATGAATTGCTTCCTATCATCTGCTCACCCGACAAAACACCGTCACCTACTGCCCATTGTAGGGACGCAAGAGGCTTGTCCGATACTAAGAAGCTTCTTTATGCTGCCTCGCATGAGGCTAAAGCCATCATGCTAACCACCAGACAAGTCCACTAAAGGGACTTCAAAGGCAGATGTTCGCTGCTCAAAATAAACTTCTTGTTTCTGGCGTAAATTCTGACCAAACAAGTATTGGACAAGCCTTCAATGAGTCCCGTTTATGGGGCTTTATTCGTTTTGCCGGAGGATAAACCCTCCGGCAATCCCATCTACTGATTATTCGCCAGCACGTCGTCCGCGTCGCCCTTGATGCCGTCGAGCGCTTCATCAATCGTGATATCGCCAATCCACACCGGCACGAGGCTGTCACCCACGACCGTCGCCCATTCCTCGTAACCACGGAAGGTCGGCTTCGGCTTGGCGTAGGCCAGCGCGTCGAGGAATACCTTGTGGTTAATCGGCGCGGAGGTTTGCTCAAGGTAAGTCGGGCTTTCGGCAACTGCGGGCAGCACCGGAATGGCGAAACCGAGTTCCGCCAACCGCGCTTGTCCGGCTTCGCTGGTCGCGAACTTCACGAATTCCCACGCCGCATCGGGGTTTGCCGAATCTTTGGCGATCACGAAACCGGCGCTGTTCACGCTGGTGGCATGAGCGACGGGGCCAGCAGGCATTGCCGACACATCCCACGCGAAGGGCAGCGCGGCGTACTGCGGCACAACCCAGTGTCCAATCGTGGTCATGGCGGCTTTACCGGCGGCAAACACGTCGTTGCCGTACTGTGCCGATTGGTCGGGGTCAGGGATCGACTTGTCGGTGACGACCATCTCGCTGATGAAGTGCCACGCATCCCGCGCTGCGCCTTCGGTCAGCAGGGTTTCTGTGCCTTCGGGGTTGATGATCTCGCCGCCGAAGCCCCAGATGGCCTCGCTCCAGAACAATTCCATGTCGTACAGGTCGGTGGCAAAGCCCCATTGGTCAATCACACCGTCACCGTCACTATCGGCGGTCAGCGAGAGCGCAGCCGCTTTCAGGTCGTCCAGCGTCCAATCAGCAGTCGGGTATTCGACACCCGCCGCATCAAACAAATCCTTGTTGTAGAACAGGACAATCGTTTGGAAGTCACGCGGCACACCGTAGTAACCATCTTCGCGCTTGTAGGCTTCCAGAGTCACCGGATAGAACGCTTCGAGTGCGGCAGGATCTTTGTCGATATAGGGTTGCAGGTTCAACAGCACCCCACGCGACTGCCAATCGGGGTACAGGGGCGCATCCATCGCGAACACATCCGGCGGTGTACCCCCCGCGATCAGGGTCTTGAGCTTATCCCAATAGGTCGTCCAATCGCTGACATCGACATTGACGGTGATGCCGGGGTTAGCCGCCTCGAACTCGTCAACTATCGTCTGCCACACCGCGAGTTCTTCCGGTGATCCCCACATCATGTAGGTAATCTCGGTGGATTCTTGTGCGGAAACAACCCCGCCGATGAGCGCGAGCATCATCAGCCCAACCAACAAACCTTTAAACGATCTTTTGAACATTGTGAACATCCTTTGTCTTAAAACTGGCAATAGACGTTTCGCAAACAACGATGACAACGCGGCTTACGCGGTTTGAGTCGCGTGACCGTTTCCATCCAAACGTACAACCGTTTCGAGGTTATTCGGGCGGTCGGGATTCAACCCCTTCGCCAGCGAACGCTCGAACGCAATCAACTGCGCCACCGGCAGGTACAGCACATTCCGCACCGCCTCCGGCACACCAGACTTAAACACCACATCCGTATCCGCTTCACCGAGGCTCAGGATTTGCGCCCCGCGTGCCTTCATCTCAGCCAACACCAGCGCTTCTGCCGCGTGGTTCGCCTCCGACACCATGCCGTAGATCAGCGTCTTGGGCGTAACCATCGACATCGGGCCGTGGCGATATTCGAGGAAATGAAAGGGTTCGCTGTGGCTGAGTGACATTTCTTTGAGTTTTAGGCTGACTTCTGCCGCCAAGCCGTAGCGCAAACCAGAACCGAGCAGGTAGAAGCGGTCGAGGGTTAAATCGCCGCCCAACTGCTTGGCGCGGTCGGCATAATCCCGCAGTAGATTCGTCCCCGCTTCCGGCAGCTTGTTCATCGTGTCGAGCAGATCCGTTTTTCCCGCCCACAGCGCCGACAGGAACACGGTGCCGAGGTACAGCACGCTGAACGCGCGGGTTTGGGCGACGCTCTGTTCTTGCCCTGCGTCCAGCACGAGGTTCAGGTCACCCGCCGTTGCCAGCGGCATGTCGCCATAGCACGACAGCGTGATCACTTTGCCCTGCCCATGCGCTTTAAATGACTCGACCGCCCGCAGCGTTTCGGTCGTTTCACCTGAACGGCTGATGGCGACCAGCAGCGTTTGTTGGGTCGGGATATAAGCCGAGTCGGGATACAACCAGATTTCCGAGGCAGGCAGCCCCCGCGCGGGAATCCCGGTTAGCTGCTGGCAGACTGCCGCCGCCGCAATGGCGAGGTAGTACGTCGAGCCGCAGCCTGTGAACAGCACCGCCTGAAAGCTGCCCTGTTGAAACACGGCGCTTATTTCCGCCGTGAGCGAATGCAACTGTTGCAGCGTTTTCGCCCACGCTTCTGGCTGCGAGAAAATTTCGGTTCGGGTGTATGTTCCGGCTTCGACCATTCCTTAAATCCTTTTGTAGGGGCGCACGGTTGTACGCCCATCGTATTTTTGATCTCGTAGGGAATGGCTTCAGACCATTCCGCGTTTTACTCATCTCGCCCTGAGGGAGTAGGGGTGTGGATGGGGTTCTATTGCCCCAACAGCACCCGCGCCGCGTTGTCGTAATAGAACTTTTTCAACACATCATCCGGCAGGTATAAACCGTAAACAGACCAGCGCCCTTGCCCCGGCGTTTCTGAAAGGCCGTAGTTAAAATACTCGTCGTCGGTTTCGTAGAAGCGGTAGCATAAGCGGTAGTAATCCAGTTCCGCCCCCGCATCCGTCCCGAACAAGATACGGTCGGCGTATTTCAAGAAGAACCGCCGTGCCGCGTAAGGTTGGCGACCGAGTTCCGAAATGCGTGCGCTGGGGTCGATATAAAAGTTCGGGCAGCGGTCGAGCAGCGCCCCCACCCACTCCAAATTCTCGGAGTAACAGCCGACATGCGCCCCAATAAACGTCGTCTGCGGATGATTGCTAACGAGGTTGGCGAGGCCATTTAGAATGCTCATGAAGCTGGGGAACGGCGGGCTGGGGAACTGCCAGTCGGGATGCGCGTGGAGTTCGTCCCATCGTTCGTTGGTCGCGTCAAGCGGGTCGAAGAACGCCACCGGATCAGCCACATGGATCAGCACCGGCATTCCGAGTTCACCCGCCGTCGCCCAGATCGGGGCGAGCCGCCGGTCATCAATCTTCGCCAACTGCCCATTGTGGTCTTTGACGTGCAAACCAAACGGCTTCCATATTTTGAGTCCCTGTGCGCCCCGTGCTACCTGTTGGCGGAAACGGTCAGCCGCCCATTCGGGGAACTTGTCGCCCATCTCTGCCCACTTCGCCCAATCCACACCACCAAACACCATGAAGCGGTCAGGGGCAGGCGCTTTGAAATAATCCAGATGCGCGTTCAGGTATTCCTCACCCCAACCGCCATCAAGGTCAACATACATGCGCACGTTCGCCGCATCTAAAATATCGAGGAGTTGGGATAACGGCTTTTTATCCCAACCGCCACCAAAAGGTGCCATTAAGTGATTGTGGGCGTCAATGACTGGGAAGCGCGGCGTCAGTACGGTCGTCGTTTTGACCGATAGGCGCGGTACAGGGTGAAAATCATCAAGTGCGAGTTGGGGTTGAGGTGTGTCCACAGCAGCATCCTTCGCGCGATGTGTGCATGAATAGGCAATCTATTATGCGCGTTTGTGTTCATTTGCGCTTATATTATGCGCGTTTTAAAATTTGTGCAAGCATTTCGCGCAAGATTAATGATAAAATGCTGAAAAGATATGACACCACGACGACTTGTAGGGATTTTGCCGTCGGCAAACCCGCTTAAATGATGATTGAACGAAAAGGCAGTCTGATATGACCCACACCGATTTTGTTTCACTGGAACGCCAGAACCATATCATCCAACTGGTGAGTGAACGCGGTCGGATCAGCGTACCGGAACTCAGCGAAATGTTTGACGTGAGCGATGCCACCATTCGCCGCGATCTAGCGACCCTTGCTGCCCAGAACGCCGTCCAACGGGTACATGGCGGTGTCATGCGTTTGCAATCGGTTGCCACGCGCGAAACGCCGATTGACCTGCGCCAGAAAAGCCATGCTGCCGAAAAAGCGCGTATCGGGCAGGCTGCGGCTGGTCTCATTCAGGATGGCGAAACGCTGCTGATCTCCGGTGGCAGTACGGGGTTATCGGTCGCGCGGCATCTGGGTCAGCACCACGACCTGACCATTGTGACCGATTCGCTGCTGGTGGTGGTCGAACTGCTCCAGCAGGAACGGCATAAGGTGATTATGCTCGGCGGCACAGTTGACCCCGAAGAGCAGGCGGTTCGGGGAACCCTTTCGCGCACGGTGTTGGCACAGTTGCAGGTGGATAAGGTGATTATCGGCGCGAAGGGGATTTCGGTGGGGCGCGGCATCAGTGCCGAAACGCCAGAGGAGGCCGAGTTGTTCCGCTCTTACATGGCGATTGGCGATCACGTCATTGTTGTGACCGACAGCAGCAAGTTCGAGCAGTCGGCGCTGGCGCAGGTCACCACCCTCGAAACCATTCACACGCTGGTGACGGATACCAGCTTGGACAGCGACACCGCCGAACAAATCCGCGAGCGGGGTGTTTACCTCGTGATGGTGTAGCAAGCAGCTTTTAGCGGTTAGCGATTGGCTTTTAGCTCCAATCAAAGTCATCAGCTATCAGTCGCCAGTCAATTCAAGAGCAGTTAGCAATTAGCGATTGGCTTTTTGCTCCAGACAAGAGCAGTTTTTATGTCGGCGAAGTCGGCGACGACATAAACCTTTTTTCCGCCATAAAAGTTCGAAATGTTGAAAAAGTTGCAACTGTTGCAGTTTTTATTCTCATCTTTCTCAATATTTCTCCCTTAAATAATGCTGTTGTTGCTGTTGAGAATCCTCGATTTGTCACAAATGTCGTCAATGTCAGAAATGTCGGAAACCCCATCCCCAACCCACATCGGCTACCTTCGCAAGCTCAGTACGCGATAGCCCGTAGTAACAGGGAGTTAAGACAGTTGGCAAAGTTGGCACGTACCGATTTCGGCAATTTCAATTGGCAATTTTCATGCCATCAACCATACTTTTCGGCTAAATTATTGGCAAAGTTGGCGAAAACGGTCATTAAGTGTGCTGCCGCCAAGATTGCCAAACTTTTTATTTGCAGCGGTAGACGGTAGAGTGCTGCTGCAATGTTTGCTGCAAAATTAGTCTTTAGTCGACAGTCAACAGTCAAAGGCAAATAAGCGGAACAAGCGGCAGAGGCGGCGCGAAATAAGTGACGATTTGGTGCGCATTTTGCAGCTGTGGTTGTTAAGTTGCATGTGGGTGAGAAAACCACGTCAACGGAATGGTCTCAGACCATTCCCTACGAAAAGCATAGCAGATGTGAACAGCGAAAGGGTGACCATTTGGAAGAACATTTGGTAGCTTTTAAGCGCTGTTGGTATTAACCATTTTGAGGGATGAAGTGTGTTAAGAAGGTTGGTGGATGGTTGGTTTTAGGTAGAAAAGGTTTGTGGATTCAAACTTTCGTGAGATGAGGTTTAAGCGTTGGGTGTGGAGATGGAGAGATGGACGCAGCACGATGCGTCCCTACAAATGAGCATCTACAATTTTTTGCATCAGGAAATATCATTTATCAAATGATCATTATCGTTGTAGATAAGGGTGTCGAGCCATGTTAACCAACCTTGATCGTATTGATTGGAAACAATTGGGCGCAGAGCAAGTGCCGCAGTTAATTCGTGCCATTCACGAACATGACGCAAAAGGAGAAATATATTCAAATGCGTTTGCGGAATTAAGCGAGCTTCTTTATCCACAGGGAATTGCAGATCATGAGGATTGGGGTGGGCCAACGCGCATGATGCAAAATGATTTACCGCATCAAGTCACACCGGTTCTTATCGAAATACTCCAAGAAACGAAATCTACAAACAAAATCTATCACCTTATCGATTTGTTAGCCGATCTTTGTATCTATGAGTATTACCATCAATGGGTTGGGGCTATGGAGCAATCTAAGTACCTCTCATGGGCACGGAGCCTTCGAGACAAAGTTAGGCTCGGATTACCCCTTTATCAGCACTATTTAGAGAGTAATGATGAGTATCTCAAACAATCTACCCAATGGTTAATGAAGTGGTTGGAATACAATATCGAGTGATGAGTTTGAAGTTGCAAGTGACAAGTTTCAAGTTAAATACAAGACAAAGGCAGTTGAAGGGCAGAGATTAAATGACTGAATGGAGTGGAGCGGATGAGGCACGCCTCATCCCTACATAGTGAGCGTACCATTTATTACCTTTAACTTGGATCACTTACAAGATGATCACTACCGAGATTTGTAATGTTTTGACTGACGACTCTTTACGCCAAATACGTGCGGTAGAAGAAAATACAGGTCATCACACAGCCGACCACGATCACGAACTGCCGCACCCGCGCCGGATTAAGCCGCTGGGCAAAGGTGGCGCCCGCATAGCCACCGATGATGGCACCGACGATCATCACCACCGCCTGCGGCCAATAGATCACGCCGTTGATGACAAACAGGACGACCGCGACACCGTTAATGATGGTCGCCATGACCGTCTTAAGCCCATTCATCCGGTGGATGTTATCCATGCCCAGCAAACCGAATGCTGCCAGCATCATAATCCCGATGCCGCCGCCAAAGAAGCCGCCGTACACGCCGATGATGAATTGAAAAACGACTACGCCGCCCTTCAGCGTGGAAGCGGGAAGTTTGGTGCCGGAAATCGACTTACGAACCCAACCACTGAGGCGCTTGCTAAAGGCAAACAACAGCGTTGCCAGCAGCAGCAGGAAAGGCAGCAGACGTGCGAAGGTATTTTCGGTGGTATGCAGCAGGATGTGTGCGCCGATAAGCCCACCGAAGAAACTGGCGACCAGTAAAGGCCACATGCCAGCCCGTTCGTTGGCGATTTCTTTGCGGTAGGCGAATACACTGGCGACTGTCCCCGGCCACAGGGCAATTGTGCTGGTGGTGTTGGCGTTAATCAGCGGCACCCCGCCGAAAACCAGCGCCGGATACGAGATGAAGCTGCCGCCACCCGCCACCGAATTGAGCGCTCCGGCAAGCATCGCCGCGACAAAGATAACAACAATGTTCAATAAGCTCATTTTTTAGCTCTTGTTGGTTCGTAATTTTTAGCGAGTATAACGCGAGATCGGGGATTAAATAGTCCGCAGTAAACAACCGTAGATCATATAGATAACTTGGGGCTGAGAGGGCGTTTAAAAGCCGTTGCCCCGCATATTTTCGAGAAACGGAATGGTCTGAGACCATTCCCTACGAATAGAAAATGTTTGTGGTTAATGATGCGGAGGGCGCAAGCCTTGCGCCCCTACAAAATTCCAATTCGATCTTTTTCAACATGCTCTGAGACCATTCTCTACGAAAGACAAAAATAGGGGAGCACACATAGGTGCTCCCCTGCAAGAAACGGTTGGTGAGGTATTCTTCTGGCCTACGGCTTGAACAACTCCCATAACTGCTCGATGATGCTGCGGTTACGGGTGAAAACATGCAAAAACGCAGCGGTTAACAAGAAACAGGATAGGATGAGCGCCCACAACAACCCGTCAGGGGGTACAAAGGCGAAGAACTCGGACAGAATAAACGGCACGATCATCGTCAAGACTGTGAGGATGATACCCAGCACCATAATTCGCCAGCGGGGGGCATAGGTATGTGGTTCGAAAATTTCGACCCCGCACGTATTCCAGAAGATGAGCGTACCAAAGAGAGCGATAAACATCGTCACAACGCTGCGGGCGGCGTGTACATTTTCCCCCGACCCGTAATAGGCCACCACATACATCAACGCCACAATGACCGCCCCGATTGTTCCGGCGGTAATCACGTATTCCAGCACATCTTTGCGGAACTTCGCCATCGGTTTGGGGCGAATGATCTTGAAGGCAATCAACGTCGCCGGAATGTTGACCGTACCCAGCGTCACCCAGCTAATCTGGACAGGGCTGGTGGGGAATGGCAGCGTCATAAAGCCGACGAAGAAAATGAGGACGATGGTGTAAAAGTTCTTCGCGAGGAATAACTTGATGCTGCTGAAAATAGTCTGGGTAATCTCTTTACCCTCTTCGAAAGCTTTCGGCAGCGTGGACATGGCATTGTTCAGCAGGACAATTTCGGCCACATCCTTCGCGATCTGTGCGCCGTCATTCATGGCGATGGCGAGGTGCGCCTCTTTGAGCGCTGGCACGTCATTCACACCATCACCCACCATTGCGACATATTCACCTTCGCGCTTGAGGGCGGCGATAATACGTCGTTTGGTATCCGGCTCGATACGGGCGAACAGATCGGCATTGACCACCGCTGCTTGAAGTTCGTTGTCGTTCATACCTTCGAGTTGGTCGCCTGTGTACGCCTTACGGATTTGCATACCGGAAGCCGTCGCAATCGAGCGAACGGTTTCAAGGTTGTCGCCCGAAATCACCTTGAGCGCCACATTTTGCTGGCGGAAGGCAGCCAGCGTATCTTGAATATCCGGCCTAATCTGGTCATTCAGCACGATCAGCGCCTGCGCCTCGGTGCTGCCGTTCAGTTGCCCATCTACCGGCAGTTCACCCGCACGGGCAAACCCCAAAACGCGCATCCCTTGTTCAGCCAGCGTTTTAGCTTTTTCGGCGGCTTCGGCATTCTTGGTCGCGTTAATAACCCGTTCCGGTGCGCCAAGAATTAGGGTGCTGTCGGCAAAACTGACTGCGCCCCACTTGCGGCTGGAATTGAACGGGATTTCAGCCTGTTTGACCTGCGCCTCGCCGCTGTTTGAAGGGGGCAGCACCTCGGCAATTGCGGCAGCCGTGCGGTTTTTATAGGATAAGCTGCTTGTGTAACGTCGGAGGTCAGCCTGCAAATCCGGCATTGCGCGGTTATTGAGAGGGATGATTTCGCTGACTGTAAGCAGATTTCGCGTCAGGGTACCCGTCTTATCGAAACACAGCACGGTCACATTCGCCATCGACTCGACCGCATTCACACGCTGAATGAGGGTTTGAAAGCGGCTGATGCTGATCGCGCCGATGGTCAGTGACAGGATAGCGGTTAGCACCAACCCCTGTGGAACGATACTGCTGACGAACACCACTAAGCTGCGAACGATTTCCAAACCGTTGAGTTCAGCCAGATAACCGGCGATCAACAACATCGGCATCACGATCAGCATGACGATGAGCGCGACCTGAACCACGGCGGCCAAGCGACGCTGCGTGGGTGTCAAAACATTTTTGTAAACTTTGGCGATGGTGGACAGGTTGTTGATGGTGCTGTCTTTGCCCACACGGGTGACCAGCATGACGCCCGTACCCGCCGTACAAAAGGAACCGGAGTGGACTTCCGCCCCGGCCTCCTTAAAGATCGCGTCGGATTCACCCGTTAACTGCGACTCGTCCATTTCCAAACTATCGCTTTCGATGATGCGTCCATCCACCACAAGGCGATCACCGGGTTCGATGGGCATGACATCATCTTTAACAATGTCGTGGATGGGTATGCCGATAAGCTGCCCATCGCGCCAGACAAGAATATCTTTGGCAGCCAGCGCGGCCAGTTGGTCGAGCTTCCGCTTGGCGCTGATTTCTTGAAACATGCCAAGGATGGAATTGGTGACGACGCTGAAGCCAGCGAAAACGGCGGTGGAATAATCCCTTAAGGCGAAAACGACGATCATGAGCAAAAAGAAAACGATGTTGAATATATTAAGGATATTGTCCCGCAGAATTTGCCAGTAGGTGCGCCCCACACGCGCCTTGAAGGCGTTCGTTTCGCCCCGGCGGATACGCTCGGCAACTTCGGCGGCAGTTAAACCTTTATGGGTGAATTGTTGAGAGGCCAATGCGTAATGACTCCTGCTTTCAGATGATGTAGTTCATCATACCAGAGATTAAGCGAGGGTAATAGCAGTCGGCATTGAGGTTTGCGGCAGGAAGTCGAGGCTTGATCGGGGCGCGGGTGATTGCTATAATCTTGTGTAGAAGGCTCCGTAGCTCAATTGGCAGAGCAGCTGACTCTTAATCAGCGGGTTCTGGGTTCGAGTCCCAGCGGGGTCACCTACAGACACCTGAAGTGAACATCCATCGGTTTGCCTACCTTTGGATGTTTCCTTTTTTCTTCCCTTTACCTCTGATTGATGCCCTTTCGTATTCCCACCATTGCCGGTTTTCAAAGAATGCAAATAGGTAAATGGTGGATGCAGTTCTAGTCTTAAAACTTTTCCAGCCTCATCGATCACTACCTTACTGACGATTTGCCGCAAGATTTCTCTTTGTCTTTTGGAATCTTGCCGTGCATATCGCTCCCCAATTTCAACAATCACTTCAAGTGCTGCATCAAGAGTAGCGATATATTCCCTATTTTCCTGTTTTATAGCTCGAAGTGCAAATTCGATTCGTTGCCTTTCTTCCTGGTATTCCTGAGCGATTTTTTGATACATGAGTGCCTGCATCCCGTGTTCGGTAAATGCACGCCAAAGATTGAGTTCTTTTAGTTCTACTTTTTGCAACGCGGTTTTTAGTTGTTTTTCTTCACGCCCTTGGTGTGTTGTGTAATGTGCTATATCTGCAAGGTATGCACGACGAATTTTCGGTAAAACGTCGGGAGCTATTTGAACTCGTTGAATGTGCAATAGTATTTGCTCATCAATACTCATGCAGGCATAGTTAAAATTACTACTGGACACACAATAATAAGGTGTGCCTCCCGCTGGCCGTCGTGGATTAGGTTTGGAGCAAGTGAGTTTGATTAATTTACCGTGACTACGACTACGTTCAAGATAAAGAAGCCCTTGCAAGAGATAGAAATTATGCTTTTGGGGCTGGGGCATGTGATTACGTTTCGCGAGTATAGATAGACCCATTTCAAATTCTTCAGTCGAAACAATCGGCTCCCATGTTCCGCGAATGGTCTTTGGCGGGATTTTAGCCCAATCGTTGTCTGCTACAACCCACCCAGCGTAAAACCAATTATGAAACACTTTGGAAAGATCCTTACGACGATAAACTGTTCGATCTAGTCGATCAAATTGTATGAATGGTGTTCCACTACGGAAGCGATAGCCACGAGCAAAAAGTGCCTCGCAGATTTGGTTTAAACTGAGAGAATCCTGAAGTAGTAGATCCCAAGCATAACGCCAAATCTGCGCCTGTTCCGGATCGATCTCAACCCAACGCTTATAACGTGCATGTTGAAGCCTTTCTTCTCGATCCAATTCACCAATTCTGACCTCTTTGTTCAGATACCCGTCAGGCGCACGCCAAGGCCATTCACCTTTGAGGAGTTTAGAGAGCATCCCTCCTGTAGTTCTTTTGCCAGTAATTGCGGACTCGCGCTTTGCCATGCCAAATAGAATATTCATATAGAGACGGTCATCTGGATCAGCAGGGTTGAGATCAGGATGGGACGCAAACCGGACGCTAATTCCCAGTCGAGACATTTCATCAATAGCACGTAGAGCTTCTACATCATCACGTCCGAAACGATCTGGAGTCGCTGTAAAGACGTGCGAAAAAACTCCCTGCCGCGCATCAGTCAGTAAACGCTGATAATTTTTACGGTCAGCCGATGTACCTGTGAAATTATCAATATATTCCCTTATTGGCGGTATATCGTGATAAGCAATAAGGCGCTGTTGAATATCGCGGCGTTGAGCAGCTTGTGAACGCTCAGGCGCTTGAACTTCTTCGTCGCTAGTGCGAAGATAAGTTACAAATCCTGATTGCGATTGGATGCGTTTAAACTTCTTTGACATAATATGTAATCATCAAATTTGTCGTTGCTGAGTGCTCTACTTTACATCCACTCTCGGTCGAGTAGTTTTTTCTACATTTTCACCTGATTTATCGTTACCCACTATAATGGAGGGCATAGTAGGCTCAATACACTGTTTTGCCGGGACTTTATCGGGTTGCAAAGGTTGCGTATAAGTCAGAAGTTGGGCGACCTGAAGTATGCGCGTCAGGAGTTGTTCTGGTGGTATGTAATCTTTCATGATTCTGCTGCCTGTTCCAACAGCATTTGACGGATATTATCTATTTCATTAGCCAGCCCAAGGCGGTACTTCCAGACATTGAAAGTTTGTTGAGTGATGCCGATGGCATTTGAAGCACCTCTTTCCGTCCCATACTGTTGAAAAGCTTCTAACATGAGTTGTTCGACAGTCTTAGCGTGATCACGTTCGATTAGCTGCATTAAGAAAGTCTTTAGTGGTCTTTTTGTCATGTCAACCTCTATAAAACTGATTAAATACCCATAAATCTAATATAACACTGAATTTTCTGATCTGCCACAATGATTATTAGATTGTTGGGTAAAATATCAGGTCTACTATCACAATGTCATTGTTATGGATAGCGGTTTTGATAATGGAGTACGGAGTGGATACGATGACTGACGAACGCAAAAAACGCTTAGGAGAACGAATCCGTAAAGCCCGGCGCGATGCGAATATGACGCAAGGGGAATTGTCAGAGAGACTGGGGATTAGTCAAGGTGTTATTTCGAATGTAGAAACGGGAGTTTCCACCATTGATGTGCCTGACTTGCCGTTGTGGGCGGAGATACTGAATAAACCAATTATGTACTTTTTTGTCGAAGAGGATATTGATCCTCACGAACGAGCACTTGCAATTCTCAATATGTTTCCTAATGATCGCCTCGAATTCGTGCTTCAGATGCTTGAAAACATGGCACTGACAATGCACGAACGTACTGATAATTCGAGCTGAAGAAACAAACTCAACGTACTAAGGTTTATCGGATGCGTAGCTTTTATTATCAATCTCAGATGTGGGTATAGAATTTTCAGCAAATAATTCAGTTAATTCAGCTTCCCAGCGTTTAATGAGTTGTAGTAAAACATCCTCAGGAATTTCTCCTATGAGTTCAGCGATGCGATGCAGAATTTCTTGTCGTCGTGAATATTCATCCATTGTTTATTGCTTTGCTTCAACATGAATACTATTAATCTGCATATATTGCATATTATTCTTTTTTTAAAGTGTATACATCTCTCAAAAGGGGTATTCAAATGAACCTCAGGGGGTATTTCTGTTAGTCAAGCAAGGAACGTGAGCGAGCCTTTGCAATGGCATCCGTACGATTCTGGGCATCTAGCTTACTGAGGATGTGTTTGACATGTGTTTTGACTGTACCTTCAGAGATAACAAGCTTGTCGGCTATATCTTTATTGGTGGCTCCTTGGGCGATGAGAGATAAGATTTCTAATTCACGGGAACTGAGCTTTTCTCCTATTGTCACACCGTTCATATCCGAGATAACCTCTCCCGAACGGCGGGTCTCATCTTCGAATGCCTTCAATAAGTCACTGATGTAGCCGACTGAATCGGTAGGACTATATAAATGGCGTAGCATGTTTTCAACGACACTGCCTCGATCCAAAAATAAGCGGATATGGCTTTCCGGTTCTGCACGAACCAATATTTCTTGCAACAGGGTTAGCGCAGCAACTTGTTGTCCAAGGTTCCAATGGGCAATAGATTGTAATAGTTGTACATCCAACCGCATCCACTCTAATGAAAGAAGTCCACACAAGGCATTCAAACGACGCAGGAGTTCGAGAGCCTGCTCGGCCTGATTCTGAGTAATGAGGATCTCAGCGTGTGTAATGTGACGCCAAATTGCCGTGCTATTCGGCTCAATCGGATCATCATTTTGTAAACGAAGAACCCATCTTCGCGCCGATTTAACTTCACCTCGTGCCATTTTTAAGCGGATGCGATTGATCTCCAAAAGTTCGCGCATATGTGTCAGTCCACCGGCTTGAATATGACTTTCCATCTCAGAAAGGGCCTGATCAGCCGCCTGATAATGGTGCCTTATATTTTCAATCCCCGCTAAGGTGAGATAGGCGGGCAATAGCCCATTCAAATAAATCCAAGGTTGTCCAAGCAACAGCCCTTCTCGAACGTGGTCAGCCGCTTGATCTAATTTATTCCAAGCGAATTCCAATACTCCAATACCAAAGTAGGCCATTGCGGTAACGATTTGATATGCTTTAGGATCAGTTTCTGCAATTGCCAGTATGTTCCTCAAGAGTTGAGCTGCTTCATGTAACTGGCCAATTAAAATAAGCAGGTTTGCCTGATTACACTGAAAAATGAGGCGTGTTAGTTCGTCCAGAGGATGCGGGGGTAGAAAATCACTTTCAATGGAAAGTTGACCTGAGTTTGTATCCCCGTCTAACCACTGAGAATAACCTAAGTTGCCAAGCGCACATCCGCGTATAAATGTCTGATCCAATGGCAATAATTGTAGTGCCTGTTGGGAGTGTTCGATAGCGGATTTAAGGTTACCGCTTAAGTGAGCCAGCAAAGCGCGAATGGTGTGGATCTCCCCGCTCAATGCTTGGCTATCATGTTTGGATAACAAATGTGCTTTGTGCGATAACCAATGCTCGGCAAGTAGCAGATAATGTTCGACACGATCAAAATGTCCTTGTAAGTAAAGGACCCATGCATAATGGACACTTAGTCGCGGATTGTGTTCCAGTCGCTCCGCTGGAATGCTTTCGATCCAGGTTCTTACTGTATCGCGCCTGCCAAGACTTACGAAGTTCCAAGCCGCTTCGCTAATCAAAGTTTCCGCATGAGTCAGATCACCAGATGCAATAGTGTGTTCAACCGCTAGCTCGATCATGTTATGTTGCTGGAAATAAGCCGCTGCTTGTAGATGGGCTGTTTGGAACCAATCTGGATGATCACGCTTCAGACGAGCCTGTAGATATTCACTAAACAGACTGTGATAACGATAATGCTTACCGCTTCTATCCATCTGCGTAACAAATGACTGATTGCGAGTCAACTGCTCTAGAAAATATTGACCATCTATACCCGCGACTGTTCGACAGAGGTCGGGCTGAATATCCTTCAATATCGAAGTGCGGAGAAGGAAATCTTGAACCTCACGAGGCAGTGGATCAAAAATCTCTTCATCAAAATAATGTGTAACGTTGGCATCCGGAAAAGTGAATTGTTCGATACTGAATCGTTCTTTTGGTTGATGCCGTAAACGTAACGCCATGAGATGCAAAGCAGCCGGCCAACCTTCAGCAAGATGCGATAGATGATTTACAAGAGTATTGTCAACATCAAGAACCATTGTTTGCTTGAGAAATGTTCTAACTTCATTTGGGGTAAATCGTAACGAATCGCTAGTTATGATTTCTGAGTGATGACGGACTTGTAAGCGCGCTAAATTCAGCGGATTTTCGTTTCGTGAAAGCAAGATCAAACGCAAACATGGCAATTCACGATTGATAAACCATTCCAACTGACGGTAAACCACTTCTGAAACAACATGGTGAAAATCGTCTAACACGAGTGCAAAAGGTTCTTTGATTGTTTCAAGGAAATTTGCGATTTTGATAAGTGGCTCATTGTTATCCGGCGACATCACGATTGACTGCGAGTAGTTAGGCAGAGCGGGATGAATCATTCGCAATGCCGCTGTAAGATAGGCCCAAAACTGAATGGGATCATTGTCTTCAGTATCTAACTGTAACCAAGCAACTGGATAATCCCATTTACTAAGCGATTGGCTGACTAATGTGGTTTTACCGAAACCAGCAGGTGCAGTGATTAAACAAATAGAAACATTATCCAAGGCTTTCAATAAGCGTGTTTCAAGATCAGCGCGATTTATTACACCAGTAATACTCTGTGGAATACGAAATTTGCCTGTGAGCAATAGAGGTTCTTTTTCATTCATTCGATTCAAAAATATCCTCTAAATTCTTATATGGGTCGCCATAGAACCGAATTCGTGAATTCACACATCGGTTTCGTACAATAAAGCCATAATTACCTGATCCCAATCGATGGATAAATCGTGTGTATCGCCCAATTGATGGAGTTGGGCAAACATCACAGTTTCAAACGCAATTTCGCCATCCTCATACAAACTATTTACGAGCTTACGCCAAGTACGATACCGCTCCGGATCGCTTACAAAGGCCTTATACAGGTGTTCCGTTTGACTATTACGGAATTTTGCTTTTTCGCCCTGTGGCAACTTTTGGCTAGACGGAGAAATGTTGAATTGTTTAGCGATATTGATCGATTGCTGCTGCTGAATAATTTTGATGGCCTCATCTTGATTAGCTGCGAAGTGCACCGGGTACCTTGAAATCGGATGGCTGAAAAGCGTGCGTTTTAGCAACTGCTCAACGAGGCTTGGCAAGCCATAAATGACAACCAAGCCTCGCGATTCTAGATTTATGAGCACCGTTTGGAAATCTTCTAGAGCTGTCTCATTTAGCGGCGGACGAAGTTCATTAGCGTCTACTAAAATCGCAGGATTAGGGTCGCGTTTTGGCAACTTATTAGCTAGCAGTGCATCAACATTATTGATCAATCTTTTGGTCTCAATGGGAAGATGGATAGGCACCAACAGCAGGTTGCTTTCAAGCCAGAACATGTTGTATATCATAGGATTTCACCACTTGACTACGACTTTATACGGTTGTGAAAAATGGTCGAAACAATTGTCTAACTTGAAGAATTCGTAATGTCAAAAGATACATAGTTATGAATATTGTAACAATAGAACCAAAGTCCTACATTTGTCCGCATAGAAAGTTTTACGATTTCCACAGCCGATTTCTGGCATCTTCTGGCCTTATCACATACCAAAGTTTAGCCCCTACAATACGCTCACTAATCCACTATGTAGGTCTATGAAAAGGAAAATCATGAGTAAAAACAATGGGGCGCATTTAGCAGAAAAAAAGATAGAAGCCGCCGACACACTTGAACAAGCACATTTGCTGAAGCGTGGATTAGCGCAAATGCTCAAGGGCGGCGTAATTATGGATGTCGTCACCCCGGAGCAGGCTAAAATTGCTGAAGACGCGGGGGCGTGTGCAGTTATGGCATTGGAACGTGTACCCGCCGACATTCGCGCTCAAGGGGGTGTGGCGCGGATGAGTGATCCCGATATGATTGAGAGCATTATGAGCGCCGTCTCAATTCCGGTGATGGCGAAATGCCGCATTGGTCACATCGTGGAGGCACAAATTCTACAAGCCTTGGGCATTGATTATATTGATGAAAGCGAAGTCTTGACTCCTGCTGATGAAGCCAACCACGTCAACAAGCATAAGTTCCAAGTGCCGTTTGTGTGTGGCTGCCGCAATCTGGGCGAGGCCCTACGCCGTATCAGCGAAGGCGCGGCTATGATCCGCACTAAAGGAGAGGCCGGTACCGGTGATGTGGTCGAGGCGGTTCGCCATGCCCGACAGGTACATTCCGAAATTCGCCGTTTGACCAGCATGGACGAAGACGAACTGTTCACATTTGCAAAAGAAATTGGTGCGCCGTATGCTCTGGTGGTGGAAACCGCCAAACTCGGTCGCTTACCGGTGGTCAATTTCGCGGCGGGTGGCGTGGCAACTCCTGCGGACGCCGCCTTGATGATGCAGCTTGGGGTGGATGGTGTGTTCGTGGGCAGCGGCATTTTCAAGAGTGGCGATCCGGCCAAACGTGCGGCAGCGATTGTGAAGGCCACCACACACTTCAATGATCCGAAGTTGTTGGTGGAAGCTAGCCGTAATCTAGGCGAGGCAATGGTGGGGATTAACGTAAGCAGTTTACCGGATTCACAACGGATGGCGGGGCGTGGATGGTGAAGCGCATCGGTGTATTGGCGCTCCAAGGCGATTTCGCCGAGCATAAAAAGGCGATACAGGGTGTGGGCGCGGAGGCCGTCGAGGTACGGCTTCCGCAGCAGCTCGACGGTTTAGATGGGCTGATTATCCCCGGCGGCGAAAGCACGACGCTGCGGAAATTGGCGGATATGTATGGCTTAATGGAACCACTGCGTACATTCTCAGACAAGCATCCGACATGGGGAACATGCGCCGGAGCAATCATGCTGGCAAAGGCAATTGTGGGTCAGGCCGCGCATTTAGGCGTGATGGACATTACGGTGGAACGCAACGCCTTCGGACGGCAGATCAACAGCTTTGTGACGACGCTGCATATTGACGACGAAAGTTATGAAGCGGTGTTCATCCGTGCGCCGTTGATAGTATCCGTCGGAGCGGGTGTCGATATACTCGCCACGCTGGACGATGGGCGGATTGTAGCAGCTCAACAAGGGCATCTGCTGGCGACCTCGTTCCACCCTGAACTGACCGACGATTTAGGCTTTCATCGGCGTTTCCTGAAAATGATCGAGCGCTATGATTACGCTCAACCGTGATGTGCCGGAAACGCTGTATCAGCAGCTTTTCAATTACTTTAAGGAACAGATTCTCAGCGGAGCCATGAAAGCCGGAAAACGGCTTCCGGCGAGTCGTGCGCTGGCAGAGGAACTGGACATCAGCCGTACCAGTGTCGTCAACGCCTACAGCGCCCTTGAAAACGCCGGGTTGATTGTCAGTCGCGAACGGCGGGGGCTTTTCGTGGTCGATAAGCTCCCGACCGTGTACGCCGACTGGATGCTGAGTGATGGTGATTTCATGCCATCGGCGGCATCGAATGTATCCGACAATCAGGAATTCCCATCGCTGATTAGCTTGAGCGTCGGCAGCTTGCCGCTGGACTTCATGCCGGTTGAAGCCATGCGCCGCGCCTTAAATGCAGTGCTGGATCGGGATGCAGGGGCAGCACTGGGTTATGAACCGACCGAAGGTTATAAGCCGCTGCGGCGCGCGATTGCAGACCAACTCCATTCACGTGGCATGAACGTCAAGACCGATGAAGTATTGGTGACAGGCGGCTGCCAGCAAGCGATTGATCTGGCGGTGCAGTCGCTGGTTCCGCCCAACGGTATCTTGTTGACGACCGACCCAACCTATATCG
Source organism: Bacteroidota bacterium (assembly GCA_027492915.1). Lineage (GTDB taxonomy): Bacteria > Chloroflexota > Anaerolineae > Aggregatilineales > Phototrophicaceae > CFX2. Next base: position 140,949 of record JAPUDW010000327.1, on the reverse strand, counting down.
GATTGATCGACATTGCCCGCACGCGCAATCTGGAATTGATCACCATTCCCTGGTCAGATCAAGGGATTGATTTGACCAGTCTCGAAGCGATTATTCGCGAACGGCATCCGCACCTTTTCTATCTGATGACCACCTTCCTCAATCCAACTGGCGCGGTACTGTCGATGCGGCAGCGGCGGCAGCTACTGTCTCTGGCGGCGACTTATCAACTGCCCATTTTGGAAGACGGTGTATACGACGGTTTTGATTATGAGGATGCAGGGCTGCCATCACTGCGGGCGCTGGATGAAACCGGAATGGTTTTGTATGCCAGTGGATTTTCAAAGACGGTGGTACCCGGTACGCGCATCGGCTATTTGATCAGCAGCCCACAGTTGTATACCCGCATTAGCCGGGTGAAGCAGGCCGCCGATGTATGTACGCCGGGGCTGAACCAGCGTGCCATGACCGAACTGCTCCGCAGCGGGCAGCTAAACGCGCATCTCGAAGTGGTGCGCCATGCCTGCAAACACCGCCGTGATGCGCTGTTGGCCGCGCTGAAACGATATGCCAGCGGCAAGTGGTCATGGACGACACCGATGGGCGGCTTGTACATCTGGATCGAAATCCCATCCACTGGCCCGACGGCAGTTGAACTTCTGCAAAAAGCAGTCGATTTGGGCGTGGATTTTGCCATCGGGGCGAGCTTTTCGCCGAATGCCAGTTGGCCGTGTCATCTGCGCCTAAACTTCACCAGCTACGCGCCTCCCGTTTTGGAAGAGGGCATACGCCGCTTGTGGACAGCATGGTTGGCATGTTAGCTTAGCTATTCTACCGGCATCGGTTGCAGCACTCTCTACATACCATAATAGAAGTTTTGGAACGCCCGTAGCAGACAGGTCAACAGCAATAGTAGGATTGTCCCTGATGGTTCGATATTCCGGTAGATTCCTTGAGATCGATTTCTATCCCACAAACGGGGTCTTCACCAACATACTCTTACCTCAGATTGGTAATACTTGATGAACAATATGCCTAGGATTGATTCATTTTTGTCGCAGAAAAAGTCCCATTGCAGTTAACCAAAAAGCGGCGATGATGACTAACGGCCATTTGAAATCCGAATCGATTAGAAAGTTTATAAACACCATCAAACCGATTGAGAACACTCCCGCCAACCCAACGACACTCAAAATCCCTCGCCGACGATCCCGAAACGCCGTCTGTGCAAGGTAACTGGTCAAGAGACCCGTCGTAAACACATAGCATCCCATGACCCAAAACACCTTGTCTAACCAGTTGAGAAGACCGGGTGCTGTCACTTGAAGCTGCTCTGGAGATAACACCATATATCGGAAATCTTCGGGCAACAATTCGGGACGAATGAGCGCAAAGTAGAGGCCTATTCCCATCAAGATGATCCCGCACACCGTCAGTAGAGTCGAAGAGTAAGGCTTAAAATTCATGACGACGTTTCCTCATGTGAGTCTGGCAAGGGGTTCTCGATAGTGGGAGCGGGGGTGCGGTTCGACTTGATGAGCGGCGCTTTCCCACCTGCGCCCTTAGGAATGGCAGTCACCCGCTGCACGGCTATGGTGGGTACAACAATACCTTGTTGGGTCAAAGCATTGCGCACCTGGCTCACCAGTGTGTCGTCCTCAAAGGTTTCACGGAGACCGCTGAGGAGCAGTGTCAGTCCATCGGCTCCTTGAACGACCTGCCAGCCATTTGCGGGCACTGTATCCATGATCTGATGAAAGATGTTGGGATGGACTGCAATCTCCCCTCCGGCAAGGCTGGGAAGGTAGAGGATATCTTCTGTACGCCCCTGAATGCCGTCAATCAAGGCGAAAGGCGACGCCGATACATTGGGTTCTAATGCCAGCCGTACACTGTCGTGCAGCTCGTAGCGGATCAGCGGTTGTGTGCGCTTAAAGAGCGCTGTAAGCAGCACCTTGTCCCCGTATTGACCGGGCAGCACCGGTCGGTTTTCTGCATCCACGACCTCAAAAATGACAAGATCTTCAAACAGATACAACCCACGATGGTCACTTCGTTCTGCTGCTAGTCCACCACTCTCAGTGGCAGCATATTGGTTGAAGAGGACTTTGCCCCAAGCATCTTCCACGCGCCGCCGCGTTTCATCAGTCAGCACTTCTGAACTGGTGAAAATGACAGTGGGTTTAATCTGAAGCCGTCTGGCGTGCTGCTCCTCTGCCAAAATGCGTGCCATTGAAGCGTAGGCGACGAGAATATCGGGCTGGAAGTCGTTGAGCTGCTGGACGATGGTTGGAAGGGGTTCCGCAGCCGCTAATCGCAGCGTTGAAATCCAGGGACTTTGAACGGTCAAGCCGACGCGGGACGACATATGCAGGGAAGCAGTGGATGAGACCATAGCCATTTTCCGACGATGCCGCAAATCTACCTTGAGACCTCCCCAGTCCTGACCGCGCGCAAACGAGGCAATGACCGTTGCCCATTCAGCGCGATTAAACAGGAAAATACCGGGTTGCCCGGTGCTGCCCGAAGTCGCCGTGACCCAGTAACGATCCAGGTAATGCTGATCGCCTTGCAGTGCGGTCATATGCGTTCGAATGTCCTTTAGGCGAATTTGGCGATCTGTCACGAGGTCGTCAAAATGTTCCATCATCATGGTTTTCGTCAGTATGGGAAGCTCATGCAGTGGGCGATCCATCAACCCTTGGTGAAACTGCTGATAAAACGGCGAGTGTTTATAGACACACTCTCGAAGCTGGCTCAACGCCTGAGTCTGATTTGTCTCCAATTGTTCGCGGGTCCAATATTCACGCTGTCGCAGTTGGCGTAGAGTCGTTAACACTGTCAAGATCGTTGCTATACTCATCATGCAGCTCCTGTCTCGAAAAGCGCAGCCTTATATGTGTTCCGATTGTCGCCTGTTTCGGTCACCATATCAATCAGATGCGGCACATCGACTTTAGTCGAAATATACATGACTTCCGAATGTCGCGGTCACATATCTGACCTGTGGCATGTCAAATATCTAATTTTCCTGTACTAGTTGCTCACCACTCTGTACATAAATCGTGGGATTTTTCTGAAACGCCCCTTGGCATACCGGACAACAAAAATAGAAGGATTTACCTTTATATTGAACATGTGCATAAGCTTGATGAGGTTTAATCACAGCATTGCAAACAGGATCGTGAACAGTATTCTCTGGCTGATCCTCTTCAAGACAGGGGATCGCGATTTTGAGTTGTGTACCTGTGTTTTGTCGACTGCTCATCTGAAGTGTGCCGTTTAAACTTTGAACCCGTTCATGGATTCCAAGTAAACCATAATGCCCCTTGGAGGCTAAACAACTGAAATCAGATGGTACACTAAAGCCCGTTCCATTATCTTCAACTGTAAGCAGAATTTGATCCGGTTGGTAAGTTACTTTGATGAGAATATCGTTCGCTGTGCTGTGATGTTGAGCGTTGTTGACGGCCTCCTGAGCGCAGCGAAATAAAGCGAGTTCGTATTTCTCTTTTAGCCGACGTTCGACCCCTTCAACTTCGACATTGATTGTGGCATGAGATGGATTCTCTGCCAGCATTTTTAATGCCGCTACTAATCCGAGTTCTTCCAATGCAGGGGGTCTTAAATCAGCAATCAGATGGCGTAAATTATCCACAGCGTCGGTTGCTTGATTCCGTATAGTCTTCAGCATTTCAATCGCTTTTGTAGGATGTTTCTCAACCAGCGAGCGCGTTAGGTCTGTTTCTTGGGCGATAGCAATAAACAGTTGAACCGTTTCATCATGCAGTTCACGTGCTATTCGTGTGCGCTCGGCTTCCTGACCATTGGTTAATACACCCGCATAAAGATGGCTTTGTTCTTGTGAACGGCGTACATGTCCTACCATCGCCATCATCGAGCGACGTAGTGCATCAATTTCAGAAATGCCACCGCAAGTCAATTCAAGAGAGACTAAGTCCCCTTGTGTAAGACGCTCCGCTTGCCCAGCCAAGCGGTGTAATGGGCCTAATACTCGCCAGATAAGCCAAGTATTGACTACAAATAGCATGACAAGCAGAAACGCACACAACCATAAAGGTTCGGTCATAGTGGTAAATCCTCATTCAGATGAATTAAGCCCCGACCGAGACCCATTGTAACGGCTTCAGTGCGTGTACCCACACCAAGTTTTTGATAGATGTTCTGAAGATGTCCTTGAACGGTACGGTCTGAAATGAACAGAGACTTTCCAATTTCCTTATTGGTTAAACCGTGTGCGGCTTGAGTAAGGACGGCTATTTCTCTTTCAGTCAAGCTTTCAACTAACGGCTGATAACTTTGATTGGCCTTTTCAACAACTTGGGGATCAAATGCTGTGCGGCCACTAGAAACTTCAATCAGGGCTTGATAAAGTTCTGATAATTCTGCTGTTTTCAGAACAAAGCCATCAGCGCCAGCATCTAGCAGCGCATGAACATAAACCGGATTATCGTAAGCCGTCAGCACCAGAATACGAATGTCCCTGTTCTCGTGAAGGATGCGGCGTGTTGCCTCAATACCAGTGAGTTCAGGCATATGAATATCCATGATTATCACATCTGGCTTCAGTGAGCGTGCCATATCAACGGCTTCTCGGCCCGTTGTAGCCTCGCCTGCCACTTCTACTCCCATGCTTTCCAAATAGAGGCGGGTCCCCTGACGAACAATTTTATGATCTTCAGCTAATAAAATCCGTATCATGATTCGATTATCTCTCCACTGTAATTCAAGCGTTTTTCTTGAACTCGTATATGCCGCATCTTGATTCAACACCGGGTCCAATCTGTGTGGCATTTTCTCCAAGGTAATCTGTTAATGCTGGCACGATATGGTCATCAGGCACAATGAGATAAGCAGCACCATCCCGCCGGAATTCCTCAACCTTTTCAGGTGTGTACCAATCAGCAGGTAGACTCCAGCCATAGCGATGGCTGTAAAAGAATATATTTGGTTCTTGATAGTTATTTGGAGTGCCATTCTCATTAGCGACAGACTCAGTACCAACTATGATACGAGAATCTTCAGGCACAAGATAAGCAACCGATTTGGCGCATTCCGCAAGCGGTTGTGCAACAGGCACTAACAATTCGCTTCGATAAATCCGAAGCGAAATTATCGCCATAAAAGCAAGAGTTGCGACACCTACTAAAATATATGGTGAACGGATAAATGCGCGAATTGAGACTCGCTTGTTAAGCTGCTCAAATAACCATTCCAAACCTAATCCGACCCCAATTGCCGCATAGGGCAACGCATAAATGTGATACTGAATTCCCCATTCTGCCTGTGCATAACGGGCAACAATCATGTAATAAATAGGAATGACAATAATCCCAAAAATCAGAAGCAGCAGTTGGCGTTTTCGGATCACTATTCCTAGACCAATTAGAAAGGGTATGATTCCTGTTGCTGCGAATATCCATTTAAAATCGAGCCGCGCAAGATTTAGGTAAAAGCCGGGTCTAAGCCAATAGCTGAAGTTACCTAGTTTGCTATCGCCACCTGAAATTACGCCAAAAGTGTTCCCATATTCAAGGTAAAGATTGCGGGCATGTAAGTACCACAGGATACTGGGAAGCAAACTGACAATGGCAAACAACCATAAATCAAGACGCTTAAAGACCCCTAAACGATGACGGATTAAGACTAAGAGCAGGAATATCAATCCTATGTGAATCGAGGTGGGTTTAACGAGAATCGCAAATGCAGTACATACACCAGATGCGAGAAGGAGTGTAAGCGTTTCCTTTTCTAACCACTTGTCGAAAAAATAAAGTGCGCTTATATAGAAAAAGAAAACAGTTGCCTCGGGCATGAATGCCACGCTGTATCGGATGGATAGCGGTGATACAACCAAGAAAAATAGTGCCCAAAGAGCAGCCTTTGGTGCGACTATTCGACGTGCCAGCAAATAGAAAAATATGAAAGCACCTGTTGTAAACACTAGTGCCACTAAACGACCTAGGCCAACTTGCTCTCCAAACCACTTATATAATTTTGAAACAATGAACGGAAAGAGTTGGAACTCTGCTTCGACGTAACCCGGCCCAGTCCCTCCCCAATCAATCTGAGGATATAGAATGTTGCCGCCATCCACAAAGTTATGCGCGATTGATGCCGTATCGGCTTGTCGCCATGTATCGGTTGCACTATAGGTAAGGGGCAAAAAGGTCAGTGGAAGTCGGATCAGAATGCCAAATACAATAATTATCATTGGTGCGTAATGTCGAAAAAATTGTATAGCTTGCACTGCGAAATTAGCAATGTCATTCTTTAAACTGTGATCTGTTTCAGTGACAACCGTCGCCATTTTTGAAAAGCCCCTTTGTGAGAAAACCCCTAACTACTCACACTAACACATGTCTACAATGTATAAATACCGCCAAATGGCGTATATATTTCATCACGGCGTATAGTAAACTTTCTTTGTCAGATTTTGACGATACTAAAGGAGATTTTTCATGGAGCGTAAAACATTTCAAGTGCCGGCTATTGGTTGCGATGGCTGCGTGAATACAATTAAGACCGAAGTAAGTCAGCTTCCGGGTGTGAAACAGGTCGATGCGGATGTCGACACGAAGATGGTTACAGTTGAGTGGGATGCGCCAGCTTCATGGGGCGGTATTGAAGGCAAGCTCGTTGAGATTGATTACGCACCTGCACCGGTATAAGTACTGTCTACTGCAAAAAAGAACACGTTACTTGAAATAAGTAGCGTGTTTTTCTCTTGCTATCCCCCGCTCATATCCATGCCTTCATGTGACGCTTGGGTGAATGTATCTTGAAACCCTTCGAGAAGTGTTTTTCTTTCCTCATCGGTTAACTTGGCTTCTGGATGCATAACCAAATAGATGCGGGGAGGCATATCGTTATAAAGATGCCATTCCAAATCATTTAAGTCATATTCCGTTGCCGCATCCTCAGAAAAATTCATCGCTGCGCGTCCTTTGTTCACGTCGCGAGTGACTAACCAAGAAACAGGCGCAACTTGGGCATACCAAGGATATATTGTTTCGTTACTATGACAATCGAAACAGGCTCTCTTTACCAAATTTTCCGTATCGGGCGAATTCCAATCAATCGTAGCTATGACGGACGGATTAGCCTTACGCTGAAGCACGTCACGAAAACTTCCTACTGGAAGCACTTGTAGTATAAGAAAACCAACAACGACGATCCCAACTAATGCTGTTGCAATTTTGCGTTTGCGCGACAAGATAGCCTCCAATATTTATAGTAATGACACATTACAGAAGGCTGCTTACAGTCACCTAAATGATAAGGGGATGCACATTGGCAACCCCGGTTGTCGCTCATTGACAAATCGAACAGTATCCCGGAATTACTGAAGTTCGGGCGTAGCTTTCAAAACCCTAGTTTGGGATTGATAGTCAGCTTTTTCATTCTCCAAACGGATTCGGCGCAAACGCAAACTGTTGCTAACAACGAAGACGGACGAAAAAGCCATAGCCGCTGCGGCAAGTACGGGAGCCAGTACACCGAATATCGCCGCCGGGATTAAGATGATGTTGTAGATGAAAGCCCAGAAGAGATTCTGATAGATTGTTCGCATGGTGGCTTTGCTCAATTTGATTGCTCGTGCTGCGCCAATCAAGTCACCACTCACGAGCGTTATATCAGAGGCTTCTATTGCAATGTCTGTACCTGTGCCAATAGCAATACCTACATCGGCTTGAGCCAGTGCGGGCGCATCGTTTACGCCATCGCCTACCATCGCCACCTTTTGACCACCCGATTGAAGGGATTTTACAGCCTCAGATTTCTGGGCAGGCAGTACATCAGCTAAAATACGTGTAATCCCAACCTCTGCGGCAATGGCTTGTGCCGTGCGTTGATTGTCGCCCGTAATCATAACCACCTCTAAGCCCAGCGCCTTGAGAGCAGCAATCGCAGTGGCTGAAGTAGGTTTCACAGTATCGGCAATACCAATCATACCCGCATACTTGCCGTTTACCATGACCATCACAACTGTGCGGCCTTTCGCCTGCAAGTTTTCGACCTCGGCAACTGTCTTACCCAGATCAATACCTAACTCACTGATATAGCGGGGACTACCGATTTGCACCGATTGACCATCAATCAGCGCTTGAATGCCGCGTCCGGCTTCGGACTGAAAATCTTGCGGTTGCATGAGGGTGAGTTTTTGGGCTTGCGCCTTCTGAACAATCGCCTGTGCCAGCGGATGTTCGCTGCCTCGCTCGGCAGAGGCAGCAATTTGGAGTAACCGTTCGCTCGTGAAATCGATAGTCGGGACGACATCGGTCACACTGGGTTCACCGCGCGTAATCGTGCCTGTTTTATCAAGGGCAATCACCTTGATGCGATGAGCATTTTCCAGAGCTTCGCTGTTCTTAAATAGGATTCCCATTTCCGCGCCACGTCCAGTCCCAACCATAATGGCTGTTGGAGTGGCCAAACCCAAAGCACATGGACAAGCGATGACCAGTACTGCGATAGCGTGCATCATGGCGGTTGTAAAATCGCCATGCGCCAATACTAACCACCCCAAGAACGTCACTGCTGCCAGAGCGAGTACAATCGGGACAAAAACACTCGACACTTGATCGGCGACATGCTGGATGGGTGCTTTTGAGCCTTGCGCCTGCTCGACCAGACGAATAATTTGTGCCAGCGCAGTTTCGCTGCCTACGCGCTGGGCTTCGATTATCAACCGTCCCTGTTTATTGATGGTGCTGCCGATAGCATTACTACCAGCACTTTTGCCAACGGGCAGACTTTCGCCTGTAAGCATAGATTCATCCACTGACGAACGGCCTTCGACAACCACACCGTCCACAGGAATCCGTTCGCCGGGGCGTACGACCAGCATATCACCGACGACAATATCATCGACACTCACTTCAGTTTCTTGCCCATCCCGTAGCAATGTCGCGGTACGTGGAGCCAAGCCCATTAGTTTCTTAATGGCTTCGCTGGTACGCCCTTTAGCTCGTGATTCAAGTAACTTGCCGAAAGTGATGAGTACCAGAATGACCGCGCCGGTTTCAAAATAGACATGCCCGGAGAGGCCATTGCTATTGAGCAGTGTTCCAATCAATACGACGACACTGTAAGTGTAAGCGGCCAGTGAGCCTAACGCGATCAGCGTATCCATATTGGCGGTACGATTGCGAGCGGCTTTCCACGCGCCGACGATATACTGCCGACCAAGCAAAACTTGTACGGGTGTGGCAAGCAGTCCAAATACGAACGGCCAGCCTACCCACATAAACCAAGGTAAGGCTGTCCCACTCATTGTCATACCAGACATATTGCTAGTCGGAACAGCACTCAGCATTAATAGATCCCGAGTCATACTTAAGATGAACAGAGGGATGGTGAATAAAGCGCCGATAATGACCAATCGTCGTTGACGTTGGGTTTCGGCCTCACGAGCTGCACGTTCCGCGTCTTCTGGTTGCTCCGCAGTTGAGAGATCAATTACGCCGTAACCGGCTGCTTCTACTGCTTTGACCAAATCAGATCGACGAACTCTACCCGGCAAATAAGAAACGGTTGCTTTCTCAGTGGCGAGATTGACATTTACTGACAGAATACCCGATGGCTTTGAAAGTGCGCGCTCGACACTTCGTACACATGACGCACAGGTCATGCCCGTGATAGGAAGCTCGATAGTTGCTTGAACCACGCCGTATCCAGCACCGGAAACACGGTCTATCATTTGATCTAACTTAATTTGGGCGGGATCATAGGTTACTGATGCACGTTCAGTTGCTAGGTTAACAGTTGCGCTGACAACACCGTTGGCTTTGGTGAGCGCACGTTCAACATTACGAACACAACTCGCACAGGTCATGCCTGTGATAGGGAGTTCAACTTCTTGGGTTATGTTATTCGACATTCTAGTTCCCTGATTGAAATTACTCATTTAGTTCAACAGTTTGAAGATAAACGAAAACTGTTAGCATGATACGCGCCATATGGCGTGTTAGGGCAATCGATTTTGCATCACATATCTGATTTGCAATTGGCAAAATTGCTAAGTTCCTTATTGTGGTTACATTGATGGAATTCAAGTTGTGAATCAGACGAAGCTATCATTTATCTGGACTTCGCTTCATCTAAAAGTACAACTCACTATGCATTTGACAAAATTAGTCCGCGCAAAAGCTGGGCGTTGATTGCCACAATGACTGTACTGGCTGACATGAAAACTGCCCCAATGGCTGGATCAAGCGTAATGCCAATCGGCGCGAGAACACCCATTGCCAAGGGGATAGCGAATACGTTATAGCCTGCCGCCCACACCAAATTCTGAATCATCTTACGATAGGTCGCGCGGCTCAGGCGGATAATCTTGACAATATCGAGCGGGTTAGAGCGGACTAATATAATTCCGGCACTTTCAATGGCTACATCTGTCCCTGCACCAATGGCAATGCCCACATCGGCTGTGAGCAATGCAGGTGCGTCGTTCACGCCGTCGCCAACCATTGCGACCTTATTGCCGCCGCGCTGCAACTCGCGAACTTTATCCGCTTTGTTTTCAGGAAGTACCTGTGCAAAATAGGTATCAATACCGAGTTCCTGGGCCACTGCTTTCGCTACTGCTTCACTATCGCCGGTTAGCATAGCAACCTTCAATCCAAGATCATGAAGTTGCTTTACAGCCTGTCGGCTTTCCTCGCGGATGACATCGGCAACTGCAAACAGCGCTACAACCCCTTTTTCATCCGCCAGATAGATCACCGATTGTCCAGCAGCTTCAGCTTTCTGTAGTGAAGGTTGTAACATGGCTGGTACTGTCCATTTTTGTTGCTCCAGCAAACGGGGGCCACCCGCAAAATAGGTTGCTCCGTTCACCACGGCCTTCACACCTCGTCCAGCTAGACTTTCAAAATTGCTAACTGGTGATGGTTGGATACTTTTCGACTGAGCATACTTGAGAACGGCTTCAGCAATGATGTGTTCACTGTCGCCTTCAATCCCCGCAGCAATGCTCAATGCTTCGTCTGCGCTGATTCCAGTGGTCGCAGTATCTACGATTCCCTGTTCGCCTTTAGTCAGCGTACCGGTTTTGTCGAAAATGATATAGTTCAGATCTTTCGCGCTTTCCAGTGCAACACGCTTGCGGATCAGTAATCCATTGCGTGCTGAGAGTGTTGTTGAGATCGAAATAACCAGAGGAACCGCCAACCCTAATGCATGTGGGCACGCGATGATTAGCACCCCAACCGTAAAGCGCACCGCATCGGAGACATTGCCCGTGAAAATGATCCAGCCAATGAAAGTCAAAATGCCAGCGACAATCGCGACAACAGTCAGGTAAAAAGCAGCACGTTGAGCAAGGGTTTGAGCACGTGATTGACTCTTTTGCGCTTCTTCAACTAAGCGCATGATGCCAGCTAGCGCCGTACTTTCTCCGACCTGTTGGATCTCCACACGGAGTGATCCCGATAAATTGACTGTTCCTCCAATTACTTTATCACCTATGTGTTTATCTACAGGTTTACTTTCACCGGTAATCATGGCCTCGTTGACACTACTATCACCTTCTGATACGACACCATCCGCAGGAATACTCGTGCCGGGTCGGATCAAAACGCGATCTCCGGAGCGGAGTTGGCTGACGATAACATTTTCTGTCTGACCATTGGGGAGGATACGTTCTGCTTGGTCGGGTAAGAGCTTTGCCAGTTCCCGCAGAGCGCCCTGTGCTTGACCAACGCTGCGGAGTTCAATCCAATGTCCGAGCAGCATAATGGTGATGAGCGTTGCCAATTCCCAAAAGAAGTCGGTCATACCTCCAGAACGCATTGCTGTATCGCTTATCGGGAACAGAAAAATGCCCATGCTGTAAAGATAGGCCGTTGTGATTGCCAGAGAAATCAGGGTCATCATGGCCGGTTGGCGGATTGCTAATTCCTGCCGCGCCATGCTGAGGAAAGGGAAACCGCCCACTACAAAGATAATTGTGCCGATAATCGGCGCAATCAACTGACTGCCGGGAAATTGCGGTGCCGTGAAGTGAAACCAGGTCTGAATCATAGGGGAATAAAGCAATACGATGAATGTCAGTGGCACACAAATCCAGAACCGATTTCGCATCATAGTGGCGTGACCTTCGTGCATCACTCCATGTCCGGTATGTGCGTCGTGATTGCTATGTCCAGCATGAGCGGAGTGATCCATTGCCTCCATATCCATTACCTTAGGCTTTATATTGGTGCGATCACTGTGTTCCGCGTGCTGGTCATCATGTTGCTGTTCATTTGGTATCCGCTTTGTGCTGTTAGGAGAATTATCCATACTTCCGACCCTCGCAACGCTTTGCTTTTTATTTCAATCATCATCTTACGTATTATCAGCCCACCAAGCATGCGCCATTTGGCGGGTTACAGACACCGAGAAATTAGCTAGGATTCGTAAAGTGAATTTATGGATGAGTGTAATAGGGTTCTGATGGCAGATATTTTAATTGTGGACGATGAGGAAAATATTCTCAATCTGGTTGAGGCATACCTTGCAGCAGAAGGTTATATTGTCTACAAAGCTAGCGATGGAAAACAGGGTTTAACATTATTTCGTCGCCATCAGCCAAATTTGATCATTTTAGATATTATGCTGCCCGGTATGGATGGGCTTGAAATTTTACAACAACTTCGACGCGAGTCTGATGTTTATGTTCTTTTACTTACAGCAAAATCTGAAGAAACAGATCGTATTGTCGGTTTGACGGTGGGTGCCGATGATTATCTGACAAAGCCTTTCAGCCCGCGTGAGTTAGTTGCTCGCGTGAAAGCGATTTTAAGACGTGATCGCAGTGCATCTCGCAATGAAGATAGTATTCTGTCTTTTCCATGTATTCGGATCGATAGCCAGCGTCATAAGATATGGCGTGATGAGCAGGAAGTGGATTTGACAGCATTGGAATTTAAGCTCCTAAAAGTGCTAGCGCTCCATTCAGGACAGGTTTTAACTCGTGAGCAATTACTTGAACAAGTATGGGGATACGATTTTTATGGCGATGAACGAGTAGTTGATGTTCATATTGGTCGTATCCGACAAAAACTTGAACATGATCCGGTAAATCCGAAACATGTGCTCACTGTTCGCAGTGTAGGCTATAAATTTGAAGATGAACCCCAATGACATTGAATTGGAAATTATTTTTCTCGCATTTCTTTGTTATCGTAATCAGTTTGATGGTCGTCGCCGTTACCACCCTATTGATTGCACCGGCTGCTTTTTCCAGCCACGTTGAACATATGAGTAATATGTCCATGATGTCAAGCCGTGAGCAGCAGAGCGTCAAAGATGATCTTAATGCACGTTTTCGTGAAACTTTGAACGGCGCACTTCTTGTCGCAGGCATAACGGCAATAGTTGCGGCGGTTGGTGCCAGTTGGTATATCAGTTTGAGAATTACTCGTCCAATACAAAAAATCGTGAATGCGAGTCAATATATCGCTGAGGGCCACTATAGCGAAAGACTCAGCACGCACGAAACTGGAGAATTAGGTGAGCTAACACGAAGCTTTAACAGCATGGCCGCATCTCTCGCTGAAACAGAGGCCATGCGGCAGCGACTTATTGGAGATGTGAGTCACGAATTGAAAACCCCTTTAGCCAGTATAAAAGGCTATATGGAGGGTTTGCAGGATGGTGTAATTGCGCCGTCACAAGATACATTTCGCATTATTCGCCGTGAAGTAGATCGTTTGCAACGACTCGTTCACGATCTACAAGAACTCTCCCGGGCAGAAGCTTCGCAATTACAAATGGATATTTCCCCTCAAAACCCAATTCGGATTATAAAAGCAGCCGCAGATTGGTTGCAACCACAGTTTGAGGACAAAAAGGTATCTCTAACTGTCTGTCTATCAGATTGTTCCGTGAATGTGCTTGGAGATTTTGACCGCATCCGGCAGGTACTTCTTAATTTACTGGGAAATGCGCTGCAATATACACCAACAGGTGGGAATGTCATTGTATTTGTCGAGCAACATGATAAATTTGCTCGTTTTGTTGTACGAGATACAGGAATTGGATTGGATGCTACTGACCTTAAGTGCGTCTTTCAACGATTTTATCGTGTAGACAAATCTCGTTCACGAGCTGGAGGCGGTAGTGGAATTGGTCTGACTATCGCTCAATACATAATTGAGGCTCATAAGGGACGGATTTGGGTCGAAAGCGCTGGTCTAAACACGGGCAGCACTTTCTATTTTACATTGCCACAAGTAGAAACTTCATCAAAACTTCATACAACTGACATATGTGCTTCAATAACACGACGCATCCTGTAGCAATGTCTCGGCTACGTTGGTCGACATGGATTTTAATGTTGTTTGATATGTTCATCACCTTTTGGCAGACATAAGAAAAATGGTACTGATGGAACAAAAACCGCTGGGGCGCACGGGAATATCTATGAAATGGCTAGTGGCTGCTATTGTGATCGCATTAATTGTCTGGATCGTTTACAGCGCGAGCCAAACATTCGTCATAAGACCTAGCAAAGGTTCTATGCCTGGTATGAATATGTCAGCACAAGCGACTTCGACAATGCCAGCCAACATGCCGGGGATGAATCATTAGTTATTTAGTTCAATTTGATAGGGAGTCTGATCATGAAGGTTCGTTACATAGTTTTTGGATTATTTGCATTTGTTTTGATGGCCTCGGTATTACCCTCAGCATTGGCTGATGCACCTATAGAAGGGCGAGCCGGACGAGCTGAGGTCCGTTTCCTTGAAGGAATGATGGATCATCATCAAATGGCGCTCGATATGTCACAGGATTGCCTGATGAAGGCTAAGACAGAGTCTGTCCTAAAAATGTGCCAAGACATCATTACGGCACAGACCGCTGAAATAACAACCATGGAAGGTTATTTGCTGAAGTGGTACAACGTCGACTATAAACCCATGCCAATGGCCGATATGATGAGTATGGGCAACACGGGTGCTATGGACATGAATGGCACAGCAACGCCTAGTAGCATGGCCGGTATGACTATGCCTGCGACTGACCCAACGATGATGATGGGTATGATGGCTGGGCTTAATCGGTTAGAGGGCAAAGATTATGAAGTTGCATTTCTGGAATCAATGATTGATCATCATGATGATGCAATTCATATGTCGCAACGACTGTTGCAGCGTGATCCTCAGGGCCATCCTGACTTACTCAAATTGGCGCAAGACATCATTACCAACCAAACGGCTGAGATTGATATGATGGAGAAAATGCTGGCAGGGTAACTCATAAGTATCAAGCTTTTGCTAACTATCACAGCCTGCATCATACAGCCAACAATTGAGCTAATTTGGGGTGGTTTGATGACTGCTGCAAAAGTGATTGAATGAGTAAATGACCAGTAATACTCAAGCTGTCAATCTAAACAGTGAGCGCACATCAAACCAAAATGTGCGCTTCTTTTTCAAATCAACTCAAATGCGCCATCCATCGTAAACCATCATTGTCCCCATCATCCCTAAAGGCTTTATTGTAGAGACCCAGTGCACAATTTTCTCACTCATGCGGATGGAATTCTGATCGCGTAACACCTGTAGGCCAAAAGGCATGATTGGCCCGAAAGTCAGCGGATAATATTTCACATCACGGAACCCATGTTGTTGTAAGTGTTTCACGAACTTTTGTGGCATCACACATTGGTTAAAACGTAGTGCTGATATATCTTTAATGTCACGTCGGATCAAACGGCGCCCAAGATTACCGACCACGCGCAGCGGTTGCCTGAACCGTGTAGCTCCTAACATGATGGGTAACGATTTCGGCAAAGCGATTAACAAATCCAGCGCTAGGAGATTAGGTATGGTCAAGATCAAGCGTCCTTTCGGCTTAAGGACGCGAGTTATCTCCTCTAAGGCCGATCTATCGTCTAAAATATTGCCCAATAAACCTAAAGCGATCACGACATCATAATACTGATCGAGGTAAGGTAAATGCTCGACTATCCCAACCTTGAACTCACATTCAAGGTTTCGGTGCTGAGCTTCGTTTTGCGCCCGCTGGATCATTTTGGGTGCGATGTCTAGACCATCGACTTCATAACCCATCTGGGCTAGCTCTAGTGCTGTCACTCCAGCTCCACAACCTACATCCAAAATGCGATTTGCGCCTTTTGTTCGTTGTACCAAGTCTAAAACAAAGCGATGTTGTTTTCGCAAGGCATAGCTTGCAAATAAATACTCATCTCGGTAAACCTCGTACCAATAATCGCTCAGTTCATTGAAATGCTCTAGCGTTCGATTTTGTTCCTCGCTATACTGCGTTTTATCGATCTCAGGCATGATTATTTGTTAGCCTGAGGTATGAGATCCATTGACGAGCTGGAACAGTCTAAAAGGCGTATTACGAATAGGTAATCAGAACTCATGGCTCGTTCTTCTGAACCAGTAGTAAATCAATGGCGCTGCCAAGTTGTTTTTCGTTGACCCCTGCATATAAGAACTGCGCAACATTACCCTGTTGATCTATAACAAACGTTTCTGGAACACCCTGCACTCGATAAGCAGTGAAAATCTTTATCCCCACATCTGGGCCATTCGGATAAGTAATCCCGAATTCCTTGATGAATGCAAGGGCGTTATCGTCGGTATCCGCATAATCCACGCCAACGAATAACACATCTTTGTCTTTGTAGCGTTCCCAAGTTGCTTGTAAAGCAGGAGCCTCATCGCGACAGGGAATGCACCAACTCGCCCAGAAATTAATGACAACAACTTTACCTCGCTGGTCGGAGAGACGAAATTGTTCTCCATTAAATGTCGTTAGGGTGAAATCAGGGGCGGCGCCAGATTTGGGTTGAGTTTCATTGCGTCGAGCTAAGGCGAGACCAAAAACGGCTACAACGACCACAATGCCAATGATGAGAACGATTGTGCCGAAATTAGAAAGTCGGCGCTCTGAAGCGGTTGGTGTTTCAAGAAAATCATTCATTGGTTGACTACATCAATTCTTTTTAATCTCGACTGTTTGCAACGGCCTCATACCCTGACTCTTGAATAGCTATAATGATCTGGTCATCGGTCAGTTTTCGGTCATCGTATTCCACATCAACAATCTGTCGCGCGTAGTGTGTCGTCGCTGACTTCACTCCCGGTAAATCTTCTATCGCCCCATCAATAGTCATTGCACAAGCGACACAATGCATCCCTTGAATTTGAAACCTCTTTTTAATCATGTTGTTGCCACCTTTCTCCTTTAGATGGGTTGGGTTTTTACGTTTAAACTTATTGGATAATAATGGCTCCGTTATACATTCCCATTCCACAGGTGAAGTAAATTGTTCCAGATGACTGAGCGGGTAAATCAATTATCTTTTCTCCGGTTTCTGGAAGAATTTCTTGTATGCCCATACTTGGAATAACAAAAGCTCGCGTACATCCGTAGACATTGTTAGTTGAGACTTTTACACGAATTGGCTGTTCTTTTTGAGCGCCAAAGTAATTGGGAAAGTAGCCGTTATTTTCAGCGTTGATGTTCACTTCCTGTACACCATTGACAACAGTAGCTTTCACAACTTGATTTGCGAGGTTCAATCCTCTCGGCTGCACCAGAGATGCCAACATGCGACTCGGAGCGAGGGGAGACCCAATCAGATTTAAACCACCGTCCAGCGATACCAGACCGACAAACAAAATTGCCAATGCTGCTATGGCACCGAACAAGCGTTGGTATTTGCCGCGCATACGTGTTGCCAAGAAGCCCAGTATCAAAAAGGTCGGTGAAGTTCCGAGAACAAAGACAAACATCACTAAAGCACCTAGGAAGGGACTACCTGAAGTAATAGCTAATACTTCCATCGCTTGTGTAGTACCGCACGGTATCAAAATGGTCATCAGACCCAGCACAATCGGTGCAAAGACTTCTTGACTTTTCGACTGGTTACGAACCAAACGGGTGAGGACTTTTGGTGGCTGAATTACAGCATAACGGAAAATTGGATGGGCATTGAGCATGTTTAATGCTGTCACCAACATGAATAGTCCCGCCAGCATTTGCATCGCAGCACGTATTACAGGAGTGATTTGAATAACCGACCCCAGCGCGCCTAACAAGAAGCCAAACAACGTATAAGCGAGCAGTTTGGCGGTCATAAAGTAAACAACAGGCCAAAGATTTTGCGCGACTTGAATACCCGTCAATGTCTGATTGTTTTGATTACCTGAATGTGATTGGCCCTTTGAACTGATTACCGCTACTTGTTTCGCCAAGGTAGTTGCCAATAAGCCGCCTTGAACAGCGAGGCAGGTCAGCCCGCCTGTGGTTAGCCCGGTCAGAAAAATAACAACAAAATTCATGTTGTTTTATCCAATTTTTGAAGCGAAGTTAGGATGTGAAATGCTCATAGCTCGACACTATCCGGGTGCAAGTATTGTTTCAGACGTGTTTGCCTTTGCCAATTCCGCGTCAATCGCTGATGCAAAAACGGTGTAGGGCTGTGCCCCAACGAGTGCTTGACCGTTAATAAAGAATGTGGGTGTTCCGGTAACGCCATAGCTTTCACCGTCTTGGACATCTTTGGCGATTTCCTGCTTGTAGCGTCCAGTACTTATACATGTTGTGAATGCTGTCCCATCTAAATTGAGTTGAGAAGCAAAATTAGTTAAGTCGGCTGGAAGATATTTGTCTTGATTGCTCAACAATAGATCATGATATTCCCAGTATTTTCCTTGCTCGTTGGCACAATCTGCGGCTTGAGCGGAAACTTCCGCATAAGGATGTAAGCTCAGTATTGGAAAATCACGATAGACAAACCGAATTTTGCCCTCATAATTTTTGCGAAGCTGCTCATAGGTGTCCTTGTGGAAGCGCCCACAGTAGGGACATTGAAAATCGGAAAATTCAACAATCGTCACAGGTGCATCTTTAGGCCCCCAAAAAGGGTCGTCGTCGGCACTGACGTTAATATTTTGCGGCACCGCCTGATTTTGTGCCGTTTGCACGGTTGGCGACTTACTGATTCCATCTGCGACTGCTTGGGAAATCGTCTGAAGGGTAAGTTCGTTACCGCGCATTGGATTAAAGACTGTTGTGCCGAGCAGAATACCAACAGCCAGACAAGCCAGTCCAATAATCACGTAATTGAAAGTTGTTCTTGGAATAACAATGAGCGCACCCTCTTCTGCATAGGGACTTGGTAATTGCTCAGGTATAATTTCAGGGACTAACTTTTCTTGATCGCCAATTGGTTGTTGGATAGTGGGATCAGATGCCATATTAACTTACTTTGTTAATCTCGATTGATTTTTACGGAATTCGACTGGGTTATGATTTTTTGATACCTGTTACAACCATCCACCTATGCAGAAACATGACCGTATTGTCGTGCCTAAAAGGTCGCATCCCGGTCATGTTGCCATCTCTTAGTTCGGCTCCAACGTTATCTTGGATGAGCTTTCTTGCTTCAGGTGGCGTTTGCGTTAAATTGAGCCAGCGTGTCAGATCAACCTCAATGTCTCGCGCTGTTCCATGCACCTCGTCAAATCCTGCCTCAGCTACTATATTTATCAGTGCCTGGGGAGCAAAAGCAGTCGTATGCGAAGGATCACGCAGACGCTCAAAATGGTTGTACGTTTCCGCGAGTTCGAGGTTGTCTGGACTCACCAAATCAATGACTGCAATTCGTCCACCGACCTTCAGCACACGATGCATTTCGAGCAGAGCTTCAGAGGGTTTTTCAAAGTGGTGCAGCGAAAACCGAGTCACGACCAGATCAAAAACGGCATCAGGAAAAGGTAGATTTTCAGCAGTACCTTGTTCAAAATGGACAGTGGTAAGACCGGCTTTCTGCGTTTCGAGTTTTCCCTGTTCAATCATTGCCTTGGTTAAGTCCAGCGCGGTCACTTGTCGCACATAAGGCGCAATTGCACGACTGAAATGGCCTGTGCCTGCCGCGACATCGAGTGCCTTGTCTTCTGGTTTCAACTCAATATGATCCAGCATCCACTGCGTATAATCCGGGTTCGCAATCGTTGGCTGTTGACTGAAAATGGCTGCTTGCTTATTGAATTGCTCTTGAACTTTATCGTGCTGGTTCACCGCATTCTTTCGCTTTCTATTGGAGCATAAGACTTAAATTTTTAAGTGACGTTCGTGGCATTCATGAGCTTCCAGCGCAGTTTTTCTGCCGACTCGGTCAGAGCTTGGTTAATGTAAGGATAGGCAAACCAGACGATACCAACTGCGAACGTTATTCCACTGATGAGACGCATCCATGAGTTAAAAGAGCCAAAAGCATCACCCACATAGAACCAACTCGGTAGCCGATTTGCCGTCAGTTCGGCAAGCCAAGAATTGTTGTAGCGGAAGCCACTTGCTAACCCACCGGATAGGTCACTCAGCGTGTGGGTTAGTCCGTCAACAAGCATGGGCAGAAGCAATAAACCCAGTACAATGATGTTCAAGGAGCGAATACGACGACGCTGACGTAACAATCCATAGACCATGCCTACAATCCATATTCCCCCATACATGTAGACCATACGATCTGACCATGCTACCTTCCAACCAAGGTTGTCGTTGCCGATAAATCCGCGTAGTAACAGGGTGTCGGACAGCATTTTCCCCGTAAGCGGAAGGGGCAATTGAGCCATGTTGTACATCGGTTGTGAACCAAATAGGAAATAGGATCGCTGAGCCATTTGATGGCACAAGGTGCTGTAAATGCCATAAATGAATTGGGCTGGAACCGTCCAACCTACGTGCATGAAAAGTGGGGCGAGGAACGGCGCAATGACCAGCACTCCCATTCCGACTGAAAGGATAATAATCCAATGATCGAGACCCCACAATATGGCACGAAGCGCTTTCGTTGTGCGTTGGGATGAAATGGTCGTTCGTTCGATAACTGCTTGATCTGCCATATACTTCTCAATCACATTTCTCTAACAGCTTGCCCGCTTAGATACCCAACATATGCCGGGACAAGCGGTAAAACACAGGGCGAAAGAAATGACAATAATCCGGCAATGATTGCGATGAGATAGTTCGGGGTGCTTGCTCCCCCTAGCGGCAAATCAATATAGAGGCCGTAACGTTGCGCCCAAATGGAAATCACCGACATCTGGTTCGTCAAGAGTAATACGCCAATCAGGATAAGGAGCAAACCGCTGGCAATCTGAAGTTTACGAATATGTCGTCGGAACCGGCCCACTAAATGGGTTGCACGGTCTATTCCTAAACCGATAATCAAAAAAGGGATTCCCAGTCCGAGTGAATATCCACTGGACAATACCATCGCTTGCCCTGCCGTCTGCTGGCTGAAACCTAGAGTCAAGATTGCGCCCAATGTTGTTCCAATACAGGGTGTCCACCCGGCGGCGAAAAAGACTCCCATTAAAAGCGATGACGCTACTCCAGAGCGGTGACCAGCATTCCGCTGAGGTCGCGTGTCATAATTTAAAGATTCAATTTTGACGATACCCAGATTAAACAGACCAAATACAATAATGACGATCCCACCAATCTGCCCTAACAGTGATTTATATTCGCTAAAAATCTGTCCGACGACCGTGAATGCCCCTCCCCAGCCAACAACGAATGTGATAGAGAATCCCAACACAAATAGAATGGCGTGGACAAAAGTTCTCATCCGTTTTGATGAACCCATATTAAGAGCATTTGCAGACGAAAATGGAGCGCTATCGGTCATAGTCACGTTTCTTTGCTGGTTAAGGAGTTGGTTTTTGGCTTCATTTGTTCATTTCTTTAATAAGGCATTTACGCCATCTTCAATCTGCTGTTTCGACATTGCACCGATTTGTACTTGATCAATATTCCCCTTCCGATCTACAAATACACTCATGGGTATGCCGGGATAATAGTAAAGTTTGTTTGAAACAGTTCCCTCAGAGTCCAGCAAAATTGGATAGGACACATGAAATTCCCCCACAAATGCCGTTATGTCAGGCATTTGATCTTGATCAGTTAAATTTACACCTAGAATCGCAAAGCCATTTTTTCGGTACGTTTCATATGCTTTTACTAATTCAGGGGTTTCAACGCGGCAGGGCTGACACCAACTTGCCCAGAAATTGATTAGCACCACCTGTCCGGCATAATCCGAGAGGGAAACCCTCTTACCCTCTAAATTATTGAGCGTGAAATTGGGAGCTGGTTGACCTATTGCTAGACTTGGAAGCGGATAGGAGATTGAAGTTGGTAAGGCTTCAATAACGAGAGGGGCTTTGACACCGAGCGTATTGGTGGGTTCAAGATGATTTGCTGTCATTGACAACCTTGTTCCTGCGGTGAATATAAGTGTCGCAGAAGTATTTGAACTGGGCAAGAGATTTGAAAAATAGATGAAGGCAAAACTGGCAACAAGACCCAGCACAAGTAGTCCGATTACAATAAAAGGAAAAGTACTTTGTTTGTACTGTGGCTTTATGATTCTGGGTTCAAGTTTCAATTCAAGCGCTCTCATTCTAACTAGCCAGATACTTCGTTTTTGCCAGTCCCCTGTTGCGCAATTTGTTTCCAAGATTGAATCTGATCGTTAGACAGATACATGTCCTTACTGAAAGTGGCAATGGCAATCTCACCGGATATTGGATTAACCGCAATGTAAGCGATTGCATCATTGCCAGTGATTGTGGGGCTTTTTAAGGCATCAGTTTTTCCTGTCATCAGGTCGTGAGCATATACATTTTGGTAGCCAAAAAATAGATGATTTCCTGTTGGAGCAAATGAAGCTGACGTTACAGGGATAGTGTTGCTAATCTGGCTGAATTTTTGACCATAATCAGTGGATAGGAATAATCCACCGTCAGTTGCGAGTGCAACAATGTTATCTTTCGTTGGATGAACCGCGATCTGAAGTATGTTGCCAACCACCCCACCAGCTTGACTTTGATGCCAAGTCTTTCCATCATCAAGGCTGTAAGATAATCCGACGTTGAGGATTGCGTTTCTCTCGGGACTTAAAACATATATGGCGTGCGTTTCGTATCCAACGCCCATTAAGTGAAAGTCACTTTGACCGACAAATCCCAATGCAGTGAGTGTCTGACCACCATCGGTACTTTTCACTAAACCTAGAGGATTAATTTGTTTAGATGCTGGCCCAGGATGACCGCTGCTATAAAAACCGCTATTAGTAGGGCTGTAACCCATATAATCGTTGATGGGAAGATCTGGGATTAGCCAACGGCCTTTTTCATAAACCCTGAAACCATCATGAGCTGTCACGAAGAGTTGACCACCATTTGAGGAAAACCCCATACCGTGCAAGTGGGCAAATTGAACATTTTGAGTATTGTCAGTGGATGGCCTATTGGTGAAATACCAGAGGCTGAAGAGAACAACAAAAAGCGCTAACGCGCTAATCGCTACGCTCCTATTGATCAGGTTTTTGCTCTTTGCTTGTTTGTTGGATGAAGTTTTTTTTGTCATTGTGTAATGTAAGAATTATTTGCTGAGTAAAAGTTCTTGTATATGCTTCACGAGTAATTCATTTAGAGGTAAGGAAGGCGCAGGGGTATCCACTCCAACAAAGGGAGGCGAAATGTACCAGCTAAATTGTCTATTTTTGTCGATCAAATAGACTCCCATCGTATGGAGTAATTCACTTTTAGGTTCCGATGAGGTCTCTACTTCAATATTGTAAAATTTCCAAATCGGTTTCAACTGGGCGGAACTTCCGGTTAAGAAATGCCATGTTTTAATCTCATCCAAATGCCACTGCTGGCTTGCCAGCCTTACATCTTCTGAAGTGTTGGCTTTTTCATTGACATTCACACTGAGAAAAGTAACAGAGTCAGCGGTAGTCCCAAGAGCTTGATTGGTCTTTATCAGTTGAGCGGATGTCAATGGACATACATCTTGGCATTGGCTATCCAAAAATGTTAATACGACGATACTCCCTTTCAAATCGTGTAGCGAGATGACTTGGTTATTTTGGTCTGTAAGCTTGAAATCAGGAGCCAGGCCATCTAGTTGAGTACCCTCATAAAATGTTGATGAATAAGCGGCTTGCGACGATGTTGTGCAGTTGGTGAGAACCAGACCAGCTACACACAAAGATACACAAATCCCAACTTGTGTGAGATGTAGGTTAGAAATGTACGTAACAAAATCGCGCATGTACTTACCCACTCATAAAGATCCAAGCAAATTACAAATCCTACCTACTACGCGATTGTAGTATTTGGATGTGAGAGTGTCAAATTAGTGGAGAATGAGTACGTGCAGCTAAGATTGCGTTTACAGCATGAAAATAAGGCAGAGTACTACAACAATCAGAATGCTTACAATGAAACTCATACGGGAAATTTCTTGAGGGGTAACACGCTCTCCCAATAGAGCAGCAATACGAGCCGTGTTGGCGCTCAGACCAACAGTAGCTGTACCTACGACAATTGGTCGTGATTTAGAGGGATGAGTCAATAAGCGGTGTAGAGCACCTGCTAGCGCAGGTTTTCCTACTTTAAGAGCAGCATATTCATCGGCATCAAGTTCGAGTTTTATTTTGACTAAAGATCGCCATTCTCTAACAGCAGGCAAGAAGAACAATGTCGTACTAATGGCTTCGATAAGTAAAATACGAAGGGGATCAAAATGTCGGCAATGAAAATCCTCATGACAAAGAGTTGCTCGCAGTTGGGACGTTGAAAGCAAGTCAAGAAGTCCAGTGCTCAAGCATATCCGAGGATGAAAAAAACCAAAACAAAAGGCAATAGGGATTGACGACTCCACAAGAACGACTTTAGCTATGTCGATTTCTAAATTCGCGATCATTTCTTGGACAGCTAAGGGTAGGTTAACCTGTACAATATAAAAAAATTGTTGGGTGTACTGATGTGTTTTCCAGATTTGTCTGATGATCGCAAATACAAAAATGATGCCTAAAACTGCGGCAAAGGCTATCGGTTTAAAGGATACTGAACTACTGCACCAACTCATTACCCAATTGCATATAATACCGGAAAAGGTACAGGCTAAAACTAATGTAAGTAATCCGATAAAGAACAAGCGATAAAAAACGTTAGCCTTTTTAGTCATTGTTGTCCTCAGCTTCACGACTGAGTTCAGCTAAACGAGTGAGGGTTTCAGGAGAAATCTCATCTAATTCTTTGATGAACTCTGCTACTGCTACATCGCCAAAGTCATTTAATAACGCTCTAACAACGTCACCAACTGCTACAGCTTCAGCTTCTTGACGCGAATATACGGAATAATAGAAAAACGCTCTTCCACGTTTTTCAGCTTTGAGCCATTTTTTTTCTACTAATCGACTCATTACTGTCATTACAGAGGTATAGGCCAAATTGTGCTTTTGGTTGTTTAGCACAGCTAAAACGTCAGATACATTAATGGGTTCTCGCTGCCAGACAACTTCCATGATTGCGAGTTCTAGCTCGCCGAGAAATTTCCCTAGCCCTTTCCCGGGTTTGTTTGTTACCTTCCGATATAAATTATCTGGCATCACGCTTGTCTCCCAATAAATCTTGATTCTAGTTGGGAAGGAGACAATTAGCAAAAACCTAAAGGTTTATATGAAGATTTGTAAAACCAAACTAGCGCACAATCTCACATATATAGTGCCAGCTCCCTAGTTGTATAGCTTGCATTATGCACAACTATATAGATTGAACGACAGCAAATATTTCTATAAGACTAGACCAGTTACATGCATTTATGTTATTATATCAGCACTTGCTGATATGCTGATATGAAAGAGAAAATAATGCTGTTATCTTCTGAAAAATTAGAAATTGGTTTGAAGGCGAAACTCTTTCGTGGATTTGGTGATCCGTCACGTTTAAGTATTTTAGATGCACTACGTAGTCAACCCCTCACCGTAACGCAGATTATTGAAATGACAGGACTAACGCAATCCAATGTGTCAAACCATATGACCTGCCTCAAAGAATGCGGACTTGTCACTTCTGAACAAACGGGACGCTATACCACCTATCGCTTGAGTGATGACAGGGTAGGTGACTTAATCAGCCTAGCCGAGAGTTTATTATCAGATATGGCACAGGGTATTTATGCCTGTACCCGCTACAACATCCCGGAAAAAAATGATTGATGTAATCCCACGTTTTCCGAAGCCAAAGGAGTAAAGCTGATGTGTTTGTTTTGTACGGTTGTACCGATGACGATTTCGTTGGGTGCTCGCTCACATGTGAAATACATTGAACGGCGCAAAGCAGCCGAAGCTCGTGGTGAGAAGCCACCCAAAATTATAAGTGTGAGAGCGATGGAAACGGCGATGACTGTGGCGACATTTGGGTTAGTTGTTGGAGCTGTACTGTATCACGCTTCCACTGCATCACATGGTATGGCGTGATGCAGCAACAGCGAGCGAGTGGATTTAAACCAGAAGAATGTAGAGGGAAGTACCGATGAAAAGCGCCCAATTTGATGTCTATGTTGGCAATTTAGACTGCGAGCATGACGCAGCGGCTATCGAACGCGGATTTGCGGATATAGCCGAGCGTGTCCAACTGCGGGTCTATCCGAAGTCCGCCAAAGTATCATTTCAATATGATCCCGCAAGTGCTTCTCCTGAGATGCTACGGGAAAAGTTAGATACCTTGGGTTTTCCACCCCAAGCAGGACGCAGTGTGCCGCAGCAGCCCAAAATTTGGCGTAATCCCAAAGTCATTACTGCCGTTATTGCGGGTGTCCTGCTGCTTGTCGGGTGGCTCCTCAGTCAAACCGCAGTACCGGGTCTCGTGACCACCGGTATTTATATTGGGGCCGTTGTCATTGGCGGTTACTACTTTGGCCGTGAAGCCCTCGAAGAACTGATCCATGAGCGCGAAGTCGGGATTGAACTGCTTATGCTCATTGCAGCAGTGGCAGCACTTTTGCTGGGGGAACCAGCCGAGGCTGCGATGTTGGTCTTCCTGTACTCTCTATCGGAAGCGGCTGAAGGCTATACCGAAGAAAAGACCCGTTCGGCTGTCCGAGCTTTGATGGATTTAACCCCAAAGGTCGCCCTCGTCAAACGGGATGGACGAGAGGTGGAAATTCCGGTAGAAGAACTGGCCGTTGATGATGTGTTCATCGTTAAACCCGGTCAATCTATTCCGACGGATGGCATGGTCATTTTAGGAACCTCTAGTGTCAATCAAGCTCCGGTAACCGGTGAGAGTATACCGGTTGAAAAACACGTTGATGAACAGGTCTTTGCCGGAAGTATCAATGGCGAGGGAGCACTAGAAGTGCGTGCCACCAAGACCTTTGCTGACAACACGATTGCCCGGATTATTCATATGGTCGAGGAAGCCCAAGAAAAGAAGGGCAACAGTCAGCGCTTCATCGAACGGTTTGGTCATGTGTATAGTCCTGCCGTGCTCGGCATTGGTATATTGTTTGCGGTTGTACCCCCTCTGTTGTTGGGTGGTGACTGGCACACTTGGCTGACACGGGCGGTTGTATTCATTGTTGCGGCTGCCCCCTGTGCGCTGGTCATTTCCATACCGATTACGATGGTTGCCACCCTCGGAACCGGAGCGCGTAAAGGTGTCCTTATTAAAGGCGGCAAATATGTGGAAGCGCTATCTAAAATTAAAGTGGTGGCCCTCGATAAAACCGGGACATTGACACGGGGCGAACCAGAAGTAACCGATGTATTTGTGCTTGGCTCAAATCCCACTACCGGTATGCGGTCAGAGCCAGATTTACTGGCTGTTGCTGCTGGTCTGGAGCGGCGCAGTCAACACCCGTTAGCGCTCGCCATCACCCGCTATGCTGAGGCTAAAACCATCCAGCCAGCCGACATTACCGATTTTCAGTCGATGACCGGAGCGGGGATTATGGGACAGTTCAATGGTTCCACGCTCTATGCGGGTAGTCCTGATTACTTTGAAGGTCAGCTCAAGATCAGTTTGGCTGACAGTACAGCCCAGATTACCCGTTTACAGAGTGAAGGCAAAACGGTCATTGTCATTGGAGATACCCACGCAGCGTGGGGCTTAATTGCCATCCGTGACACCATCCGTCCCAATGCTCGAAAAGCGGTGGAGCGCCTGCACGCTGCTGGTGTCAAAGTCGTCATGCTGACAGGTGACAACCAACGCACAGCACAGGCCATTGCTCACGAAGTCGGAGTCGATAGCTTTTATGCTGATTTAAAACCGGAGGATAAAGTCACCCGTGTCCGTGAACTGGCAGCGCAGTATGGGCAGGTAGCGATGGTTGGCGATGGGGTCAATGATGCCCCTGCCTTGGCAGAAGCCAGTGTCGGCATTGCGATGGGCGCGGCGGGCACGGATGTTGCTTTGGAAACAGCGGATGTGGCGCTTATGGCAGATGACTTGGAAAAGCTCGTCTACGCGTTGTCGCTTGCCAAGCGGAACGCATCGGTGGTCAACCAAAATCTGGTGCTTTCAGCAGTGGTTATCGGGGCGCTTGTGATCGGTGCGTTAACCGGAATATTTACACTTCCGATAGCCGTTTTAGGTCATGAAATCAGCGAATTTATTGTGATTGGCAGCGGCTTACGGATGCTGCGCTCGTAAAGGCAAGAAGGATATGGGCGTGGGTCTGAACAAGACCCATGCCACCTCCACATAGGTACATCATCATTTATTCCATAGACCGTCTGCGTGTTTCCTCATTTTTTCTCGGGGTAGTTCTGCTTGTGCTTTTACCAGCCTGTACACTCGCTACGCCTAATGAAACCCCACCCAGTCTGGTTCCTCGGGTAACTGACACACTCTTACCCACTATTGGCTATGCCACGTTACGCCCCGACGAACTGCCAACGCAGGCCGCAACACCTTTGCATTCATCCCATGATGAGTTGCTTGCGCTTTTAAGTGAGGTTGAATCAGATCGTCTGATTATTCATGTCGATGCCTTGCAGAATTTTTATACTCGCAATATCAACGCTATATCCAGTTCGCTCAATCGCGGAATTAATGCAGCGTTTGTCTATATTCAGAGCCAGTTTCAAACCATTCAAACCCATTCACAAGGTCGCTTTATTACCACAGAACAAGCTTTCTCGGTAACATGGAATGGGATACGTTCTACACCTAAAAATATTATCGGTATCATTCCGGGGATTGAAAGTGGAGCAGGGGTCATTGTCATCGGCGCGCATTATGACAGCCGAAATGCCGATCCAAAGGATGCAACGCATTACGCTCCGGGAGCGAACGATAATGGTTCGGGAGTTGCGGCTTTAATTGAATTAGCGCGAATACTAAGCGCTCGTCAGCATCGGGCAACAATCCTGTTTGTTGCTTTTTCGGCAGAAGAAGAAGGCAGGCTGGGGAGCATTGCGGTTGTGAAAGACTATTTTCAAGCGCAGCACATTGATGTCACAGCCATGCTTGATCTCGATATTATTGGCAGCTCAACCGATGGGCAGGGGAGGGTAAACAACAAACAAATACGGCTTTTTTCAGAAGGCCCGGATGGCTCACCATCGCGGCAATTGAGCCGCAGTATCAACCTGATTGGATTAGATTACATGCCGGGCATGGAAATTGTTATTCAAGAGTCAGATGACCGCACAGGCAGTTATGGCGATCATCTTTCTTTCAGTGCCGCAGGATATGCGGCAGTGCGCTTTACTGAAATGAATGAAGAGCCTCAGAGGAGACATACAGAGCGCGATACGATTGATGATGTTCAGGCTGATTATTTGGTTTCTTCGACACAAACGATTTTAACGGTAGTGACTGTATTGGCTGATGGCCCTCAGCCTCCGCGCAATATGACCCTGCGAGATAACGGCGATGGCACGCGCAAACTCGTTTGGGAACCTATGCCGAATGCGACCAGTTATGTGGTTGCCATTCGTCCACCGGGGTTAGCAGCGTATCAACAATTTGAAGTGAGGGACAATTTTGTGGATTGGGCGGGTTTTGTGCCAGAGCGAACAGTAGCACTGGCAATTGCATCTAAAGATGCCTCCGGTCTGATAGGGTCGTTTTCGGCGGAATATCTGATTACGCCATGAGTTCACTCTTTTCGCGCAAACTGAACCGATTTGATGCGTCGGCACTCACCATTATTGGGCTGCTGATTGCCGCTACTGTTATAACGATCCTTTCAGGGGATCATGTTGGCGTAGTGGTGTCTGATTTTTCCCCGAGTGAGGTTGGGGCAAGTACCAGTCCGGTTTTCATTCGGTTTAGTCAAACCATGAACCGAAATAGTGTTCTCACTCATTTTCAAATACAACCGTCTGTTGTTGGCACGTTTGATTGGAGGGGAACAGTTCTCTCATTTCGTCCTACCGAACCGCTTCATCCGCAAACCCACTATACGATTACTTTACAATCCGGCATCGAAGCGGAAAGCGGGCGAAAATTGCTTGAGGACTTCTCCTTTAGCTTTACCGTTCGCAACCCCCACCTCACCTACTTAACTCCTGCCGATAACAGCGCTCCGGCGAATATTTGGGTCACAACGCTTGCTGAGCCAATTGAGAAGCATCAACTGACCTTTAGTCCATCGGGCATCACCAGTTTGAGCGCCAGTGCGGACGGTACACAGATTGCCTTTGCAGAACAGAATGGTACGAGTGGACTTGCTGATATTAAACTGCTGGATGTATCAACCGGTGGTATTGTCCAAGTAACCAATTGTCTTGATAACCGCTGTGAAAATCCCGCTTGGAGTCCGTCAGGCAATTTTGTTGCATATGAACGGATTGATTTTAATAGTGATTTTGCCAAGCTCCAACTCCCCTTGAGTCCGGCGCGGGTGTGGCTGGCTGATCTGACGGTTTCACCGCCACAAACGTCGCAACTTTTCCCTGATGCCCAAACCCTCGGGTATGGCCCAAACTGGTCAGCAAACGGGAAACGTCTTACTGTGTATGATCGCGGATTACCGGGGGTTCGCATCTTTGATTTTGGCAGTCGCATTCAAATCACCCTTCCCAGTCATTACGGGGTCAGTGGTGTGTTGTCTCCAGATGGTAACCAAATCATTTTGCCTGAAGTGGCACAGGACGTGATGGGGACACATTCCCATCTGCACATTATTGATCTGGCAACCCGTAAAGCCATTCCCTTAAGTACTCCGACTGATTTAGTCGATGAGCAAAAGGCGGCTTGGAGACCGGATGGAAAAGCGATTGTGATTGCTCGTCGGGATTTGACAGGCGATAGCTTCGGCAACCAACTCTATCTGGTGGATACAGCAACGCTTCAAACGCGCCCGCTTAAGATGGATGCAAACGCGCTCAATGAATTTTTCTATTGGTCCCCCGATGGCTCACAAATCGTGATCCAGCGCTCAGTACAGGATCGCTTCACCACATCACCTCCGGGAGTTTGGGTGTATACCCTCCAAACCGACACTTTAACGGAGGTCGCTGCCAATGCATTTAGTCCACGATGGGTTCCTTAGCGGAGGAGCCTTATCGACAGAAGAGAAGAACGCTGTTTAGCCCGCTTTTTGAGTACAAACATACATATTAAAAAGGAGTTTACATGTCATCACTCGCTCAGGGATATACGTTCGCCGAAAAAGCACTGGCACGCGCCGCTGGAGTGTCATCCGTAATTGCCGGACAGATTGTAGATGCCCAGCCAGATGTGGCAATGAGCCATGACAATACAGCAGATATTTATAGAACTTTCAAGAAGTTGGGGATCACCAAAGTGAAATATCCAGCGCGATTGGCGATTACGCTCGATCACGCTGTACCTGCTCCGACGACACAACATGCCCAAAATCATCTTGAAGTCCGTCAATTTGTGAAAGACCAAGGTGTCACCACGTTTTTCGATGTCGGACGCGGGATTTGCCATCAAGTTCACAGTGAGGAAGGCGTGGTCTTGCCCGGAGAACTGGTGCTTGGTTCAGACAGCCATACCCCTCACTTCGGCTGGCTCGGCGCATTTGGCGCAGGTGTCGGGCGTTCTGAGATGGCTGCGATATGGGCAACTGGTGAATTGTGGCTGCGTGTGCCCGAGTCGATGAAAGTTATCCTTACCGGTAACTGGCCTATTGGAGTGACCGCGAAGGATTTTTGCCTACGGCTTCTGGGAGATTTAGGCGCAGATGGCGGGATCTATATGTCGATAGAATTTAGTGGCCCGGCCATCACCTCCCTCAGTCTCTCAAGTCGCGCCGTTATTCCTAACATGATGGCGGAATTTGGCGCAAAGACTGCTTATATTCCCCCGGATGAGGCGGTCTTTACGTACTTAGAAGGTCGCGCTCGCCGACCCTATACACCCATCTATCCTGATGCAAATGCTCAGTATGCAGCCGAATATCATTATGATGTTTCCCAGCTTGAGCCGCTGGTCGCCTGTCCCGAAAGTCCCGACAATGTGAAACCACTGTCTGCGGTCGCAGGAACGGCCATCCAGCAGGCGTTTATTGGAACATGTACCAATGGAAAGTTGGAAGATATTGCCGCCGCTGCCGAGGTAGTGAAAGGAAAACATGTTGCGCCCGGTACACGCCTGTTGGTTATTCCAGCCTCCAGTATAGTCATGCAGGAGGCGATGCAGCTTGGATATTTACAGACCTTGATAGAAGCAGGGGCTATTCTTGGTACGCCGGGGTGTGGGCCGTGTATGGGCAATCATATGGGTGTGCCAGCCCCGAAAGAAGTTACCATTAGCAGCGGGAATCGCAACTTCCGAGGACGGATGGGCACATCGGATGCGCCGATTTATCTAGCCAATCCTGCTGTTGTTGCAGCAAGCGCAATTGCGGGTGTGATTATTAACCCATCTGACTTGTAAGACATCGGCATTTGAAGCCCGAATTAAAAACTCGAAAGGATATGGAATGATCTATCAAGGACGCACTTGGAAATATGGGAATAATGTAAATACCGATGTGATTTTTCCCGGCAAGTATACCTATACCGTCAAAGACGTATCTGAGATGGCGAAACATGCCTTAGAAGACCTTGACCCCCGGTTCGCATCGAACGTTAATTCCGGTGACATCGTTGTGGCTGGGACGAATTGGGGCTGCGGTTCTTCACGTGAACAGGCGGTAACCTGTCTGGTCGGAGCGGGTGTGAAGGTACTGGTGGCAAAGTCGATTGCCCGTATTTACTTTCGCAATGCAGTGAACGGGGGACTACTGCCTATCGTTTGTCCTACCGCAGTTGAGGCGATACAAGATGGTGAAATCATCACTGTTGATGTTGATAGCTGCACTGTTCTATGTGCCGGTGGCACGTTTGCATTTCCGCCACTTTCCCCTTCGTTAAAAGCAATTCTAGAAGCAGGCGGCCTCATTCCCATGCTTAAGCAGAAACTTGCTACAGAAGGAACTGGTTCTTAATCAAGAAGCATAGTATGTCCCAAACTTTGGGGCGGAAGGTAATCCATGTTCAAACGTTGTATGGTAACACTCATCCTCATTTTCTGTATGGGTACTGTCTTGGCTCAGGAGGCTACACCGGAAGTTGAACCTCGACCAACCGGTATTCCTGATCCAGCGCTGTTTCAATGGACGCTGGTTGCGGATGGCTTTGATAGTCCGATTGGTTTGGTCTCGGCCAACGATGGCACAGGAAAAGTATTTGTCTGGGAACAAAGTGGCAAAATTTGGAGCATGAAAGATGGCGAAGTCAGCTTTGATCCCTTCCTCGATATTGGCTCACTGATACCACCCACGGTGGTGAATGGTGGGTACACCGAACAGGGATTGCTTGGGGTCGCATTTCATCCACAGTACAAGGAAAAAGGTCTGTTTTTCATCCACTATACCGATGTGAAGGGCAACACGGTCATCGCCCGCTACAAGGCCAGCGCTGATCCTGAAAAGGCCGACCCAAGTAGCGCGTTCACGGTATTGACCGTCAATCAACCTTTTCCTGACCACAATGGCGGCCAGATCGCTTTTGGCCCAGATGGGTATTTGTATATTGGTTTGGGTGATGGTGGCAACCCGGATGATCCACTCCGCAATGGACAAAACAAAGATACACTGCTTGCTAAAATTCTCCGCATTGATGTGAATGGCACTCCTTACATTGTGCCTCCTGATAATCCATTTGTGGGTCAAGCCAATGCCAAGCCGGAAACGTGGGCTTACGGCCTACGAAATCCTTTTCGTTTCAGTTTTGACCAGCAAACTGGGGATTTATACATTGGGGATGTCGGGCAGTGGGGGTATGACGAAATAGACTTTCAGCCAGCCGGACAAGGCGGGCAAAATTATGGCTGGAGCGCGTATGAAGGGGCACACCCGCATGTCAAACAGGCCCTTCCGGTTGATGAGAGTAGTCTCACTATGCCTACTTTTGAATATACTCATGCGGAAGGCTGTGCCGTGATTGGAGGCTATGTCTATCGTGGCACGTCTTTACCAAGTTTAGATGGTGTGTATTTCTATGGGGATTACTGTACTGGGCATGTCTGGGCAGGAGTGCGTGGGACAGATGGCGTTTGGCAAAAAACCTTGTGGATGCAAACCGGACGGATTATCACTTCCTTCGGTCAGGATGAAAGTGGAGAAGTCTACCTCGTTGATTATAAAGGTGGCATCTACAAACTCACAGGAGCACAGTAGGAAAGTTACTTGACGGTGTATCGACGTTGCGGGATTAGGTTTAAACCAACCAGAATGTATCATTCATCTCTTTGAACGAGTAACGGATCTATCGCGCTGCTGAGTTGTTTCTCGTTCACTCCAGCAAATAAAAATTGAGTCACATTACCCTGTTGATCTATGATAAAGGTTTCTGGGACACCCTGCACGCGATACGCCGTAAAAATCTTAATTCCTATATCTGGCCCGTTGGGGTAGGTAATCCCAAATTCTTTGATGAATGCCCGTGCATTGTCGTCGGTATCCGTATAATCCACGCCAACGAATAGTACGCCTTTGTCTTTGTAGCGCTCCCATGTTGCTTGTAAAGCAGGAGCCTCAGTGCGGCAGGGAATGCACCAGCTTGCCCAAAAGTTAATCACCACAACTTTTCCTTGCTGTTCAGAGAGGCGAAGTTGTTCTCCAGTAAATGTTGTGAGCGTGAAATCAGGCGCAGGGCCAGCTTTTGGTTGAGTTTCATTGCGCCGAGCGAGAGCGAGACCAAATACAATGATTGCAACAATAATACCAGTGAGGAGAATAACAGAACCGACTGTAGAAAGCCGCCGCTCAGCAAGGGTTGGGGCTTCTTGAAGATCGTTCATACAGTTGACTGCATCACTTCTTTAACCCCAATTTCTTCATAATAGCCTTCCTCGGATTTTGCAAAGAACAGGTTATTCATTCGGCGAATATTTTTTTGCCTAGAATTTGGTGTCATAGTTCTCTCACAGCTTGCCCGCTCAAATACCCGACGTATGCCGGGACAAGTGGGAGCACACAGGGAGAAAGAAATGATAATAAGCCACCAAGGATAGCAATGAGATAGGAGGGAGTAGTGCCTCCTCCCATTGGCAAATCAATATAGAGACCGTAACTTTGCGCCCAAATGGCAATCACTGTCATTTGTTTTGTGAGGAGCAAAATACCAATCATGATAAGCAGCAAACCGCTAGCAATCTGAAGTGTACGGATATGTCGTCGAAACCGCCCCACAAGATGTGTTGCCCGATCTATTCCCAAACCAATAATGAGAAACGGTATTCCTAAGCCAAGCGAATACCCGCTGGATAAGACTATTGCTTGGCCTACTGTCTCTTGGCTAAAACCCAATGTCAAAATTGCACCGAGCGTCGTTCCAATACAGGGTGTCCAACCAGCCGCAAAAAAGACTCCCATCAGAATAGAAGGTACAAATCCGGTATGACTGGCAATATCTAGCTGTGGTCGAGTGTCATAATTCAACGGAGCGATTTTGACGATACCGAGATTAAATAGGCCAAACACAATAATCACAATCCCACCGATCTGACCAAGCAGTAACTTATAGTGGGTAAACATCTGTCCGATGAAGGTAAATGCACCTCCCCAACCCACAATAAATGTGAGGGAGAACCCCAACACAAATAAAAGGGCATGGACAAACGTTCTCATCCGTTTTGATGAACGTATAGGTTGGGCATTGGCAGTCAAAGATGTCGTGCTATCTGTCATCGGTATACTACTCCGTTGGGTAACGAGGTGGGTTTTGTCTTCATCTGCTTTTTATTCCTTCACAACAGATGATAGTGCTCATGTGACAGCTATTTTATCTATATCGACGTGAGATACTACAGCTACTGTATTTGTCTTAGCTTGTTGCTCCCGATACCGAAGCAACCGTGATGAGTTTGCAAGAATGCCTAAATCGGGAAGCGATTGGGCGGCTGCTGCCAGAATGGGGGGCAAAATACCTAAAGCCGCCAAGATAAGCCCAATAATGTTGTAGACGATGGTAAAACCGATATTAAACCGGACAACACCCATCGTGCGTTTCGCTATCGCAAACACATCCGGAATGAGTGACCAATCTTCACGCATCAGCGCCACATGAGCAGCTTCAATGGCAATATCTGTACCAGCAACGCCCATTGCGATCCCAATATTGGCTTGAGCGAGGGCAGGGGCATCATTCACCCCATCGCCGATCATAACTACTGTATGACCTTGGGATTGATACTCTTTGACGATGGCAATTTTATGCTCCGGAAGCAGATTAGCTCGATACGAAATGCCAAGCTGGGTCGCTAGTGTTGAAGCGCTACGCTCATTGTCCCCGGTCAACAGTTCAATGTGACTAATTCCCTGTGCTTTGACGGCTTTCAAGGCCGCAGGAACCTCATCACGCATGGTATCTGAAGCGGCTAGCACGCCCACCGGTTTACCAGCAATGGTGATATAGAGCAGGGTTTTTCCTTGCCCTTCAAGTTTCTGTGCCGCAAGTGGGATAGCCTCACTCCCCAAAATGCGATGGCTTCCGACTTCAATCATCTGACCTTGAATTTGTGCCTGTATGCCTATACCGGGAAGAGCAGTAAAGCGCTCTGGTTCGGCAATGGTTAGCTTGCGCTCCTTTGCGGCACGGCGGACTGCTTCAGCGAGGGGATGCTCGGAATAGCGTTCAGCAGAGGCAGCTAGGGCTAATACCTCCGTATCAGGCAAGCTGGTCAATGCAATCACATCTGTGACCTGTGGTTTGCCGAGCGTGAGGGTCCCCGTTTTGTCTAGTAACAACACATCCGCTTTTGCCAAGATTTCAATGTACTTCCCGCCCTTAATCAGTAAGCCGCGTTTGGCAGCTGCACCAATGGTTGCCAACATTGCAATCGGTGTTGCTAAGGCAAAGGAACAAGAACAGGCTACGACCAGGACCGCTGCTGTTGCGAGTGGATCACGGCGAATGAGGAAGGTTAAGAGGGCAATACCGGCGACTACTGGCAAATAGTATGCAGATGCCTTATCCGCAATGCGTTGCACATCCGCGCGATGGGCTTCGGCTTCTTCAACCATCGTAATCACGCGGCCAAAGGTGGTGTCTTTACCGATGCGGGTTGTTTGTACGCGCAGGCTCCCAAGAGTTGCAATAGTTGCAGCAAAGACAGTTGCACCAATTCCTGCCTCTACAGGTATTGCTTCACCGGTAATTGTGGCTTGATTGATGGTCGCGTGACCACTCACTACCTTACCATCAACCGGAATAACTTCACCGGGACGCACGACTACCACATCTCCAATGACGACCTTTTCAATTGGCAGGTCAACACTTTCTCCCTCGCGTTCAACACGAGCAGTTTGCGGAGCAAGATTGGTCAGCCCTTTAACCGCTTGTCGTGCTTTTTCTGTCGTGAAGTGTTCGGCATACTCGCCGACACGCATAAAGAGGACAATCACGGCAGCGGTTGCCCATTGCCCAATAGCTAGGGCCGCTAACACGCCCAAGGTCATCAGCGTATGAGAGATAATTTGCCGCCGCAGTGCTGCTTGGATTACATTCCGAAAAATGGGAAACCCAGCCAGAATGACAATGACTACACCAATGGGAAATGGTACGTGATCCGTGAGGGTATCAAAAAGACCAAGCCATTCTCCAAACACAACCACGAATAAGACAATGGCAAACACGATGCCAAACAAGGTAAGCACACGTTTGGTAAAGGAATTAGCTTCTGGAAGTGCCTCTTTCGTCGTTTCAACGGGGATGGTATAGCCTGCATCGGCCACAGCCTTGCGAATGGCAGGCATATCGGTTTGAGCAGGATCAAGGGTAATAGTTGCCCGTTCGCTCGATAACAAGACTTGAACCGAATGGACACCGGGTACTTGGGCGATTGCATTTTGGACTGTTTGCGTACAATGGGCACATTCCATACCTTGCACTGGCAATTGTACCGTTAGCAATTGTGCCATTTATATTATTCCTCTTCTCCATAGTGGGTACAGGCATAGACACCTTTTGCTACGTCTGCTAATAATTCATCGGCTATATCTAATAGTTGTCCAACACGCGGATCACTGAGTTCATAGATTGCTTTGCGCCCATCTTGGTGAGAAACCACTAAGCCGCAGTCCTTTAAGCAGCTTAAGTGATTAGAGGTATTGGATTGGGTGAGGCCCGTTGCCTCAACGATTTGTGTCACTGTCATTGGGCGCTTACGGAGCGTATCTAAAATGGTTAGGCGAGAAAGATCACCAAATCCCCGGAAGAGTTTTGCTTGTAGTTCTACTGCACTAACTTGGGCTTGAAGGATCATAAAACCTCGACATATCATTACATCAGCATGTAATGATATATTCTAGCCCCTTTACCTTGGTTTGCCAAGAGGGTTAGAAGAGTTTTATCGCGCTGAAACAAGGAGAATACAAATGAAGGTTTTGCACCGCATTGGTTTGGTTAGTCTGCTGCTTATGGCTTTTGCGTTATTTCCGGTGAGCGCTCATGAGGGACGAGAAGTAGGCGACTACGAGATTGAATTAGGCTGGCAGATTGAACCTGCATATACAGGGCAAGTCAATGAATTGGAAATTGATATTGTCGTTGCCAAAACCACTGAAGGCGTTGCGGGAGCAGAAGAAACGCTTCAGGCAGAGGTTACATTTGGGCCAGCCAAAAAAATACTGAAACTAGAACCTGATCCTGATAATGCAGGGCATTACTCGACCAGACTCATTCCTACGCGACCCGGAGACTATACCTTTCGCCTGTTTGGAAAGATCAATGACACTTCCGTTGATGAATCTTTTTCCGCAGCCGAAGGACAATTTAGCACGGTTGAGCCAGTAAGTGATTTGCAATTTCCTGATGCAGAAATAAGCCTAGCGGATTTACAAACGCAGATTACAGCTCTACAAGCGCAAATTGCTGTGCTTCAGAGTACACCAGCTCCTTAAGTCTCTAAAATAGAATGTCCAACTTGTTGGTCGGATACAAGGAATTTCAGGTTGGTTCTCGGAGCAATTGATAGAGAATTGCTCCGATACCGGCTCCAACAACAGGAGCTATCCAATAAACCCACTGATTAGACCAAATGCCAGCAATCAGAGCAGGACCAAACGAACGAGCCGGGTTCATTGAAGCGCCAGTGATCGGCCCACCCCATAAGGCATCCAATGCAACTGTAAATCCAATGGCAAGGGCTGCGGGTGCGCCGACTGCCTTTGTATCCGTCGCAACTGAGATAATTACGAACATGAGCACCGCCGAGAGCAGGCTT
Source organism: Bacteroidota bacterium (assembly GCA_027492915.1). Classification (GTDB taxonomy): domain Bacteria; phylum Chloroflexota; class Anaerolineae; order Aggregatilineales; family Phototrophicaceae; genus CFX2. Next base: position 101,422 of record JAPUDW010000327.1, on the reverse strand, counting down.
TCCATCCCAAAGGACTGCCCAATTGAAGCGGATGGAAGGGTTACACCAAGTCCAGCAACATCACCAATCAAAAAGCGTAGAGTCATTGCGCCTAAAACAGCACCCACTATTTGAGCCGTGACATAGATAAAAACATTGCGCCAAGGAAAATGGCGAGTTATGGCAAAGGCTATGGTTACGGCAGGATTGAAGTGAGCGCCAGAGATATGCCCGACAGCGGCGATCATAACCAGAATTATCAATCCAAAGGTCAGCGATACACCTACATGTCCTAATTCGCCCGTTTGAGCATTGACCATGATTGCCCCGCAGCCCGCCGTGACCAAAGCGTAAGTACCAACGAGTTCTGCTCCTGCTTGGCGCAGCAATGATGATTTCAATTATCCTTTTCCTTCTCGCAGCATCGCTGCAAATTCATGGGGCATATCGCTGGCTTCAATCGCCTGTACTGCCCGTTCAATATCGTAAGGCACTCGCTCAAACTCAGCGGTTAGGCGTTCCCCTTCTATTGAAACCACCACGTAGCAGGCACGATTATCGCCATCTTTTGGTTTCCCCACACTTCCTGCATTAATGACGTGACGACCACTCGGCAATACTTTGTGATAGGGAAGGTGGGTATGCCCACAAATCAGCACTTCTATATTCGTTGTATCCAGTAGGTGTTCAAAACTGCTGTCAGGACGATTCTCATAGAGATATTCATTAATCTTGCGTGGGCTGCCGTGAACTATAAGGACGCGGCGGTTGCCCAGTTGAAGCGGTATATGGGCAGGGAGTTCCCGAAGAAACTGCTTATTGTTGGCGGTTGTATGCGCGTTTGTCCACGCAATAGAGCGTTTACCACGTTCCTCTTCAACTTCTGTTTTATAAGCGCAACCGCAATCATCGCTGTCATTGCCTACGCCTTGATCGTAGTTTCCCATGATGCACGGGACACCAGATGAACGGATAGCTGATGTGACTTCGTTGGGAAACGTGCCATAGCCGACTAAATCACCCAAACAATAGCGATTTTGTAAATGGCGTTCATCCATATCGGTTAGGACGACCTCAAGCGCAGGTAAATTAGCGTGAATATCGCCAAAAATCGTGATGTATTCCAAGAGTTTTTCCTTAGTTTATTTGCTGAGATGTTTCGAGTGCCCGCGCGGAAATCCAATCCGAAAGCTGCTGCTTTAAACCGTCACGAACAGTAATAAAAGCTGCTAACCGTTCTTGGTCAGTCCCTTTAACAGATGAGGGATCAGGAAAACTCCAATGAATACGTTCTGCCTTGCCCGGAAAGAAGGGACAATTTTCAGCAGCCGTATCACATACGGTGATGACATAATCGAAGGGTTGACTCAAATAGATGCTCAACGACTTTGAAGACTGCCTCCTAATGTCGATCCCCAAAAGCGTCATTGCTTGAACAGCGTAAGGGTTGACTGATGATGGTTCTGAGCCAGCGCTGAAGACCTCTATCGTATCGTCTGCTAAATACCGAAGGAGTCCTTCAGCCATCTGCGAACGAGATGAATTATGGGTACACAAAATGAGGACACGCTTTTTCATGCACTCTCCTTTGCAACTGTCGTTAGAAAGAGACGAATTCGTGATTGCAGTTGGTTGGCGATTTCCTCAAAAGCCTCGATACGTTCTGTGCTGTCGTCGATCACAACAGGGTCTGGAAAGCCCCAATGGATTTGCTGGCCTTCACCGGGGAAAGTTGGGCAAACTTCACGCGCTTTGTCACACACGGTTATCACATAGTCGAATGACTGTTCAGCAAAATCGCTTAATGGACGCGCAACTTGGTTTCTGATTTCGATCCCCAAAGTGTCCATTGTAAGAATGGCATCAGGATGAACAGTTGTTGGCTGACTACCTGCACTGAAAACATCGACATAGCCTTGACTCAGATGTCGAAGGAGTGCTTCTGCCATTTGTGAACGAGCGCTGTTATGGGTGCAGACAAACAGGATACGTTTGCGTTCAAGCCGTGATACATCAATAGACTGCACATTCATACCAATAGCCGGATGCAGTGCCGTTCCAGCGTCGAAATACATCTGACGTAACCGGTTGAGGTCAAGGCTATAGTAAATATCGCGCCCGTCTGCTTCTGAACGACGTGTTGTGACTATTGCATCATCACGGAGCTTTTTGAGGTGATACGAAACAAGGTTCATCGGTTCATTCACCAATGCGACCAATTCTTGTACGCGATGATCGCCTATGGTGAGCGCTTTGAGTATTGCCCATCGTACATTGTGAGCCAGTAAACGAATAAATTCAGGTAGTGGTTGCACTGGTTGTATGGTCATCAGGAGGGTACTTGCTCGGATGCTAACCACGTCTGAATGCGCGTCGCTATTTGGTCACGGACTTGGCGAAATTTTGCCATGATTTCCTCCTCACTTCCGGTTGCCTCAGCGGGATCATCAAACGGCCAAGGCAGTTTTTGACCCCCTTGCGCCCACAGAGCTTTCGGACATGACTTATCATCCATACTGCAAACGATTATGACATAATGGAAAAATACCCGCCCCATATATTCCTTTGTATCTTTGGAGCGTTGACCGCGTATATCAATGCCGATTTCATCCATAGCCCGGATTGCGTGTGGATTAACGCCAGTTGCAGTGAGGCCAGCACTATAAACATCAAATCTGTCGCCTGCATAGTGACGAAGTAGGGCTTCGGCCATTTGTGAACGGGCTGAGTTGCTGGAACAGAGAAACAGGACTCTTTGTTTTCCAAGGATGTTGTTAAACATGATAAACCATTCAAATTATTTTGGTTCAATTTGAATTGAAGTATATACCCATCATTTAAGAAAGCAAGTTAAACTTTCTTTAAGGAAAGATTATCCCTAGTGCCTACGCAAAATCTGGAAGATAACGATGAACCCCTTGACAAAAACCATCTTTATCGTAAAAATACGATATATGGAAACAACACACGCAGTCAAAGAATATAGTTTGACAACCGATGAAGAGCGATTAATGCACATGATGAAAGCGCTCGGACATCCGGCACGAATGCAAATTGTGCGGTATTTGAGTGAAAACCCACAATGTATTACCGGTGATATTGTGGAAGCCTTACCGCTGGCTCAAGCGACCGTTTCGCAGCACCTAAAAGTGCTTCGGGATGCGGGTGTGATTTGTGGCACGATTGAAGGGCCGGCGATGTGCTATTGTCTAGATTGTGGCAATATTAGTTGGCTCAAAGAGCAAATTGGCACACTGTTTTAAGTTCCCTCTGTCTCTTTTTTTTGTTTGTTATATCGTAAATATACGATAAGGAAGGACATTCTGATGACCGAGCAAACGCTCCCGATTGCCATCATTGGTGCTGGCCCGGTGGGTCTAGCGGCGGCTGCCCATCTCATCGAACGTGGGGAAAACCCTATCGTTTTTGAAGCGGGTGAAAGTGTTGGAGCAAATATCCGCAATTGGCAGCATGTCCGCCTGTTTTCACCGTGGGAGTTTACGGTTGATCAGGCTGCGGTACGGTTGTTAGAAGCACAAGGTTGGCAAATGCCACCTCTCAAAGACCTTCCAACCGGACGTGACCTCATTGAGCGCTACATGCTGCCCTTTGCTGAAATCGAAAGTGTTCGAGGGCATATTCAACTGAGTGCAAAGGTTGTGGCTATCAGCCGTGAAAATATTGACAAGATGAAAGATACAGGACGTGAAACCGCGCCATTCGTTTTGCATGTGGTCTACGGCGATGGCAGAGAAGATTTCATCCAAGCGCGAGCGGTGATTGATGCTTCCGGCACATGGGATACACCCAATCCATTGGGTTCGGGTGGACTGCCAGCAATAGGCGAAAAGCGACAGGCTGACCACATTTTTTATGGCATTCCTGATGTGTTGGACACCTACCGCGAACGCTATGCGAATAAACGGGTGCTGGTGGTGGGCAGCGGTCACTCGGCGATCAATGCCTTACTTGAGCTGGCGCGGTTGAAAGAAGATGCGCCCGACACCCGCATTTATTGGGCAATGCGTGGTAAAAATCTGAAGCAGGTGTATGGCGGTGAAGCTGACGATGCGCTGCCAGCGCGTGGTCAACTCGGCACACGTATTAAAGGTTATGTGGATGCTCAGGACATCCAGATTGTTTCTCCGTTCCGTGTACGAGAACTAAGGACAACCGATCAGGGTATTGCGGTCATTGGTGAAACCCCCAACGGGCAAGAAACCGTTTATGTGGATGAGATTATCACGGCAACGGGTTCACGACCTGATCTAGCGATGCTGCGCGAAATGCGGCTTGACCTTGACCCGTCGTTGGAAAGTACCCGCGCACTTGGGCCGATGATTGACCCGAATATCCATAGCTGTGGGACGGTTCGCCCACATGGGGAAGCTGAACTGCGCCAGCCGGAAAAAGACTTCTATATTGTAGGTATGAAAAGTTATGGTCGTGCCCCAACCTTTTTGCTAGCAACCGGATATGAGCAAGTCCGTTCAGTAGTGGCGGCGTTGGTGGGCGATTGGGAAGCCGCGCGGGATGTTCAGCTTAATCTGCCTGAAACGGGTGTATGTAGCAGTGATTCGGGTGATGGTGGGAGCTGCTGCGGAACGGGCGTGAACCAAGCTGTACCGCTGGGGGCAAGTCTTATAAATCTAACTAACATCCCTGTTCTTTCCAATGTCCTGCAACCCATCGCGCTCCAAGTCGCAGCCCGTGACTGTGGATGTGAGGATAGCTGTTGCAGCGATGGGGTCAAGTCGACAACCTGCGGCTGCGATACGGCCTGCTGTAACTAAACAGAAATTCACTAATAGGGCTTGAAGAGGCTGCGGCAACCCCTGCCAAAGCCTCTTTGATTTGTGATCTAGAGGCGGTTTTTCATGGCGCAAGATGCTATCAGCAAGCCACGCTATTACGGCTGGTATATTACCCTGACGCTAGCCATCACCGAGACCATTTCTTGGGGCATTATTTACTATGCCTTCTCGGTCTTTCTCACACCGATGGTCAATGAATTGGGCTGGTCACGAACAGAATTGACCGGGGCATTTTCCTTATCACTGCTGGTTGCGGGTGGCATGGCTTTTCCGGTTGGTATGTGGATTGACCGCAACGGGGCGCGATTGCTGATGACAGTCGGTTCTATTGCTGCCAGTCTGCTGGTATTCGCGTGGTCGCTGGTCAATGATCTTAACACCCTCTATCTGATTTGGGTTGGACTAGGTATTTGCTCGGCTGCCGTGTTATATGAGCCAGCCTTTGCGGTGGTTGCGGTGTGGTTCGTGAAGCGTCGGGGCAGAGCGTTAGCGCTGATTACCTTTGTCGCTGGACTCGCCAGCACGATTTTTGTGCCGCTATCGGACGCTTTACTGCATCATTTTGGATGGCGAAACGCGCTGGTCATCCTGAGTATTTTACTGGCGATCACTACAATCCCCCTGCATTTGATTGTCTTACGCCGTCGTCCCGATGACTTAGGACTGCTGCCCGATGGGGAAACGAAACATGCCGCCTATGTCGCGCGTCCGTCAATAGGTGTTAGTCTCCGCAACGCGCTCCATAGCAAATCGTTTTGGATGCTCACGGCTGCTTTTAGTTTGTCTAACCTGACGGCTGCCGCTATACGTTTTCACCTCATTCCATTTTTGATTGCGGCGGGTTTTGACCCTAGCGCAGCAGCTCTAGCAGCAGGCTCAATTGGTATCCTACAAGTGGCTGGACGGGTGATTTTTGCGCCGCTGGATACCCGCATATCCAGCCGGACGATAACCATGAGTCTCTTTGCCTTAGAAGCGCTTTCGATATTGGTTTTGTTGCTGGGTTCATCTTCGCTCAATATCGGTATTTTTATCCTGATCTTTGGGGCATCATACGGTGCAAAGACATTAGCGCGTCCCTCCATGCTGGCTGAGTTCTACGGCTCAACGCATTATGCTCGAATTAGCAGCGTGATGGCGATATTTTTGACGGTCACAACCACTATTGCACCCGTTGGAGCCAGTTTCATTTTTGACCGTTTTGGGACGTATCAGGTGCTTTTAGTGATAATTGTGTGTGGGTCGCTAGTTGCCACAGGTATTATGGCGATTATGAAACCTGCGCCATTGCAAGCACAGGTGTCTACCGCCATTTTGGAAACAGCCGATTTGTCAGGAGCATAAGATTAGGTATAGGGATCCGCAAGGGACATTCAAGGATCAAGACCTAGTAGAAAATCGCAAGATACGATTTGAATGACTCGTTAGGCTTTCGATTATTGTGGCTCAATTGCGGTAAATTCGATACGCTTTCACCCAATATATTGTTACATCGCCTTCGTGTTGCAACTTGCCCTTTATCAAGAGTATTGGAACTTACTGAGAACTAAGAATTTAGGAAGGAAACGGCCAAGCCCACTCATCACATACCTCGATAATGTGATTCGCAATTTGTTTTAAGTCTCCTTCATTCATAAATGGCGCTTTGAATAACCTCACATCTACGGACGAAAGTAGATTTTTGCGCGTAAGTGTTTGCGTTTCCAGCAAATGAATCAACAGCGCAGTTTGTACTAATTTAGTAATTTTCCGTTTTGGAAACTTAGCTGATAGGGCGGTTAGTACACGAGCGCGCATCCATCCGGTTTCAATTTGCTTCGCGACTGAAATAAACTGATCCCAATCAGTTTCGGGCAATCTTCCAGCGATTAACTCTAGAGCTGTTACTTTACTCCAGTTGTCATTTGAATTTCGCAATTGCTCGACTGCGGCAGGCAATAACGATATTTCCAAATCTGCTGCGATGCCTTCTAATACTTCACACATCGGATTGGCATCCTCCCTTGAAATGCTACCAAAATTTGGAATAGTCTCTACTTCTCTGAGTGCTGCCTGTTGCATCTCAGGATTCAGTTGCGGAATTAACATTATCAAGGCTTTTGTCTTAGGATTGCCCCCGGGATAGGTAGACATGTTTCCCGAGTTCGTACATACCGCATGTAAGGCATATTGCATAACTTTTTCTTTTAAATCTTCTCTTAGGAAGGGTGCAATAGACGACGCTGCCCACGCAATACCAAATTGAGCGCTGGTCGGCGGATTAGACAGTATGGTACGAACGCACTCATCCTGAAAAGCATTGCTAACTTCAGGATCCATAATCGGCAACAATGCGGCAGCAATACCTAAGTTGATTAACTTTTCCTTTCCATTCTGAACTTTGGAGAAACAGTCATTAGCTTGTTCTCTAGTGAACTGGGGTGTAGTAGCAAATGAACTTAGAATTTTTTTCTTTTGCCTAAAACCTGACAATGAAATTACAAAGTCCATGCACTCTGTGATTTGTTCAGTTGTAAGCTTTGCCGAAATGGCTTCTATGATAAGGGCTTTAGCCTCTTCGTCGGACATTTTAAGCGCCCTGTTAAAAATTTCATTAACCGGCGCTGACGTAACGGATTCGGCGATGTTTGCTAACGCTATGGCAACCGAAATTTCCTCTTCGAATTGGCTGACTATTTCTAAACACTTTTGAAGTTGTTCCCCGCGAAGTAAATTGCGAATTCCAATTATGGCTAACGCTTTATCTCTATCAGTTGGTATTTGGGGTAAATAAGAAGTTAAGATTTTCTCAACGATTTCTTTTTGTGCTGAATCTGAGAGTTGTCTGGCGATTCGCCCCAGTGCATCTGCACGACTGCGGTAGTCAGAAATTGGGGACAATTCTAATAAGAGATATCGTAGTTCGCGTCCAGTAAGATGTTCAACCAGGGGATTAATCGCTTTCAGTTTATCCTCTTGGCGCGGTAAGGAAAGCGTTATCTTCCAGACTATATCTAGAAGAGTTTCTCTCTGGTTTTTTGTGAGATAAGGGGATGACAATATTCGGCTTGCCCAAGTTATCCTATCGATTTTATCCTGCCGTTTTTCACTTTCGTCTTTGTGATTTATAGGCAGACCTATGACATCTAGAACTGTTTCAATAGCGGTCTTCGCGTATACTTCTGGCAAATGTGGCACCACTTGAGCGATAGAATCACATGTAAATACTGCTAATTGTAGAAGTTCGTAAAAAGCGCGGTCGAATATTTCCTCATAATTTTCTTTGTCATTCCGCAAACATAGTCTATATAAAGCTAAACCGTAGGCTTCTGCTCGATGCGAACTTGAGGTGATAAGTGTTCCAGTCTCAAAACTAAGCTTAATCGCTTCAATTTGATAGTTATTCGGAAGTTTTCTATATAGCCAACTTGAGGGAAAGTTGGAACGCGTGAACGTGCTATTGCTATCTCGTAAATCACGAAACATATGGTCAAGAATTTCTTTTTTCGTTTCCTCCTCTTCAATTCGTGGATATAAATCGACTGATGCAGTACTTCGCGCATGAATTTCATCAACATTCTGAACGAAGGTTAGAGCTTCGGCTATCAGGCTAGATGGTAAGACTGCTGCCAACGCCGATATTGAGTCTGCCCGTTCGCGTCCATCTTGAAGAGAAACGGCAATTCGAAATAGTCTTTGCACTTGCTCATCTGTGAGCGGTTGAGATGCAAGTGCTGAAATCGTTTGCGAACGCTCACCAACACTGCGTAATTCACTTATGATGTTAATTGCCATGTCAATTAAATCATTAGGTAGTTGAGAAGCAATAGCTGCGAGCGCACGACTACGAAATGTGTGTTCCTCTTCTAATGAGATACGCGTCATGAACTCGCGCATCAAAATTTGCTTACGGTTTTCATCTAGATGTGGTAGAACTGCAGCAAGGGCCCTTGCCCGTTCGGAGAGATCAGTAATACTTTGTGTAAGCGTAAGGGCTTCTTCAACAAAACTACTGTCGAGCAATGGTGCAATTCTTTTGAGGGTCTCGACAACCGGATAATAATTGCTGAAACCTTGAAGCGCTTTGAAGAAGATTTGGTGGAGTCTAATACATTCTTCAGTAGATACACCATGCTCTAATATGACAACACAAGCATCTGCTCTTTCTTCCAAATCAGTGAGACGTTCGATAATTTTAATGGCGTGCTCTGTACTCCAGATTCCATGTTCTACAGCCGCGCCAGTTAGCCGAGGACTATAATTGTTTGCCGAACTCGTAATACTA
>JAPUDW010000327.1:0-92355 GCA_027492915.1 Bacteroidota bacterium | reverse complement strand
TTCCGCATAAAGACGACCGCTGGGTGGATGTGGGCAAGCCGGAAAGTGTGGCTGAGGTCTGGTAATTCATCTAATGACTCAATTTGCTCTCGTGTGATATTTCTCACAGATTGAGACCAAATCATTTCTAGATCGCGTAATACAGCTTTATGACTCTGCAAAGCAATGGAATTTGAGTCAATCTTAGCCAGCACATTCTGAATTTTCGCGATTAGTAAATGCTTATCTTCATGTACAGGTGCTAACGGACTATTGGTAATCAATACCACACTACGATGTTCATCTTCGTAGTCTGGAACTATATGGTTCCATTTGTCACGAATAAATGCGTAGACCCACCGTGCTGACACCTCAGCGGCATACTCACGGAATGTATCGTCTTTTGGTGGTGTTCCGTAATCTGAAACGCCTTTTACAGCGAATACAACCTCATGATTAAAGTAATGGGCCATCGTATATAAGGCATCTATTTCCATCTCTAATGCTCTAACAGTTCGAACATGTTGAGCAAGATTGGAGAATGGATCATCAATTGCTACAACTGCTTGTCCAGATGCAACACTACTGTAATGCACTTGTGGCAAAGTGCGTTCCGGTATAGCTTGTAAACGGCCTCCGTTGCGAAAGATTAGATCCTCTATTCTCTTCTTCGCCTGCTTGGTTAATCTATCCTGCTTGTTGAGATATTTCTTACGTTGAAGCCACGTATAAAAAGCCTTTCCATCAATGTTTTCGTTATCAATCAGTTTATGTATATTGCTGTTTTTCTTAAAGGGTGTTGGATCTTCAGTCATCGCACATAGAACGAGATCACCGAAATACTGAAGTGAACGTGGCCTTGGTACAGTAATATCATTTATCCAAAGGGTAGAGGCTCCTACACTTTGAAGTTGCTTAACTAACCAAGGACTTGGATCAAATGTTGTTGTCTCTGGAGTCAAACCTTCATTTGTTAATTTGCCAGTATCAGAAGAAAATGCTTTAGTTGCAACAATCACATCTCCTAGCTGAATATCTCTTTCTTCCCAACCAGCACAAATTCCTGTCATTACAATGGCTCTTGGCTTTAGTATCTGCAAACGATGCATAGCGTTTGCTGTCTCTAATGAGCCAAAGGTCGGGAGTGAGCAAGCTACAACAGAGAGATTAAAATCCCCAAATTTAATCTTTGCACGATAATGAGGAAATCTTGAGATATTAAACTCTGTCCAGTTCTCTTTAGCCGTGAATTTCAGTATGGGTGCTAGCTCATCCTCTAGCGCAGTAATAAAAACAACATCTACGGGCGGATAAGGAATGGGCAGAAGTTCTGATGAAGAAAGCATATCGACTCCGAATTTTGAGCAAGTAAATCTTATCACGTTTTTCTATTTGCTTGCTTCGGATGTAATGTGAATTTAAGTAGTTATGAGCGCTATTTTCTAGATTAAAGATGAATACAACATATGGATTTGGAGAAAAATAAAACACTTATTAGTCGTATGCATTAGATGCAGTGCTAACCAATGGATTTTGTCTTACATTAACTGGTGTCTGTTTATCCAATGCCACTCTACCCACTAGTCCCACATAGTCATCTCCTGTCTAACCCATTTGCTTTGGTGCAACTTTTATCCCGCAGGATAGCACGCCACCCCACCCTTCATACCCGCAAGCGGGCACGGCTACGGGTTTGCTCTTGGCTGGTGCCGTCCCTCACCGCAAACCCGTGCCGCCCGTTGGGTGAAGGTGGGCGACCCCGGTGTGCTATTTGGACCTGCGTAAAAGTTGCAGATTACCAAAAGCATAAGTGGTTATCGATCAGACGGATGTGCTGTGAAGGCTGCGTTCGCTCGAAAGGGCAACGCTGTAAACACTGCCCAACGCCGATGTGCGTTGACGGTCTCCTACAGATGATCGCGCTGTCCAGATTATGCCAAACGCTCCCGAACCTGTGATGCAGGATCAACTTCTCTGTTGGAGCAGAGCAGTTGGTTTTGCCAAGCTGCACATGGGCTATCGGAGCGCAGATCGTCGTGGATGAGGCAGCGAACACAAAAAGCTGTCTACTGGAAAGGCCAACGTCTCGAGGTCACACCCGAAAGGGAGTGCCGGGGCGCATTCAGGCGGCAACCTGCGCGGATGAGCGCTTCTCGACCTCACAGTCTTCAGGGCTGTGGGGTCGTTTTTATCTCATTTTCACAGTCAGGAGTGAAGTCTATGACTGAAACAAAACAACATATGTGCACGATTGGAACGGCACGGATTGGCTATCGGGGTCACCTCGGACAACGCGTATTGGACACAACCATCAAGAGTGCGACCGGGTTGGGTGCAGTGTTTGCACCAACATGGTCAATGGTTATGGATTGGAAACGCGGCAGGATAGATTGGGATACCTATACCAAACACTATACCGAGCTGATGCGTGAACGGTATCACAAGAATCAGGCGGCTTTTCTCGAAGCACTACAAAGTGATGCATTGACTGTCTGTTGTTATTGCAAAGATACCCATGCGAGCACACGACACTGCCATCGCTATTTATTGGTCGATATTCTGCACAAGGTTGCGGATCATCATCAGATTGGCTTCCAGTCTCTCGGTGAAGTTCATCAGCACCGCTAAAGACTCTTCTTTCTAAACCCATCAAATGACAACTTATTTTGAAGTGAGGCTGATATGAAACGGATCACGCACCTCATGATCGCTGGCAGTCGCTACTCGACTTATGAAGCACTGGAGTATGCGCGTCGTGTCGTACGTAGAGCGCATCAATTGGGCTACACGATTGTGGTCGGCGATAACCCAAAAGGCGTGGATATGGCGGTGTTGCAGGAGTGCCGTCGGCTGAAAGCGAAAGTGCTAGTGGTCGGCATAGCCAATTTTCCGCGTAACGGCGGGTGTTCACACGACAGCTATGTCAAGGTCGAACGGGATACCTACCGGGCAGCAGGTGGCTATCTTTTAGATCACTATCATACCCGTGACCGCTGGATGGTCGACAACTCGACGCTGGGCATCTTCATCTGGAATGGCGACAGTCAAGGCACGAAAGCCGGCTACGACTACATGCTGAGCCGCCACAAAGTAGCCCATCTCGTCACGTTTGAGTTCAAGGGGGTAAATCATGGCTGAAAACCATATTCTTGCCGTTCATACTTACGGCTCGCAACGGGTGAAAAACCCTCGCACGAAAAATACGGTGAGCGCCTACAAAATCGGTTATTCCAGCGCCGCCTGTGAAACCTTGCTGACACTCTATGGCGCAAAAGCGCGGGACGTGTCATCAGCACAGGCATCATACCGCTATGTTCAGATTGACGGGGATACCTCAGTGCGGCACGGCTACCTGCTGCTGAATGTGACTGCTGCTGATTTGGCGCAAGCGGAAGGGGTGACACGTCGCTATCATCGGGCCGCTGTGTTTCTTTGGCGAGAAAGCAAGTGGTTGGAACTCCCCAACAATAGCAGTACCGACTACATGCAACCCACCGCCCATTCTGGTCCGAACTTCGATCCGTCAGGGTATCGTCCCGTCTCACCAACGACAGGTGAAAAAGAAACTGCAATTGAAGGTATCCATGCTGAAAAAAGTCAGCGCGATCCGCAGGAGCGACCCTGGTGGTGGTTACTCGGTGATACTTATCCGCAGCGTGAAATCCTCAAACGATACGGCGCACGCTTCAGCAGCAAACGCCGTGCCTGGTATTATGTGGGATGGGAACTCCCTGATGGCATCCAGCGACTCATTACCGCAAATCCGACAGGTGAATCATCACCCTCTATGCAAGTCAACGATGATGCACCCTGCTCCGATGAAGAAGCCGAACGTATTTTGGGTATCCATCTCGCACCGCAATCGTCTAGCACTACCCCCGATGTATTGTCTATTCAGCCAAGCGAAACGCCAGCGCAGGACATAGGTGGATTTCGTCAGACAGATGAGATGCCTACTGAATTTGTGACAGACAGTATCCATCTGCCTTCGAAAGTCGCTCCGAATGCCATGCCCGATGTACCTGCCGAACCTCAGCACATCCGTATGTATAAACCCCAGCCTTTTCCCTTAGATGGCACACCTTTGGATGAGGTACAAAATGCGATTTTACAGGTCAAAGTACAACCCATGCCTGTCTTACATACGGTTGCCTCTCCTCAGAAACGCACATTGGCGGCTATCGGACAGTCTTGCGTCGGTGAATTGACTGGAAGTATCACCGGCAATGTCTACTGTTACGGTTATGCTACCCACGATGGTATCTGTGTCTATGTGAATATGGGTGGGCCAAGAATGGCGGTCGAGGCGATTCGAGCGAAATTCAGCAAAGGCGAAATCGTGAACTGTGTTCCGTGGGATGCACCGGCTATCGAGCTCACCGCAGGTGAAGGCAACAGCGGTATGTATTATGACTTCATGCAGAACATCCCCCAAGCCAAATTCACCTCGCTCATCCTGTGCCACGAACTACTAATAAACCCGAATTACGGCGGCAAGTCGATCACCTTCATCTTCCGAACAAGCGACTCTCAGGCCATAGCGAAACTCAAACAGTACGTGACTGAACTGGTCAAAGTACCCGTGTTCGACGACTGGGCAAGCTACCTGTATCACGCTGGACAGAGTGCTATGCTTGTGCGTAAGACACGCTCCGCCGGAGAAATCGATTTGCTGACCGTTGATCTTGATAGTGATGCTTGGACGCGGCTCATCACGGGCGGCATCCAACAAGGTATTATCGTCCTCCCCGTAACGACCTAATTTCATCCTATCCGTTTTTCAGCCTCCCGTCATATATGTGACAGGCGGCTCTTTTCGATTCCAGAAAGGAACATCCTTATGGCACGCGCTGAAAGCAAAATGGTTATGGGCTATCTACCCATCGAACCCCATCATCACCCGGCAATCCTGTCGCTGATCATGCCTGCCACATCCGCTGTGAAGTTGCTCGATCCCTTTGCGGGGGATGGGCTGTTTCTCGAAGTTGCGGCGAACGCATGGCATGTCACGCCCTATGCCAATGAACTGGATGGTGAAAGAGCGCAAACTTGTATCGAGCGCTTTGGACCGACACAAGCGGTACGCTGCGATGTGGAACGGTTGCTGGCCTCCAACAATGCTTTTGGTGCGGCGTGGCTCAATCCGCCTTATGACCATGACAAGACGGCCAAAGCTAATAAGCGCGTAGAATTTGCTTACCTACGCCACAGTTGGAAATGGCTACAAGATGGCGGACTGGCACTATGGTGTGTGTACAACCAACACATCACCGAAGATGCTGCTGCATTTCTGGCCAAGAATAGCAGTCGAGTGGATGTCTGGGCACTGCCCGGAAAACATCAGGGTGAATATAACCAAGTCGTGGTGGTCGCCATTAAAGGGACACATCCCAATGTGACCCAACTCTATGAAAGCATTCTGGATGGCAAGGCCAATCCCAGCCTTCTGACTGTCCAGCCTGAACCAATTTACAAACTGCCTGCCCCGCCTCAGATGACTCGTTTTGTCTTCGCCCCTGACATCATCGACGAAGAGCAGGGTTTACGGCTGATTCAAGAACAGGGCGCATGGAAAACAAACGGCTTTCAGTCATTGCTTGAGGTTCCCGCTCTCTCTGAGCAAATCGAACCGGTTGTCGCGCCACGTCCCGGTCACATGGCGCTGGTGCTGGCAGCCGGTGTTGCCAATGGCGCGGTTATCCAAACCGAGGATTATGGGCGGGTAGCCATTCGTGGGAAGACGCAACATGTCGAGCAGATCGCGAGAGTGGAGGTCGAAGCGGCTCCCGGCGATCCAGAACGGCAGGTCAAGAAAACCACCATACGGCTCAAACCGACGACCACACTGACGCTGCTGGCTCAAGATGGAACAGTCGTTGAGATGGACGGCGATGAAGCGCTGTTGGGATTCATTACATCTAATAAGCAGGCGCTCACGGGCTACCTCAATCAGAAGTTTAAGCCGATGTACACCTTCGACTTGAACGGTATGGGACGCTGGTTGGATCGCATCCGGCTCAAGGGCAAGTATCCGATGTACACCGCTCAGAAACACGTCACCGCAGCCGTGACACGCGGTTTTCAGGATCGCGATAGCATCTTACTGGTTGGTCAGATGGGGGTAGGCAAAACTTTAATCGGAGGCTCAACCGCGATTGCCATGGCAGCCAGTGTGGTCGAAAACTTGCGGGGACACATCCGCGATGATCAAGCGGTTTTGATTGTCGCCCCACCCCACCTGATTGAGAAGTGGAAGCGTGAGCTGCACAGCATCAGCCGGAATATTCTGGTTGAACGGCTGGATCGCCATGAAGATGTCAAAGCGTTCATGGACAAGGCCGCGCGAGCAGGAGCAGGCATCGCCAAAATTGGGCTGATTAAACGCGATATGACCAAGCTCGGTGCAGGGCGAGAAGTCGGCGTCATCTGGCGCAATGAATGGGTCGCGCTGTGGCAGCATGATTCACCGGTACCTGAAGGCTATGAACTCAGCCAACGGTTGGTCAAACAGCGTGTCCCGAAATGTCCGACCTGCGGTTACACCGTCATGCAGGAAAAGAAGGGGGTGGAAAGCCCTGCCACGGAAAGCTGGCTCAAAGGTGGCAATCGACTGTGTTCTGTGTGTCAGACACCGCTATGGCAAGAAGCCCGTGATAAGGGGTCACAGCCCAAGCCGGGTCAGAAGTACCCAACCAAGAACCCGCGCTACCGGATTGACGAGTATCTCAAGCGTGTTTACCCGGATCGGGTATATATGCTTGTCTGGGATGAAGTCCACGAATGTGCGCATGGGGATACCGGCAATGGTGAAGCCTTCAACCGGATCGCAGGATTAGCGGATAAAGTGTTGGCGATGACCGGCACACCCTTCAACGGACGATCATCCTCCATCTTCAATCTGGAATATGCCCTTAATCCGCGTACCCGTCAGCGTTACAACTGGGGCGGTGCACCGCGTTTGTCGCGTAAGACACATGGAAACCGGGGGTTTCAGTCCATCGCTGTGGACGACAGCAAGCAGCGTGGCCGCGCCGAATCGCGCTGGGTGGCCGATATGGGGGTGCGCGAGCAGGTGATTGAAGAACGGCCTTCGTATGACAAAGAAACAGGCGCATTCACCGGAACATCGACCTACGAGCGACCCTATGAAGAAGCACCAGGCATCTCGCCACTGCTGGTAGCCGAAGTCTTGGATCACGCTATCTTTTTCAGCTTAGGGGATCTGGGTAAAGCGCTGCCGAAATACGAAGAAATCGCCCTGCCAGTGGAGATGGATGCGGACACCTACGAGCAGTATGACTGCACCTGTCAGCAGTTGAAGGACTACCTCATTCAACGGCGTTGGGAAGGCGACACAACCTTTCGTGGCGCATACTTGCAATGGGCTATGGGTTGGCCGAACGCAGCACACCGTCCCCACGAAGTCATCCACAATATCAAACATCCGATTACTGGCGAGAAGCTGCCGCACATTGTCACCAGCATCCCGTCTTTTGGCGAAGAGCGTATCTTTGCCAAAGAGCAGGCACTCATTGACCTCGTGCGTTCGGAACTTGACCAGAATCGTCCCTGTGTCATTTACATCCGTCAGACCGCTACCCGCGACATCCAACCCCGCATTGAGCGCCTGATCCGCCAGCATGTTCCTCTCGCCAATACATTCATTCTCAAGAACACGGTTGAAGCCGAACGGCGGGAAGCGGTCATCGAAGCGGAGGTGGCTAAGGGAACCAATGTCGTCATCTCCAATCCCGAGTTGGTCAAAACAGGACTGGATTTAGTCTTCGCGCCGACCCTTATCTTCTATGAGATTGTTTTCAATTTAGGGACGATGATGCAGGCGGCTGGACGGTCTTACCGTCTCAACCAGAACCACCCGCACTGCAAAACGTATTACCTGTACTGCGAAGGCACGATGGAACAAACGGCGGTACAGCTCATGAGCCGCAAACAGCGTGCAGCCAAACTGTTGACGGGTGACATTGGACTCACGGGACTCGATGCATTGACGGAAGGCGAAGGCGGATTCGAGGAAGCGCTGCTCAATGCGATTGGACGTGATGAAACCCTGCTGGACCCATCCGAGCTGTTCAAGCAGTCCGGGGCACAGGGGGAAATCGACACCGAAGATGCGGCCTACTGGAATGTCGAATTGTCTGACACTGAATCACTGACTTCTGAAATCGTTCAAGCCCAATTCACGAGCGAACTGGAAGGTGATCCAGTCGTTCAGGAAGCCATCCAACTTGGCGGTGTCATTGCTGAGATCAAGACTAAACCACTTGGACGAGAAGCGACAATGAGAGTCATTCAAGACCATGAACCGCAGGGGTTCGGACAGTCCATCAGCCCCTATCTCGACAGCGTTCACCTCATCGCCGATGAGCACAAACGTGCCCAATTGGTGGCCAAACTGCTGGCTATTTTGTCGAACGGCATTCAAGCCGATGATGGCACCTATGCGGTCGTGGGCTTGTGTGATCCAGAGTTCACTCAATACCCGATACACACCGAAACGATGATACGTCATATACGAAACTGGTTGCGAGAACACCATTTTGTCTTTAGCGGATGTGAGCAGGAAGTCGCCGTACAAATCGTTCTGTTGGCAAAACGAGACTTCGGCATAGGACGCTTACTTGAGCAGGCAGCGAACATTCTTGAAGTGCATCCCGTCATCGTCGGCACAAAATCGAAACAAGCCGCGACATCCCAACACCGTAACCGCCAACCCAACTTGATTGCTTCAGGCAAAAAGACAAAACCTCAGCCTACAGATCTGCGACATGAGGAACAGGATGAAACCGCACCGATGCAGTTGGCGTTATTTTAAAGGGGTGCAACCATGCATCCCGATATGCTCGAGTTTCTCGATCTGCTTTTTGAACGCTGCACACAACTACACTCACCGGCCGCCCTCACCTTCACCGCTATTCATCCGGATGGTCAGCATCCCACACCCTCCCGACACATACGACTGAATGACCGCGTAGCACTGCTCGACGCCCTGCAACGATTGTCTGATACGAACCAGATGGGCTGGGGTGCGTACTACGCGGTCGGGCTACGACAACCGGGATTGACCCGCTGGAAACGGGGTGGTGTGGCAGATGTGGTAGCACTGCCCGCGTTCTACACCGACGTCGACCTTCCAATGGATAAGGCACTCACCAAACTCAGACGAGCGTCGCTCCCACCGTCTGTGATAGTACATTCGGGAGGCGGCATTCACGCCTACTGGCTGCTGGATGAACCCACCACCGATCTGAATACAGCACGGCTGGTCTTACAGGGACTCGCAAAGACAGTGAATGGCGACAGTCTTTCACCGGCAAATTCCTTAAGACTTCCGGGGACGGTCAACACCAAGCCGGAACGCGGCAGCGCACTGTGTCACTTGATTGAAATCTCAGACTGCCACTACAGCCTGTCAGACTTCCAACTGTTCACGCTTCCAGTGACCTGTTCATCAACTTCAGAACCTGATGTTTCATGTGTTTCTCAATCAACAGACAACAGAAAGCTCAATGACATGGTAATCCACGCGATCACGACTCTGTTGTACCGCGACTATGCGGCGCGGGGGCAGCGCCAAAGTGAGTGGATTGCGGCACTGTGTCCCTGTGGACATGCCCGTGATTCACCCGGTACACATTTCTTCTGGAATCCCACCATCGGTTGTGGCCGTTGTCATGGACGGCATGGCACGCTCCGGCTCATCGACCTCTGTTCCATTTTGGGTATCAACGCCGCCGCTTATGGTGGCATCTATCGCTAAAGTAGAAAGGATCAAAACACACCATGTCCGACAAGAAGAAAAACACCCAACAAGCCTCGCCTCCGACCATCATCACGTTGACTCTGCCTTCACCCTCAGATGGGGGTCTTCCACTGGATCAAGCCACCGCTACCTTACTCATTCAGCGCGGCGATCTGGCACACATGCGTCAGTTCACTTATGTGGTGATGGAGGATATGACCACCGCCATCAAAGAAGCCTATATTGCCCTTGCTGGTGTTGAAGCCAAACCGCCTGTCATTCCTGAGGTACCCAAAGATACGCCGAAGCCAGAGCCGAAAGTAAAGCCAAAGGCCGAACAGAAGCCCGCTGTGGAGGAAGAACCAACCATCGACATCCCACTCAAGAAAGGAACACTGGCCGTCAAAATCAGCTACCTCAAGATTGTCGGCGGCGAAACAGACGCGGCAGCCTATCGACAGGCGGCACTGATTGCCGGGAAACTCATCGATGGCAAGCTGTGGGATGGCGCATCACCTATCCGTATTGACGATGTGTACGCCGTGCAGCGCAAGCTCAAGCACCTGTCCGACTCTGAAATGAGCCTGTTCGCGCTGGAAGATTTTGTGCAGGTGAGCAGTGCTGCCGATCTGCCGGAAACCGTTCAGGATTTTGAAAATGATGCTGTCGAAACCGAGGTCGACGGTATGGAAATCGAACCGCTGCTGGTCACAGGCAGTCCCTCGCTCAATGGGCAGCACCCGGATGATGCAGCCGACGAATAACCCCTTCTGATTCAGTCCAATTCAATCACATCGATATTGTAAAAAAGGAGAGCCTTATCATGTCCGATCCAAATCCAACACAACCCCGTATCTTCAAGACAGGCACTATTCGCATTGTCGAGGACGAGTTCATGCGCGAGCTGAGCAATGAAGAAGTCCGAAACATTCTCAAGACGACCTATCCCGAAATCGCCAACGCGACCATCCGTGAAGTCACCACCGCCGAGGGGCAGACCGTGGTTGAGTTCCTGCCGCAGCCCGGACGTAAGGGATAACCATCATGTTTGACGCAGGCTTAACGTTGACCAGCCTGCGGGACTGCCTTGCACAAGTCGAACCGGTTCAACTCCTGGGGATGGAACTATTGAAGCAACATAGTGCCCATCCCCAAGGGCATTGGTTTCCTGCTGGCATTCCCCGCAATCAAATGGTCGATGCGGTTACTGAATTGGTAGGTTACGCCCGACGCTGCGCTTATGCTGCCCAACAAATCAGCCATCTCACTTCTGTGCCGCTGACCTCTGTAGTCAATTTGGAGTTTGGATTATGACTGAACTCTTACAGCTTCAAGAGCTACTCGTTACCGGAATGAACACTGACCCTATGCTGTGTCTGGCGAATGTCGTCGCATGGCTGGATCCGTTCTGGGATGACTTCACTGATGAGGATGACGATTACGGAGGTGATGGCGGGCTTGGTCTAGCGCTGCGGGTGGTACGCAACTCGTTTCCAACTATCTATGTGCAGGTGATCGAGCAACTGCGTGACGGGTGGTCGTGGGATGATATTGATCGTTTCGTCTGCCGCGAAATCGAGAAGCTAGGTATCCCGCTGGAAAACTTGGAGTGGATGGGCTATGGCATCCCCTTACCGTCCTATGGGGTGAGACTGGAAGAACCCGATTTCTACGAAAGCCATGCTGATCTGATCCCCGTACTTGCGCCATTTGGGATTGATCCGACAGCCGATGAGGACACCGTGGATACGCCAGAGTGCGCGCACATAGTCGGACAGTTCATCGCTGAAGACCTTGAGCAGCATCCGGATGAACGCTACCGCCAACTGTCGTGGTTGATGCAGTGGTTGTTTTCCTGTTCAGGCAATTCAGTCATTGATCTCGATTACGACAGCATGTGTGAATTCCAGCCGCTGACGTGGGACAAAGACGATCTGGAGTTTGCCATTGCCATCATTCAGGAGGCCGATGAAATTATGCCTGAGGCTCTAAAAGGTCTGGCCTTTTTACAATCCACTCCAGAAGTCTTTACCGCTCTCGGTGACAATGTGAAACGCATTTATAAAGCCATTAGTAAACAGCCAAAGGAGAAAGTCCATGACAAACCTCGCGTTCGATGTGTCTGGCCAAGCCTTGGAACAGTTGCTGACTGAACAACCCTCGCTCGTACTTCGGTTTTACAGTTATGGCGTGATGCTCGAAAAGTGTGAGGGGGATCGAGTGACCGAGTATCCGGTAGACCCCGCCCAAATCGCGCTGGCGCTCTCCGCCAAGGTAGGCTTCGACACCGGGCTGCTGACCGGAAACACCTTGCTCGTGCGTTACGAAGGTGTGAAGAAAACCGTCGTCGAATACCGCCCACCGGGTAAAACCGGCTTGTATTTTGAAGGCTCGGAAGCGCCACTACGTGTCCCGCTGCCGGGAATGCTCATGATCCGGGTAACCGCCGAGGACAAATCGCCGCAGTATCAGGTCTATGCTGTCAAGAAACGCCCCGACCAAATGGATACGTCCTTGTTTCATTTGCCATTACCGAATGTCTTTACCAGCGGCAGTATTTGCTGGGGAACGGTTCCCTCTGCTTCCGAAATAGGGCTCAAAAGTGGTTCACTGGTCGAAGATTGGGCGGTCTTCCTTGGCAGTCGCTTTGGCGATCACGGCTGCAATGGCAAATCCAAATCCCATCCACAGGACATCCGGCAGAAGTTAATCGACCTCGAAACACGTCACGCCCGTGTTTACCCCAAATCCGATTTGATCCCGGCGCAGCGCACTCTAGCTCAAGTGCTGGGCGATGATCGCCACTGACCACAGTTACCTAACCCCATCGTTATTTGTTATGCAGGTATCTGGAACAAAGCCTCTCGTGAACGAGATAGGAGGATACAGCCTTGAACGTTTTTGATCCCTTTATGCATCTGCAAACCGTGACCGTCGTTGGACTAGGCGGAACAGGCTCCCAAGTCGCGCGGACTGTGGCGCGGACGGTCTACGATATGCGGCGGGCGCGGTTGCACACACCGGCATTGGCTTTCATAGACCCAGATGTCGTTGAGGAAAAGAATGTGGGACGGCAACTATTCGCCGCCGGGGACGTTGGACAGAGCAAGAGCCGGGTACTAGCTCGCCGCTTCAATCAAGCCTTGGGACTGGAGATTGCTGCTATCGATCAACCGCTCAATGTCCGACAGCATATCGACCACAGTGGCAATCTGGTCATTGGTTGTGTGGATAACCACGATGCCCGCTGTGAATTGGCGAAAGCTGAAGGCATTTGGCTCGATGCCGGTAATCATTTTGACAGTGGGCAAGTGTGTATGGGCAACACATCGGATCGTGAAAATGTACTACGGTACATCAATGGTGATAAGGGCAAGTATCGCTATTTACCCAGCCCGGCACTACTCTTTCCGCAGCTTCTCGAACCAGAACCCCAGCCTGTCCCACAGCCCAACCTCTCCTGTGCTGATCTGGTCGCACGTGGTGAGCAACATCTTTTAATCAATGATCTCGTGGCTTGTGTCGTCGCGGGCTATGTCTACAAGCTGCTGCACCGCCTGCCCGTAACCACCTTTCTTAGTTATTTCAGTGTCGATGGGTTGTCCGTCCGCAGCCTGCCGATTTGCCGCGACGAACTCCTCTCCTACCTTCAGGCTTAATCCCGTCCGTTTTCCGTTTTACATCTCACAATTGCAGACTAATGAAAGGATGCTCACCATGCGTTTCTGGGAAGATATGCAGAGTAAATATGGCTTTTCCGACGGCGAGGCCATGCCCGATGGGATTGAAGTTTACCGCGAAGTCTATATCCGTGCGGTCAATCAACTTGCAGAGCAGCTCGGCAGCGGTGTGAGGGTAGTCGCCTTTAATCGGGCGGGTGTTCACAATTGGTGTCTTATTCTGATGCACCATCTGTCTGACCTGCAAGCTCAGCATATCGAGGATTTCACTGCACATGTGAATATTGCCGCTGAAACGTGCGAGATAGACGAAGGCATGGAGGAAGCCATCCGTCAGGCCAATGAACTGGAACTCGATAGCTTAGTGGAAGTAACCGTCACAGTTGCCGATGACTTCGAGCTATTCATAGAGGCACTTCACCCCATAAAAGAGGGTGATCCGTTAATCGCCGAAGTAAATGGCGAAATACAGCACTTTTATGCCGAAGGGCGCATCCGGTTGGTTCAGGAGGTGAATGCCTTTGACGGTTCTGTGCTGCCGGTTGGAAGTGAGTACGTCATCGCTTGGGTTGAGCAACGTGCGGAATGGCTCGACATCGCCCGTTCATCCAGTGAACATCCCATCGCTTTTGCACTTGCTGCGTCAGCGATAGTCCTCGAAATCCCGGCTGAAATTCGTGAAGCAAGTACGAATAACGCGGCAGTCCCACCTTATTGCTTACGTGATTTCGAAGGCGAGACACTTGAGGACTACGGTCAATTCTACTCGTTGGCTGAAGCGCAGGCCGCCATGCAGCGGATTGTTAGCGAGTCGGGCAAGGTCGTTGAAATCATCAACGGTTATGGCAAAACGTTTTCGCCTTTTGAAGCAGATGATAAAGGTAGGTAAAACGATGCTCAAATGCCAACGGCAGAACTTTCACCACTCGAAATTGCCCAAACCCAGCACAATCGGATGCATTGTCGGATTATCCACTGTCCATCCACGCCGCAAGTGTATCGTCATCGCCTATCCATTGTGTGACAATGTGCATCCCTACAGCATCGGCATTCATAGCTGTTGGGTACGCTTTCTGGATAACGGCGACATCCAGCGTTTCAGCGGCACTTGGTTTCAGGAGGTATAAACTAATGTCTTACCAACTTCCGCTATTTGCCTTGGACAAGCTGCTGCCATATGATCCAATCCAATTACTTCGCGACGGTGCAGCGCTGGTACTGAGCGTATCTGGCGGTAAAGACTCGGATGCCATGTGTCACCATCTGCTAGAACGCCGTCAGACTGAAGGTTGGATGGGCGATGTGGCAATGGTCCATGCTGATCTCGGACGTGCTGAGTGGCATAACACTACAGATTACGTTCACAATCTGGCACGACGTAAAGATGTACCCCTGCATATCGTTCGCTGGACCAATGGCGACCTGATTGATCGCATCTGGCAGCGGTATTACAGCGACCCATCCCGTCCCTGCTGGCCGTCCAGTCAAGTCCGCTACTGCACCTCTGACCTCAAACGTGCGCCCATCTCGCGCTGGATACGGAATACCTTTTCAACCGGGAAGGTCGTATGTGCGATGGGGCTGCGTGCTCAGGAGAGCCACACCCGGGCTAAACGTCAGACCTTCGCTGTGCGTGATGACTGTACCGCTCCGACTAAGGGGCGGTTTGTTTTTGACTGGCTGCCGATCCATGACTGGACAGACACAGATGTTTGGAATGGTATTCGACGGCATGGGAATATCTACCACGACGCTTACAAACTTGGCAATCATCGATTGTCGTGTGCGCTGTGTGTACTGGCCGGTGTGAACGACCTCATGAATGGAGCTGCTCATAACCCCGAGACCTATTGCGAATTGTGCCATATCGAAGCTGTCACCGGCTACAGTTTCCGTAAAGATTTCTGGCTGAGCGACCTCAGACCGGAACTGCTCTCTGAAGAAACGCGAGCGGCAGTGTATGACCACAAAAGGAGAAACACATGATTGACGATTGCACCGGGCTTGATTGGCAACCCGCCCTCTTCGTGAAGGTTGTCCGCCAACCTTTCCATGACATGCCGACTGGATTAGCAGTGAAACGCCTCTATCTGGCACAGCATCCTAACGGAATTCTGAGTGCCGATTGGACATTACCGGCTGACGAACGTTTTTTACCAATCGTGCAGTTGACTGGTTGGAAACCAGAGCGCGATGTGCCCTTTGATCTTCCTGTCCGATACAAACGGGGGGATGGGCGTGTTTCATTTCTGATCCCCTATGGGACATGGATTTTGCCTTACGACGATGAGCAGTATCACTTATATGAGCGTATCCAAACGACCCTCCAGATGATGCTGATGCAAGTCGAGACAGCGCCAACTGATCCCCAAACATTGCGAATGCTGAGTCGCTGGAGCCTGTAGGACGAGACATTGTTCTACTCAAGACATTTGTACCTCATCACTCAATTAAGGAGAATTCCGCAATGAATACGACGGATGTCATCACACAACAGGCACTCAATCGTTACAACGCCCTGTTTGACAACGCTAAGTACGCTTGTCTCGGTGCGCTCCTTGCCAACGATCTCCGTGCTGACCGCGAAAGCAGTCAGGTATCCGATGGGATGAATTTAATCACGGATATGGCATTAAGTTTGAGCGGGCATCCCCACTACGAAATAACTTGGCTCAAGCTGGCGACCTTCTGCGGTCAGAATTCGGTGACGATCCCGACGATTGATGCGATTTACAGCTACTTGCTACTTTTCCAGCAGGCGAGGGACACCCGTGCCGATGATTTTGAGGGTACGGCCAAAGCCCTGCTGAAAGCTTACGAAACCACTACTACGCTGCGGGCAGCAGTATCCTTCGCCAATGGCGTACACGGCTGGCGCGGACGAATGGCTTATGAACTGCTAGTGGCGGCTGATTACTTTACTCAAGCAGTGATTCAACTACTGCTGCACGGCGATCTGTCTTACATTCGTGAGAAGTTGCAAGTGGGGTTGGCGCGGATTACGAGTGCGTTGTATGAAGGTGTACGCTACAGTGAAATACCCACTATCTTCGACTTCAAAGGAACCTATTTCCCAGATCAGAATAACCGTCCCT
This sequence comes from Bacteroidota bacterium, assembly GCA_027492915.1. Classification (GTDB taxonomy): domain Bacteria; phylum Chloroflexota; class Anaerolineae; order Aggregatilineales; family Phototrophicaceae; genus CFX2. Next base: position 75,841 of record JAPUDW010000327.1, on the reverse strand, counting down.
AAATCAACAGTAAGTCACTTTCACTATAGTGCCTATCTTACATCGTTGCTAGACAAGGTATCCCTTTTCCCCGCTCACGCCTCACGTTCTATGCGCCCATCGTTTCGGCTTTCTATACATACCGTGTTGCCCTGACATCCATGCAGATATAAGCCATGTCACATATCGGCATCTTATTGATTGCCATGAACTATCACATGTTCTAACGGTTCACGACACGGGTCAGCACTCTACATCCCCGTTCTACCTAGCCACTCAAAGCGGATACCTGTACTACCAACAATAACTTCTTACTGGCACATCCTGTCACCCTAATGCATTCCTCTCCCGTGTTAAACCTTTTCGCTGCTAACGCATGCCATCTGACCCAAAACATACCGATTTGTCACTGACCAGCTTAGCAGGTGCGGCAGCGTTCATACCGACTAAGGTCGGCACGCTTTACCCCTTTCTTCCGGGCTTGTGCCAGACGAATTGCGTGCAATTCGTCCTCAGCAGAAATGGGTAGCGCCTTACAGGTGAAAGCTGCCTGTATGCACCTGCTGCTATTTGGTCAGAAATCGGCACAAGGTCGATGGCCTAAAAAGCGCACAGCGCGAAGGAATAAACATCATGGGTACGAGCATCAACATTCAGGTGACAGGTTTCGTGGGCAGCGATCCGCAGGTAAAGACCGTTGGTGAACAACAGGTCGCCAGCTTCAGTGTAGCTGTCAGTCGCAAGAACGGCAGTGGTAAGAAGCAAACCCTTTGGGTACGCGTGAACTGCTGGAACAAACTCGCTGATGTCGCGGCACAGTACATCAAAAAAGGCTCGCTGGTGCAGGTGACGACGGAATGGCTGCGTCCGAGTGCATGGACGGATCAGGGTGGCACACCCCAAGCCAGTATTGATCTGGATGCCAACCGCTTGGTGCTGCTAGACCGTGTAGAAAGTGATGTTACTGAAAGCGAAGGCGGTGATATTCCCTTCTAGTACAAATTAGTATAAGTCAAATGGAGCGGCGCTTTATTGCCGCTCCCCCTTATTAAGTTAGCGACCAAACAGTAATTTCGGTATCGCAGCGAGGGATGCAACGTACCATCACGCTATTATCTGAAACTGATGAACGAGCGTGCATTTAGTCCAACGTGAACAGATAAGCAATCAAATCATTGATCTCCTGTGGAGTGAAAATTGTGCCATAGACCTTGGGCATTAAATTGTCCGGAAAGCCTGTCATCACTAATGCACTCGGATTCGTAATCGATGTCCGCAGAAATTCAACTTTCTGTTCCGTGGTTAGTTCGGGCGCTGAGGTTGCTTCTGCTGTGGCTTCACTCATATTCATGCCATTCATGGCATCGGGTGTTGCTGTGGCACCACTCATGTTCATACCAGCCATAGCGTCTGGTGTGCCATCTGCCGAAGTGGCAACTGCACTGTGGTTATGTGAGTGACCGCTAATGCCCAGCAATCCCGGGCCAACTAAGGTCTCGGTACTGTCCACGCGATGACAGCTGGCGCAGGCGAACGAAACTTCAGACCGAACCGTGTTAAACAAGATTTTGCCATGCTCTGGATCACCGATAGTACGCGCCAGCGCCAGCACTGCGGCGGCTTCTTCCTCACTGTGGACGTGGGTATCCACATGGGTATCAGTATCGAATAAGCCAGAATGTTCCAATTGATGCGCTGCTTCCACCGCCGTGCCATTAGCAAAACCACACTCAATTGCTAGAGCCTGATAGGCAATAGAAGTTCGATACAGAGTAGCAAGCGCAGCATTCATATCTGTTTTAGCCTCTTCGGCAAAATTCGCTAATTCCTGCGCATGTTCATTTTGATGCTTAATAACTGCGTCGACATCACATTGAGGTTTAACAGTTTGTGCCACAGCTGCCTGCGCGACCACGAGCATGGTCAGCAAGGTACACACAACAATGGCAAGTCCCAATAGGGTTGATTTTCTCAATCTCATATCTCCAAAGTTCAGTTTTTTGAATGGGTTACCGATCACTTAATTGTAGGAACGAAGCGAGATTGAAGCGCGTGTCGGTTGTCACAATTTCGAGGATACTTTCATATTGAAAGTGCCCACCCAATATTCACATATATAGCCCTACGACGCATCACGTTGGAACGAGAAATAGGTGGGCAGTTTTTAATTGCTTTAGCGTACTCTCAGTTTGACAGACAGGCGCTGCCTCGCAGCAGCGCGTCGTCCGTAGGACGACCGATCTCCCTCAGCCGCTAAACATGTGTAGGACACATGCTTGCGGTGCAGCCGAAGTATCTCGTATTCGAGATCACTGTGCGGCTGAGGGAGAGAGCGAGCTAAAACGCTCGCTCCTCATACGCCGGAGGGCTTGACGTGCCGCGCTCACGCGCAGCACCGCTGACTCGACACTGGGGTGTCGGTCAGCGCGTCGGCACGATGCATCGCGCCAACCAAACGCATCTTTATTGATGCGTTTGAAAACGTCCGACAAAACATGCTCCATCGGTTAATTTATCATCACTCAAAACATAAATCATATCATTTCTCCTGACCATTGGGCAGCAAGTAATTCGGCCTGTTGTAAGACAAGTTCAGTAGCGGCATCTTGCAAGTCCGGTGGATAACCAAACTTCCGTAAAATGTGTTTGACAAGTATCCTTATTTTTGCCCGTGCTCCTTGCTTAACTGTCCAATCAATAGTCACATTTGCGCGAACGGATTTCAGTAGCTCAAAGGCTATGACAGCAAGCTGCTTATCACCCATGACCTGAACTGCGGTTTTATTTTCTGCAAGTGCGTCGTAAAAAGCGAGTTCATCAGGTGTTAGGCCAAGTGACTCACCATGAGCATTAGCAGCACGAATATCTTTAGCAATCTCAATAAGCTCAGTGATGACCTGTGCAGCATCAATTGTCCTGTTTTGATAACGGTGGATTGTCTTCTCTAATAAATCAGCGAATGAACGCGCCTGCACCACGTTTCGTCCAGAGCGGCTGCGTATCTCGTCATTAAGCAATTTTCGCAAAAGTTCCAGCGCCAGATTCTTTTGTGGCATGTGTTGGACATCTTCGAGAAATTCGTCGGACAGGATAGATACGTCAGGACGTTTGAGACCAGCCGAACTGAAAATGTCAATCACATCGTTCGACACCACAGCCTGTGACACCAGTTGTTTGACAGCAGAATCGATGTCTTCTCGTGCGTAACCTTCAACAGGCGTGTTCTTATCAAATTGACCCCGCAGCGCTTGGAAGAAGGCAACTTCTTCGCGAATATCAACCGTTTCATCGGCGGGAACAGCCAAGGCAAAAGACTTCGAAAGTTTACTGACAGCGTCGATGAACCGCCGTTTACCGTCGCGTTGAGCGAGAATATGATCCATTGCATTTGGAATGATAGACAAACGTTGTGAAGGCACATTATTAAAGAAACCGCTGTAGTCAAAGTCATGGAACATGGCGGCGACAATGTGGTACTGGTCAAGCATTACACCAATAATTTGCTCTAAGGCATCTACGGGTATTCCCTGACCGCCTTCTTGGGTATAGACATCAACAGCTTCTTGAAGATCGGTAGCGATGCCAAGATAATCCACAATTAGACCACCGGGCTTGTCACGGAAGACACGGTTGACGCGAGCAATGGCCTGCATCAAATTATGACCATACATGGGCTTATCGACATACATGGTGTGTAACACTGGTGCATCAAAACCGGTCAACCACATGTCTCGAACAATCACCAGCTTTAGAGAGTCTTTCGGGTCTTTGAAGCGTTCGGATAAGGCTTTGCGGCGCGGTTTGTTTCGCACATGTTGTTGATAATGTTGTGGATCAGACGCGCTGCCCGTCATCACAATTTTGATCACACCTTCATCATCAGTTGGATTATGCCAATTAGGACGTAGTTTGATAATCTGGTCATACAAATCAACGGCGATACGGCGACTCATGCAGACGATCATTGCTTTACCGTCAAGAACTTCAAGGCGTTGCTCAAAATGGGTCACAATATCTTGAGCAACTTGTTCCAAACGGCTCTCAGTGCCAACCATTGCTTCAAGCTGCGACCACTTGGATTTGAGTTTCTCTTTAATAGTCGGCTCTTCGCCTTCAGTGACTTCCTCAAAGGTGGGATCAATGAGATCACGCTGTTCTTCACGAAGTTGTAGACGTGCCAGACGCGCCTCGTAGTAGATGGGTACGGTTGCGCCATCGTCCACGGCACGTTGGATGTCATAAACATCTATGTAGTCTCCGAAGACATGGCGGGTGCTGGCATCGGTCTTTTCAATAGGCGTACCCGTAAAGCCAATAAATGAGGCATGTGGTAAGGCATCGCGGACATACTTAGCGAAACCATAGACAATAGAGGCTTCATCACCGCGCTCAAGAATGCGTGCGCCAAAACCATACTGACTGCGGTGGGCTTCATCAGCGATGAAAATGATATTACGGCGCTCTGAGAGTAAGGGATATTCGGCAGCGTGACCATCGGGTTGGAACTTCTGGATCGTGGTAAAGACAACGCCGCCTGAGGCAACCTGTAGCAGCGTTTTAAGATGATCGCGATTTTCGGCCTGCACCGGTTCCTGACGCAGAAGTTCCTGACCGGAGGCGAAGACCCCATAGAGTTGATCGTCGAGGTCGTTACGGTCAGTTAAGACAATAAGCGTCGGGTTTTCCATTGCGGGATGTTGGACAACCTTACCGGCATAGAAGAGCATGGAAAGGCTCTTACCACTGCCCTGTGTGTGCCAGACTACCCCAACACGCTGATCTCCATGAGTGCTGGAGGCTTCAATAGTTTTCTCGACGGCCTTATTGACGGCATAGTATTGATGATAGCCCGCAACCTTTTTAATCAGGTTGGGGCCATCCTGCTCGAAAATGACAAAGTAGCGCAGTATATCCAGTAAGCGTTCGGGAGCAAATACGCCTTTGATGAGGGTTTCAAGCTGGGTGCTGTGTGGATCGAGTTTTGAGCCATCGACAGTGCGCCAAGGTTTGAACCACTCCGAGCCAGCGGTGAGCGTACCGAGTTGGGCTTCTACACCATCACTGATAGCGAGCAGTCCGTTATAGGTGAAAATCGAGCCGATGTCATTCTTATAAGTCTGAAATTGATTATAGGCATTACGAACGGTAGCGTTGGCATCAGCAGCGTTCTTGAGTTCGATAAGGACGAGGGGAAGCCCATTAATGAACAAGACAATGTCCGGGCGGCGATTGGTACGGGCGCGGGTCGTATGATTGACATCAGTAACTGTGAACTGGTTGACAGCCAGAAATTGATTAGCGTGAGGATTAGCGTAATCGACCAGCCAGACTTTATCGTGGCGGAGCTGACCGGCATCACGGAAGGAGACATCCACGCCTTCGGTGAGGAGGCGGTGAAAGGCATGATTATTGACGACCGGATTTTGAGTGGGCGTGCGTTGGATTTTACGGATGACTTCATCGATGACTGAGGCACGACCGGCGTGGGGAATATGGGTGTTGATGTGTTCGAGGGCGGATTGGAGGCGACCAACGAGCAGAACTTCGTTATAGGAGGTGCGCTCGGCAGCGGGTTCTTCAGGGGCGATGTCTCCACCGTGAATGTAATCATAGCCAGCCTCACGGAGCCATTCGAGGGCGGCGAGTTCAACGGTGTCTTCATTAAAATGGGACATGGCGTATGAATCCTAAGTAGTAGAGAAGTATATATTCTAACTCTACCATAGGGATTAGCGCAGGAACAACAAACTTTTGTGAATTTTATCCGCCGAATTGGCAGGCGGGAGGTTCGGCTAGTGCCGCCGAAATGTCATTATTGGCTGGCAGGAAGCTCGGCTAATGCCGCTGAGTGCCGCGTTTGGCTCCCGTATGTCCACCGCGTGCCAATTGGCTGTGCTGCCGCAGCGGATATAGGAGAGACAATCGCCGAAATGCTGCAAAAACTGCAAAAAACAGAAATGCAGTTGAAATCAAAAAATGTTTGAGCGGTTAGGGAATATTTTTTCACGATTACACATTAGCACATTTGAGCTATGATGTGAAGCCCCAAGTGATAGGGGTAATTAAACTAGTCTCATATTCATTGCCATATTGCTTGAGAGTTTTCCGATTCATATCGTAGCTAGAGTTATAGGAGGTACGTAATTAAAGTCAAAACTACTGTTACAGCTAAACTGCCCCAAAGATAGCTGCGCCACTGTTTACGACTAAATCCTAGTATGAAACTACCCACTGATAACGCCACCAAAAATCGAACAAGATCTTTATGTTGATTCTGATTTAGAGCCGAAATAGTGAAGTAATTGGGAAGAATAAATACTATGACACCGATGATGACGCTAATGCTTATCCAGAATATGTCAGTATAGGTTTCGATTCTTTTCTGTGCTTGTTGCACTTCCAGTTCAGCTTTTTCGCGTGCCTGTTTTTCAGCATTAAGCGCTTGATTAGTTTTTTCTTTTGAAAGCCGTTCGCTTTCTGCATCAGCTAATGCGCGTGCCTTTTCAGCTTTCTCATTTGCTAAAGAAGATTGAGCCTCAGCCAAAGAGAGATTAGTCCTTTCACGCTCTTGTTTTTGTTGCTCCAAAGCAAGTTCTAATGCGGCTTTCTCCTCTAATAAAGTGTTGTTTTGATTAACAATTTCGCCTTCAACCAGCGCTTGGAACTCTTTATCTTCGTTAACAGTTCGAAGTTGATCCAGTAGCAAGTCATTTGAGAGAAGGTTTGCGGCAGTTGCTTCGGGTAAATCCTGATAAGCAGCGAGAAGGCTTACAAGGCGTGATGCGGCTTTAGTAACGCCGCTACCAATAATCCTAAATTCAGGTATTGCAAAGGTTTCTGCGAAAGATCGGTCAAAATCCGCAGAATTCGGAACAAAAGGCCGGAGAGTCTGCATAAACAAATTCGGTAAAAGAACATAGGCTTTTGTATGATTACGTCTGCTCATTTCCCAGTCGAATTTGTAAAGGGTATGGTCACACGTAAGCAAGATTGCACCTGCTTCGACAGAGGTCGTTGCGTTTTCCCGTATTTCTCTTACCGCATCAAGTACCTTTATATCATGATCTATTAGGGATGCCGATTTATCTCTTTTCCAACGTTGTAGAAATTCGGTGTACTCGCTCGATAAATCTGCTCGTTCTTGTAACCTATTATTGTTATGAGAAGAACGATAAGTGAGAATGTTAAATTTATCTTTCAAAAGCAGATCGAAATGCTCATATGGGCGTAAAAAACTTTCAACATCTAGAGGCGACTCGGCGTTGCGTTGATGATACTTTAACTCAATTCCAGACAGGTTGCGTGACGTTGCCGCTACCCGACTAAAAGATGATTTCCAAGTTCTTGCACGTAATTTCCCACCATAAAAATCAATGGAGGCACGAAACTCTTCATCAGTAGCAACATGATAATGGAACGTAAATGGAAGTTGATGATCTTGAACGGATGAAATAATTTGATTGGAAACATCGACAAATTGGTTTACGTGCAAATCAAGGATTCCAAATAAAAAGTTGGTGTCAAGAAATAGTTTAAGCGGTTGAAGGTTCCGTCTAAATTGTTCAGCAACCTGAGGATCAACAGTCAAAGCGTAATAATTGAATGCTCCATCTGCCAACTGAGTGATGTAGCTTACTCGTTCGGGAAAGCGTCCAACCGATGCCATAAAATTGGATACGGCCCTAGCTGCATCTGCGTGGTGAGTATCATCACTTGGAAAACTTTGTTTTACAGCCTCCTTAAGTAAATTTGATAAATTTGTCGCATATTCCTCAGATACATCTATTGAAGGATCAAGATAAGCAATCGTTTGAAGCCCATGTCGCCGAAAAGATTTTGCTAAATAGTTACGAAGAGCTAGCCACAATATATCAGTAGGAAGTTGTGGAAAAGTTGCTGCTAATTCTTCAAACCAAGTTTTACGGATCTGATCCTCAAGGTTATTAGCTTCCTCCAATCGTGCGTTTAGTTCCATTCTTAATGTAGGATCAAGAATTAGGGTTGCCCCATTAGACCTACGAAGTGCATTTTCGCTTATTAATTCTTCAATTGCACGCTCAATATCTATGGGCGAAACTTGTAACCCAAAAAGCACATCAATCGTGTTGACCAAATCACTGGCTATTGCAAACCGATCATCAGGTAAAACGATAAAACATTGCAAAACAAGTTGTTTCAGCGTGTCGTTGGTATCAGTTGTTTGAGCAATAGCAACAAAGCTAACCATTCGTTCAAAAGCCGCGCTAAAGTTACGTGATTTAGCGGGTTTAGGTGTGTCAGTTGCCATCTATCTTTTTATCCAATGCAAGTAGAAATTGCATTAAGTTTAATGAGAATCGCACATTAATTAAGCCCCACAATCAGGGGGAATGTCATTATGCGATACTCTCTTTATAGTTATCAAGCATCTCCTGAACTCGCACTTCTCCACTTATCAGCTTGGGTAACAGCACATCGCGAGTTTTCATAAGTGCTTGGGATTGATGCTCATTTTCTTCAATGAGTTGACGTAAGGGCTGGATTATTGCATTGAATTGCTCAACGACAACTAGAGGTGGAAGAACGATTTTTAATTCCAGCATAGCATCTTGCGGTAAGGCTAATACAGTTGTACCTGTAGCGAAACCAATTGCCCTCTCTCGGAACGACTGCTGGAGCAGAGAATAAAATACGAATAGCCTAAGTAGCTCAGGGGAATTTTTCAACCGTAGAGCGTAAATATGGTGTGTAATTAGAAAGTCATCAAATCCATCATAACTTGGGACAATTGCAGGGCTACCGAGAACAATTCGCTGCTGAGTCATATCCGTGTTGGCAACGACTATATCACCACTTTTTACCAAATGTCGTTCTTTGAACCCACCCGTATAGAACTTCATATTGTCATGCTTGAACAATCCATTACCACCAAAGCACCCCAAATTCACCATTGGCATACCAGAGGTAGCCAAGAAATCGCCTTTATATGATAGACCTTTATTTAGGCTAACGAGTTCTCCCAGTTCAGATACCCACCACCCCGTCGGAATCGGCCCGAGTACGCTGCCCACGAATTCATCGGGGAAGAGTGCGGCAGTAGCGGCATCCATGCCGGGTGGTTGTTCGCCACGTGATTTGGCATAAACAGGATCGAAGTCTATGAACCATGATTTGAAGATGGTACGGGCGATTTCTTCCAGCGTTTCACTCATGCGGCGGTTAAGTCCGATTTTGTCGTCGAGTGAGCCAAGTATGCCAGCGATGGCATGTTGTTCAGATAGTGGGGGAATTGGGATTGGCAGGGCGCGTATGGTTGACATGTTTATGTGTTCGGCTACAGAGCCATCACGAAATTTGTGTATATGGTTGCTCATTATGCCGGAATTTAACCAGTAAGTCGCAAATCGTGAATTCACAACATCTGGATCACATTTGATCAATACCATTCTTTGACCAAGACACAACCGCGTGTTGGGTGGAACTTCAGCAGCAATTCCAAAATATGTTCCCTCACGGCTATAAAGAATATCGCCTTGTGCAGGTTCAGCTCGTGAAATCCGGACTTGGTACGTTTCTTCAGATACTCTTCCAGCATTTCTTAAATTTAGAGTGCCCGTGATAATGTCCTGAGTACGAATGACAAATGGCCCCTGTGCGGCCAATTTTGGGGTTGAATGGTGGCAATCAAAAATACCGTTGCATACGTCCTCTAACCTATGCCATTTCCAATCGACCGGAAATCTGGCTGCTGCATCTGGTAAATGGAGATTTTCTCTCTGTGTTGCACTCATCCAAGCCTCGCAAGATTGTTTCGGATAATTTCTTCAAGGCGGGCGCTTTCCAAGAATTGCTGACTAAGCGTGTTTGTCAATCGCAACAGTTTTTCGTCGAAAGGTTCGTCGTCGTCCTCAACATCGGCTGCACCCACATAGCGTCCGGGCGTGAGGATGTAGCCGTGTCCGACAATTTCTTCCAGTTCAGCCGTTTTGCAGAAGCCTGCTTCATCCTGATAGCCGTCCTCGTCCGTGCGCCATGCGCGATAAGTGACTGTGACCTTTTGGATGTCGTCATCGGTCAGGTCGCGTAGAGTGCGGTCAATTAGATAGCCCATGTGGCGAGCATCAATGAAAAGTGTTTGCCCTTTGCGATGGGCGGCTTTATTCTTGTTCAAGAACCAGAGACAGGCGGGAATCTGAGTATTGTAAAACAACTGCGGCGGCAGCGCGACCATACAATCGACCAAATCGGCTTCGATGATTTTCTGGCGGATTTCTTTTTCGCCGCGTGTGTTGGTACTCATCGAGCCGTTGGAGAGAACGAAACCGGCTCGTCCGCGTGAGCCGAGGTGGTAGATCATGTGCTGTACCCATGCGAAGTTGGCGTTGCCAGTGGGTGGTACATCAAACTGCCAGCGGGGATCATCGGTGAGAAGCTGTCCGCCCCAATCGCTCATATTGAAGGGCGGATTGGCGAGTATAAAATCCGCACGGAGGTCAGGATGTAGGTTCTCGTGGAAGGTGTCGGCAGCGTGTGTGCCGATGTTGCTATCAATGCCCCGGATGGCGAGGTTCATCTTACATAAGCGCCATGTGGTCGGGTTGCTCTCTTGTCCGTAGACGGAGATGTCACCAATTTTGCCGCCATGCTGCTCGATGAATTTTTCAGACTGAACGAACATGCCACCGGAACCACAGCAGCAATCGTAGACTCGTCCCCGGTAAGGTTCGAGCATTTCAACTAACAATCTTACTACTGGCTTGGGCGTGTAGAATTGACCGCCTTTTTTGCCTTCCGCACTGGCGAACTGTCCGAGAAAGTATTCGTAGACACGACCCAGTATATCCTGTGAACGGCTGCCTTTGTCACCCATCGCTATGGTGCTGATGAGATCAATGAGTTCACCCAGACGGCGCTTGTCGAGGTTTTCGCGTCCGTAATCCTGTGGCAGTACACCTTTTAAGGATGGGTTATCGCGCTCAATAGCGGCCATCGCTTTGTCAATGATGACTCCGATTTCGGGTGATTTGGCGTACTGCTGAAGTTTAGCCCAACGCGCATCCTCTGGCACGAAGAAGATGTTCTCAGCGAGATATTCATCGCGGTCTTCAGGGTCAGCGTATTGGTCAGCGGCAAGGCGCTCGTAAAGTTCTTGGAAGGCATCCGAGATGTACTTCAGGAATATGAGGCCGAGTACCACATTTTTGTATTCGGCAGCGTCCATGTGTCCGCGCAGTTTATCAGCGGTTGCCCAAAGCTTGGATTCAAGGTCAGCGGGAAGGCCGTTTGTATTGGATTGTTGGTTTGTCATGAGATTTTTCGCGTAAGCAATAAATAATTTAATTATAGGTCGGGATGATATTGTACTTAATTGAGAACTATGTGCAAAATTTCTCATACTAGACTGTAAAATTTCACTGTTTCTGAGACGCGATACCTGATAATCAAAGGAGGTGTAATCAATTTGAGGTAAAGCAATGGCGAACAAAACGATTCGGCGAAGCATCACTATGACACAGGAAATGCGTGACCGTTTGGCTTTACTAGTAAGTAAACAACCGCGTGATACTACTGAAGCCGATGTCATCCGCGAGGCAGTGCGGTTGTATCTGGATAATCAAGAGGATATTATCGGCAGCCGCAAACACTTTCAGAAGTCGCTGCAAGAGCGATTAGACAAGCTCGAAGGCGCAATCTCATTTCATCTCAACATTCTCATCTATCTGCTGGCAGCGCTCGAACCAGAAGGCAGCGCTGACCGCATTGCAGAGGCCATCATCGCCGCACGACGCGACGGTGAAACACTGTTGGCGCAGATTAAAGCTGTTCGCGAGATGAAGGCTTCCAAGCGTTGAGCAAAGCAATTATCGTGGTGGACTTCGCCTATAAAGGAACTAAACGTAAAGGTCATGGCACAGGACGCAAAGGCCTGAGCTCCACACTGAAATACCTGCAATATCGGGACAAAGTACAAAATCAGCTTGCTATGAATCGTGATTACGAACGCTGGCAGGATCGTGGTATGGGACTTCACTGGCGCGACATCATGAAGAACAGCGATTCACTTCAAAGTAAGCATGTGCTGGCTTGGACGTGGGTGATTTCGCCTGCACCTGACTTAATGGCGCTTGTGCCAGAGGAGCAGCGGCGCAATTTGGTATGCGATCTTACCGAACACATTGTCGAGGATTATTATCTAGAACGCGGCTTCACGATCCCGGAATACAGTTTTATTCTCCATGATCGTGAGACAGCCTCTGAAGATAGCGGTGAATCGATGCAGCAGCTACATACGCATGTTGTACTACCGGGTACTGCACCCCTGCCAGGTTTTGACCGCGAGGCTTTTTATAATAACAAAGAGCGCGGACATGATGCATTATTCCGTGAGATCGCCAGTCGTCATTTCAGCGAGGCACTGGATCGCATTGTGGGACCTGAGTGGATGCAACTGCGTCAAGAAGAACCTGAGGTTGAACCTGAAATGCCCGATGCAAATGATTTCGAGGCATGGTTTCCACGCCGCTGAACGACAAAAGCCTCCTTGAATCACTCACTTCGTCGCCCAAAAGTTTATCTACTCACTGTCGCTTCTAAGCTCAAATGCATCGCGGATTGCAGCGCGTTGCAAGCGATGAAACATCTGCGCCAAGTTCTCAGGTGTATAGGGTTGGCGCTTCTCCAGCCACCATTGCACCAGCGAAATTTGCGCCCCCGCCAGATAGTTCGCTAATACATCGAACGGGATGGCACTTTCCCCTTCAGTGAAAGCAGAACGTAAGCTGGCTTCAATTCCTTGTGCACTCCAGTCGCGGAGCATTCGCCGCAGAATCAGAAGGCTGTCCTTGCCCTGAAAAATCGGGGACAACAATGCTCTCGCACCTTCAAGATGCTGGAATGCCAATATCATCCCCTGTGGTGCTGTAGAAGATAGAAGTTCTTCTCGTGAGTGTGGATAAAACGGTCCGAAATGGAACTCGCCCACAATCGCTTCATGACAGCTTATAAACAATTCATCTTTGTTATTGAAGTGCAAATAAAAAGCAGTACGCCCAATATTGGCACGATCAACGATATCTTGAACCGTAATCCCATCATATTCTTGCTCCTGCATCAGTTCGATCAGTGCTTTTTGCAACAGTTCGCGCGTTCGCTGTACCCGTCGATCCGGTTTCACCATAAGGCATCCTTAAACTTTAAACCTACTTTACTATACATAAAGTGATCCATTTAAGGTTTGTGAACAATATGCGCGAATTGTTCACAAACGTACAAATCCTACACCTTGATTATTGAAGTCCAACTGCAAAACACCGTAGTCTAGTCACAGTACTATTCAAGTTATGTAGGAGAAAAAACGGTGTCACAAACTCATACAGAACCCAAAGGTGTATCGACTACAAACAGGTCACCCGGTACGCCACGTTGGGTAAAGGTATTTGGAATCATTGCCCTCATCCTAATCCTGCTGTTTGCCGTTTTGCACTTCAGTGGTGGGCATGGTCCTAGCAGTCATATACCTCCCATTGAGCATAGTGAACAGTCAATGCCTGATGGCGGCCACACACCATGATGGTTATGTCCCCTCGTCTCCGTAAGTTGGTACTCATTGTTCATGTCACAAGCTCGGTCGGGTGGATTGGCGCGGTCGTTGCTTATCTAGCGCTCGTCGTAGCCGCTATGGCTAACCAAGATGCTCAGATTTTGCGTGCTAGCTGGATAGCGATGGGGTTAATTGGTTCGTTTTCTATTGTCCCCTTGAGTCTTATCTCGCTACTAACCGGGCTTGTCATGTCGTTAGGCACCAAGTGGGGCTTGTTTCAGCACTATTGGGTCTTGCTCTCACTCGTCCTAACGATCCTAGCCACCGGTGTCTTGCTACAGCACATGCAGACAGTGAATTTTCTCGCAGCGGTAGCAGTTCAATTGGACAATAGCAATATCGACGAGTTGCGAAGCGGGCTATCGGGTGAACTCTTTCATGCTGGTGTCGGTCTGCTGGTGTTGCTCGTCATTCAAGTACTTAATGTATACAAGCCGAGAGGCATGACTCGGTATGGATGGCGTAAACAGCAGGAGCTACGTATTGAGCAGCAGACTGTGGATGCAATGAATCCTTATCAACTTTGATCCGCCTAAGATGTATGACAATCAGATCGTTCAAGGGCAACACGGGAGTCGGGTGATTTACCGCTCGATGAGCGAGTATTCGTCAGTAAGTCGTCTCCTCGAATCTCACATGCTCATGTTTCTCAAGCAAGCAATTTGTTGATTAGTCATGAAGGAAAGATCGTGATCAATTTCCAACCATTTCTTGAAGCCGTCGAACAGCAAATGCAGCCAGTGAGTCGTGTACAACACCTGATTGGTATGCTTCAGCAGCTTTTTACTTATACTCCTGATGATGCGACAATGGGAGATTTGGTGACGGGTTGGCAGGTTCTTGCTCTGTCAAAAAGTCAAAATGAGGAAGCATCCCTTGCACACCGTCGTAAGATCTGCGCCGATTTATCTATAATTGCTGCTCAGTTTACAAATGAGCCGGGAAATCTGGCGAACGCAGTGAAAACGTGGCAAGCATGGCAGGATGCTTTCCAAAGAAGCAATGATCCTCGTCAGACAGCTATGGCGAAGATTTTGGCTCGCGAACTCATGGAATTGCAAACCCTTTCGTAAGGATCAATTTGGCTATACAGGACTAAATTTCAGGGCGAATTGTTAAGCTCTGTTGAGATCCTTTTTCAATCGTTTACTGGTTCGCAAGGTTAAGCGGCGGATGTAGCGGGGTGCAGGTTTTCCACTTAACACCCCACCTGCTTCACCTCGGTCAATAAGCTGCGTTTCGAGAACGAAGAGATTTTCTAGCTCAATGCGCTCACCAGCAATGAGACTTTCTGTCCATACATCAATGAGTGCTTCGAGCATCAATTGTATGGCATGGTTTTTCAATCGTGTACGCTGTCCAATTTGCTGTACTATACGATTCTTTGTAAGTGTCATGAGATCACTTCTTTGGAGACTAGCAATCGTTTTTGACGATTTTGACGCATTTCTGTTGAACTCACTATTTGGACATTACCTTTGCTCTGGTTCTTAGTTTCAGCAGCAACTTTTGCCATCAATACTGAGGCTGCTAATTCAAGCGTTGGATTGGATGTAGGGGCCGTTTCGACAGGTATAAGCTCTGGTTTTGGTGAAACAAGGGATTCTTCTTGGTTCAAATCCAGTGAGATGCCACGCTCCAATAGCAGCGGTTGTATATCTTTAGTGGCATTGAGCCGCTGTTTCCAGTCGTCGCGCTCATAGAAGCGTGTCAGGCGAGCATTCAAAACAATCTGCGTAGCAAAACCTACCTCCACATAACGAGCGAAAATCGTACAGTTACCTACCTGTGGCGTAATAACTTCATCCACCGTCAACAGCGGACGCTGCCGGAGATGGCTATTGGGATCGTCGGTATTCGCATCGGTGGTCGCTGTTCCACTGGCTTTGCTGTAGAACTCGGCCGTATCCGCGTCGCATCCGCCGTAAATGACTTGTGTCGCCAGACCCGTGAATAACGCCTGCGTACCCTCATTGCCGTAAATCATGTGAAACTGCCCCTTGGTCTGGGCACCAATCATGATCGAGATACGGCGTTTGCGGACGAGGTTTACATCAGCGACCAGACTATCCAACTTGCCAAGGGTTGGAAATTCATCAAGGATTACAGCGACGGGAACGGGAAGTGGCCCCTTGTTGCGCTCACCGATGGTGTCGAGGTCGAGCATCAGCTTACGAAGTGTCGCGCCGAGGTAAGAGGCATACACCGCCCGCATCCGTCCAGGACAGGTTAGTACAACAACGGTAGGTTGCTCCACCACCAGTTCGGTATCGAAGTCCGATGCAGAGGTATTAGCACGGACATCAGTGGAAGCCCAACCGGTGAGCGCCGTTGCCAAAGTCGCCACCACATTGGATGCAACTTTACCATCTGAACCCACTGAGGCAATAAAGCTGTTTGCCAACAGTGCGGCATCGTCTTTCTTGGAAGCGAGCTTCTGTGCTAATCCCTTGAGATCATTCATGGCATTGTAGATTTCACCGAGATTGGGGAAGCGAATCAGACAAGCAGCCAGCAATGCCGCTGCGCTGTCTGTCCAGAAGCGGTTGTCTCCTGCCGCCGAGGGTACCAGCACATCGGCAATGGCGCGGGCATCGGATACATTATCGATGCCTTCGGCCAAATTGTAACACGGCCCGATGGCACTGGTCGGATCATGGACAACCACTAGATGACGTGTCACCGCTGCATACTTGAGGATATGACCCGTAATTTCACCCTGCGGGTCAGCCACAATGAGGGAGTGACCTGCCAGCATCCGGTCGGCAATAGCGGGCAGGATGATACCCTGAGTTTTACCAGAACCGGGGCCACCGAGAGTCAGGATACCCCGCGCCACATCTTCACCACTGAATGAGAACCGCCCCATGCCAAGGTCAAGGCGGCGTTTATCCTCGCCCCAGAATGCGCCAAGCAGTGTTAGACCTTCCGCATCTTCGCGACGGAACCGCTTGTACTCGCGCATCGTACAGAAATGCGATGAACCCAGAGCACCGCGTTTGACCTGCGGATTGCGGAGACGATCCACCCTTTCTCGCAGCCAACCGCCATTCTTAATGCCGCTATGCAGTCCGATGGTCACGAAAAACCAAAGCATGACGAGCATTATGCCAAATAGAAACAAGCGCATTGCATTCACATTGGGTGGTGCGCCATTCAGGAGCTGTACAAAACTACTCGTCGTCTGTCGTCCACGTATAAGTTGCACTGCCATCTTGTCCGACAGCGTCAGATAGATCGTTGAAACGCCCATTAAAACAACGCAATAGGTCAGCAGTTGTGCGCCACGTTTCCATCCCATTCCAAGCTGTGAGTCGCTGGTGCGTTGGATACCCGCTCCGAGCAACGCACTCACGATGATCGGTAAGAGCAGTGTCAAACACAGCAGGGGAGCGAGACACCCGCCAAGCAGTGCGCGCCCCTCCGTGAAAAGCCAATAGAACATGAGCCATGCTTTCTATTCAGTGATTTTGATCTCGTCAACTGCACACGGTTTAGGATCCATCATTGCAGTGGCAGTCATCTAGAAATCCAATTCCGGTGTAGCGGGGGCAATCCCAGCTTCGTCCGGCTTGTCAAGTTGTTGAACTGGGTTCGAAGGGAGTCCCTCGGCCTCGATGCGGGCATCGTGCTCGGCATTCGGGTTATAGGGATGCCAATCTGCCGAATCGTGGGTGAGTGTCAATTCATCATTTTGGTAGGCTTTCAGGTCGTCACCTTCCAGTGTCTTCCATTCCACCGACAGCCCTTCCAGCCGTGCCACTTCTTCCGCTAGTTCCGGTCCATCGAGCACTCCCGGCATCAGATAGCCGTTAAATTCCTTGCCAAACTTATCAGATGCGGCTGTTGTTTCAAAGTGCGCCATCTCCAGCATTCGAAATGGTTCTTCTTGTGGTATCGCCGGAATATCACTCATATCCGAATTGCTCTCTATACCGGGATAGACCACCATATGTAAAGCCTGACCCAAAGATTCACCTTCCGGGTTATTCACGGGCAGCGTGTCCAATCGCCAATAGGGCTTTTCAGCTACCGCCTCTGGCAAAAGATCTTGAATCTTCTCACCGTCGGTATTCCAGTAGGGATTGATCTCTCCTTCCAAATGCTGCGCCAATGTTTCGAATCGGTCAGGAGGGCCTTGTGTGAACAAACGCGGGTCGGCCCGATTCCCGTCCAACCAGCCGTTCTGCATAGCCGTGAGTTCGGCCTTATGCATCATGGCTTTCAATCCGCGCTCGTCATAGACTTCGAGCAGCCCATCCCGCGCTTGCTGCGCCTGTTCATGTCTTTGCTCATCATCCGAATCGTAAGTGTTGAGGGTGACGGACTGCATCCCTAAATAGCCACCGGGTTCTTTCCAATACTTCTCGACGGCCAGTTCTTCTGTCCACGGATCAGCGCCCCGTAGCACCACGGCATAGTTCACGTTCTCATTTATGGGTTCGAGCAATTCGATTGGGCTCTGCTCGAAAGTCGTCTCAAACCACACCAATCCTTCTAGTGCGGCATTTGCCTCGCGGTCGCTGGCCGATACATTAGTCTGTTCACGAACCATCATCGGTGTATCCGGTTCGGTATCCATCTCAGAGATACCCAGTTCATATTCGCGGATGGTGGTAAATGGATCGGGTGGTCCCTGAGTGAACAGGCGTGGATCATCCCGATCCGGATTGATCACACGTGCTTCCACACCCGCTAATTCCACCAGCATCATGGCTGCTTGCAAATCGCCTTTGTCCAGTAGGTCATGAGCCGTCTCAGCATTGGCTCGTGCGGTTTCCCAATCGGGTTGAGGAATGAGCAGCCGTTCATACTCATGATCTTCTTCTCCCCACGATTTCGTGACATCCAGGCGCGACGCACCGTTGGCGGCAATCGCATCGATACTGTAGTCTACCGTTTGTAAGGGTTCCTCTTGCGGCATCATTTGCTCCACGACTCGTTCACGTTCGGTGATAAAGGGATCAAGAGGCGCATTGTTCTCAAAAAACACCCGCGGGTCGTCGCGATTAGGGTCAAGATAGCCACCGGCTACTGCCGTGCGTTCAGCTTGATTGAGTGCCATTTCTAGTCCCTGTGTTTTTAGGACATTCTGTAATTCGTGTTCATCGCTTCGTGCTTCGTCCCACATGCCATATTCAGCAATGGTAAAGGTATCGAAGCGCCGTTCGCTGCCATCCAACCATGTTTTCACGGCTTCCAGTGACGGAATATTGTTCGGGCCAATACCATAACCAAAGTAATAATCCGCCCGGGTCGCTGGGACGTTCTGCTCCATTGAATTGTTTTCATTCTGCAATACAGATCGAGCAGGCGTATTCAAATAATCCGGATTTTGAGCCACCGCGTCTAAGTGCTGCATCAAGAGGTCAGAGCGCTGACGACTTGACAGCGGTTCATGGGCGTTCATGATCGCCTCCAATCACCATTGGCTGAAGTTGCTGTGTACCGACGGGCGTAAAGACACCCACAGGTCTAAAGGCAGTGGGCGACTGAATGGTGCGTTGGATGAGGAGTCGCACGGCCATCGAACGCTTAACCTGCCACTCGTCCGCCAACTGGTGTAAACGCTGATCTTCTTCCGGACTGAGACGGACACTGAAGCTTGACGATTTGGACTCGCTCATAGGTCTATCTCCCAGTTGTCGCGGGTGTAATCGGCGATGTCGCGGGTCACATTCGGTTCGATCTCCACACCGCGTTCCTTGTCCCACAACTCGCGCTGATCGGTCGCCAATGCCATGCCTTCAGCCGCATCGAAACAGTGGTCAATTCCACCCTTTTGGGCGACCTCAATCAAGTACTCGGCGGCGGTATAGGCTTTGTCCCACTCACCGGGCACACACGGCGCGAGCTGGGCTTCCATCTCTCCGGTTTCAGGATTCCGCCCCAGAGACAAAATACTGGTGACGCAGTTCTCGTGGTCATCTTTGTCTGGTTGGAAGACCCCGATCCAGTAGGCTGTCCCGGTTTCAGCATCATAAAAAGGCGGCGGGTCTTTGGTCGGGTCAAACCCTTCCGCTTGGATACCAATCGCATTCAAGGCTTGAAAGGCGGACTGATCTTCAACCGGCAGATATTGTTCGGCAACTGGAGCGACTCCACCCAATTCAATGGCGGTCTGAAGCAGCGGATCCATCATGTAGTCCGGCGGGTCATCTCGTCCAGCAATACTGCCGTCGTCCAGATCGCGCAGGTGTTCGTAGGCAGCGTATTCTTCGGGTGCTGCCCCGCGCCAAGACTCGGGTTCGGCGTTCATAGCCAAGGCTTGCTTTTCAGCAAACTCAGGAACTTGATAGGCCGCCAATCCCTGATCGTGAATCTGGTCGCTGAGTGTGTGGTAGTAAACAGCCGCCACATCGACATCCTCAAAAGAGGCAATCGGCAGGTAGCTCCCGCCTAGATCGCCCGTGTTGAGGTTGGCGTACACATCCATCGCGCCAATCTCATAGCGGGTGTTGTCCTCGGTCTCGCGCTCGACACCAATCAAGCGGGCGTCATGCCAACCCCAGTTTTCATCTAATGGTTCGGGTCGTTCAAAGCCCTGCAACCCATCCTGCGAGGGTGGCACATCGAGCAATTCCTCCATATCTCTGGGCACGAAATGGTCATCGTCCGGCAGCCAGGGATCATTGAGCGCCACATGGTCGAAGTCGTTGGGCGCGCCGGTAAAGAGATCGTCCGGGAAGGGATCCTCAGGCATCGAATACAGTTCGTCGGGCGGTCCCCAGTCGTCATAGTCAGTCGGGGGCGGCTCTGGCATGAAGTCATTGGCGCTCATCGGCTTACTCCTGTGCCGGATGCAGCATCAGCGGTTTGGGAGCAGCGCGTCCCTTGAGCTGCGCTAAGGCATACTCGGTCGCTTGGATCACCTGTGGTTGAAAGTCCTTCCAGAACCCGCGCAGCACCTCTAAGCGGGTGGTATCACCCGCTGCAATCTGGTCGAGCTGCTCTTCAAGTTGAGCGGTGTAGTCATAGGCCAGCACTCCAGCAAAATGGGTCATCAGAAAATCACACAACCGCAGCCCATCTTCAGTGGGAACCAACCGCTTTTGACTGAGCTTGACATAGCCCTTGTCCTTGACCGTTTTGACCATGCTGGCATAGGTTGAGGGTCGTCCAATCCCGCGCTGTTCCAGTGCTTGCACCAGTCCTGCTTCGGTGTAACGGGTGGGTGCGCGGGTCTGGTGTTCCTCTACCTGCGGCACGACCAGCTTGAGTGTCTGGTTTTCAGTTAGCATGGGCAGTATCCGATCAATCTCAGATTCTTCGCCCTCATCCGCCGGTTCTTGATAGACTTTGAGAAAGCCGTCAAACAGCAGTGAACGTCCCTGCACCCGGAACTCCATCGGAAACGGCTGCCCCGGTACTTTGCCGGCATAAATGACCGCACCTGTGAGGGTGTAGAGGGCAGGAGCCATCTGGGAGGCGAGGAAGCGCTTCCAGATCAGGCCGTAGAGGGCGGCACCATCGCCTTTGGCATCCTGTGGGAGATGAGTGATGTCGGTTGGGCGGATGGCTTCGTGCGCTTCCTGTGCATTGGCCGTTTTCACGGTGTAGGTGGGGGCTTCAGGCGGCATGTAGTCTGCGCCATGCTCACGGGTGATAGTGTCACGCGCTGCCGTCTGGGCTTCCGGCGCAACGGATACACCATCGGTGCGCATGTAGGTAATCAACCCTTGTTCGTAAAGAGTCTGGGCCAGTGCCATCGTCTTTTCAGGCGATAGTCCCAAGCCTTTGGAGGCCGCTTGCTGAAGGGATGCCGTAGTGAAGGGCGGTAGTGGATGCCGTGCTTTAACCGTGCGTCCCGTATTCCCTACCCAGAGCTGCGCGTGACTGAGGAGTGCCACCAGTTTGTCCAGCGGTTCCCGCATCTTAAAGGTGCTGTCCGCACCTTTGATCTGGTACAGCTTAGCCGTGAACTCTTCTGCATCAGCAGCCAACTTCAGTGCCAGTGTCCAGTAACTTTCGGAGGTGAAGCCTTCAATCTCGCGCTCCCGTTCAACAACCAGCCGCAGGCAGACACTCTGCACCCGTCCGGCAGAGAATTTGCCATCCAGTGCCTTGGCGGCTAGTGGGGAAGCCAGATAACCAACTAAGCGATCCACAATGCGCCGCGTCTGCTGGGCTTCAACCAGATGAACGTCCAACGCGCGGGGATGGGCGACCGCTTCCAGCACCGCCTCTTGAGTAATGGCGTGGAACATCACCCGATAAACCGGCTTGTCATTCGGCATATTCGCCAACTTGAGGATGTGCCAGGCGATAGCTTCGCCTTCCCGGTCGGGATCAGTCGCCACATAAACCGCTTGGGCCTCCTGAACGGCTTTGAGCAGTTTCTTGACCAGATTGCTCTTGCCGGGAAGTACTACATACGTCGGGCGGAAATCCGCTGTGACTTCCACCCCCAGTTCGGCTTCGGGCAGGTCACAGATGTGGCCGAGGCAGGCTTCCACGCGCCAGCCTGCGCCTAAGTACCCTGCAATCTTTTTGGATTTGGCCGGCGATTCGACGATCATGAGTTTCATGACGGTTTCTCCTTCCGAACCGGCTTGGCTGTCGGTTCTGCTTTTTCAGGGGATTTGTGTAAGCTGAGATGCGCGGCCAGTTCGCGTTCGCGCAGGACGAGCCAGATCGGCCACTCGCGGTAAGCGTGGTAGGCTTGTTCTTCAATCGCCTGCCACGGCGGAGCATTGGATTGTTTTTTGGACATGGTTTAGGTACTCCTGAAACGGGCGAGTTCGCCGACGGTGGGACGGTTGTAGAGGTACCACAAGCCTTCATCTTGGATATCGAGGACGTAGTGAAAGCGTGGTAAGGCGGCGATGATGTCGCGGTGCTGCTGGTTGAGATGCTGGAAGGCGGCATCTTCGTGGAAGACATTCATGCCCTGCCGCTGCGAGAAGATCACCCGGATGGGACTATTCTCAAATACTAGGCGGGCTTTGCCCTCCAGCATGACGCTCATCTGTTGGTGGAGTTGTAACTGACCAACAAGTTGCGGCAGCCGCGCCGTTCGATCTGGCCGAGGTAGCCCGCGCCGTCGAGCGGTATCTCCCCAAGTCCCCATCGGAAACCGAAAACCGAGGTCGTAAACGAGCCAAACCCCGTTCTTGAGGCGGGTGTCCCTGGCTCGATTTTGTGTTGCTCAGGAAAGGAGCAGTGAGATGAACAAGCGAAAGACAGGTGTAGTGGGGATGGCAGGCGGAGGCGGCATGCCGTCCATGAATGTGCTGACGGTGGGGTTGGATGTCGGCTACGGGGTGGTCAAGGCGGTCACCGATACGGCGGAGATTAGCTTCCCATCGGTGTCGGGTCATGCCCGCGAGATCAAGTTCCAGGCCGAGACGCTGGCGAGCCGCTATCCGGGGGATCAGCTCATCGATGAGGAGGGTCACTGGTTCGTCGGCGATCTGGCACTCAATCAACTCCCGGCGGGCGAAATCCTGCGGCTGCGGGGACGCACGGCCAACGAGGCAACGATGGGCAATGCCTTCCGGCTGCGATTGGCAAAAGCGGCATTGGGCAAGCTGCTCGGAGGCAGCGTTGGCAATGGCGATGTCGTGCATTTGCGCCTGGCGTCGGGGTTGCCGGTCGATTACATGCGCGATGCCGGGGAGTTCAAAGCCGGGCTGGTTGGGCAGCATCGTATCCAGACCGACGCGGCGGACTTCGTAGTGAATATCACCGAGGTCATGGTCATGCCGCAGCCCTATGGTAGTGCCTACGCCATGATGCTGACCCCCGCCGGGGAGATCAATGTCTACCACACCTGGATGCGAACGGGCGTGTGTGATGTCGGGACGTACACTGTCGATCTGGTGCTGGATGACGATGGTGACTACGTCGATGCCGAAAGCGGCTCGGTCGAGAGTGGAGTCTACACCGCTCAGGAGCGCATTGCCGCCATGCTGGAGCGCGACTACCGCGAGAAGATTCCCCACAAGATCGTCGAGAGCGTCCTCAAGACGGGCATGTTCACCGCGCATGGCAAGACCATCGATTACCGAGGCGAGGTCGAAGAAGCCTTACAACCACTTCGCAGTGCGACCCTGAACCTGATGAGCGAGAAGTGGCAACGCGGCACCACCGTCGATGTGATTTACCTGTCGGGCGGCGGAGCCGAGTTGGTTTATGAGGAAGTCTATCGAGCCTATCCGCAGACCAAACTGGTGCCGCAGGCGCAGATGGCAAACGCTCGTGGCTACCTGTACTACGCCAATTTCATGGGGAGGAGCAAGTGAAGCTGACAGAGCCGGGTTGGACACGTCCAACCATTCGTCCTGACACGTCCGACCAGTTTCTTGAGGGAAGGAGGGAACCATGCCGAAGAAGCCGAGACGCGGTTACAAGATGATCTCGTTCAAAGCCTACTACGATAGCGACGCTGACATCCTGGATTGGTGGGAAGGCTGCACCGAAGGCGAGCGCAGTGAGGCGCTGCGCGACCTAATCCGGGAGCGATTGGGGCTGGGCATGAGGCCCGCCAAACGCCTGAGCATCCCGGAACTGAGCGTGTTGCAGCATGACACCGCCTGGATACGACAAGCCTTGTCCGACATGCCTGCCTGGTTGGAGAGTTACCTGCATGAGTTAGCTGCTCGTCCGACAGTGCAACTTACTCCTGCAGTACAAGCTCCCGCATGGGCTACAGGCATGGCAGACAACGAGAGCGAGCGCCGGTCGAAGCGCATTCAGGATCGGGGCTGGTGATGTCCGTCATACGTAGAGCAGAGGGGCGGCAGAGCCGCCCGGTTGCCGCGTCGGGGCGCGGCAACCACGCGCGGGGGTGGGGTGGAACACCCTCACTCTGGATGAGTAACTCATTCCACCCCCGCGCAGGCCAGCTAAATCGCTGGCTCCTCATGCGCCGGAGGGCTGCGGTGCAGCGGCCTGCGGCGCTGGCACCGAGGCGGCGGTGTGAGGCACACGCCGCGTCAGTGGATGCGGTGAGCCGCACCCACTGACCGCACCCGGTACCGGGGTGCGAAGAACCCATGCACCAGTCAGTATACGGAGGCTTACACACATGAATCACTGTCAACTCGTCCGTGAAATTGCGAGGCGGCTGCCGCGCCTCAAACGTCGCGACATCACCGAGGTGCTGGCCGTTCAGCATGAACTCTGGCTGGCAGACCTCAGTCTACCTGAAGGCTCAATCACCCTGGGCGACCTGGGCAAGCTGGTGGTGGAAGTGCAGCAGATGGAGGCAGGCGGATTTGTCGGACGGCGACGGCTCAAGCGCCTGTATCTGCGCTTCCGACCCACTGCCAAATTGAAGCAAGCCGTTCTGGGGATAGGGAAGGGAGCAACCGAATGAAACGACGCACACCCAATGCTTACAGCGAACGCATGACCGTCAATCTGACCCCCGAGCAAATGCGGCGGTTGGAGGAACTCCGCAACCTTCGCGCTCGTGCCGGTCGCTTCGTCAGTAAGAACGACCTGCTGCGCGATGCCGTCAACTACTACCTGGCCTCGCAGGATGACCTGCCCGGATCGAGGCGAGCCATCGCCAAAGGTATTGAGCGCAAGGTGGATGGGATCGAGGTCAAGCTGGACGCGCTGACGGGGCAGTTCAACGACTTTGTGAACAGCATTCGCCGCCGCCAGGAGGGACAGTAACGGCATGGATCACAAGCAGATGTGTGTCGCCAATGTGCAATACAAGAAGCCGTCCGCTGATGGCGCAAAGCAGTCGAAGAATCTTTTGCACTACCTGACGTACAGGGAGAGCCGGGATGAGGCTGCTCGCCACGCAGCCGGGAAGGATCGTTGGCGGGATCACGGCATGGGCGGATCGGTCGCCGAGATTGCCGCTCGCTGCGACGCCCTGAAAAGTGAGCATGTGCTGGCCTTCAGCCTGGTCACAAATCCTAATCCTGACCTGATAGCGATGGTCGCGCCGGAAGATCGGGAGGCGTTTATGTGGGAACTGACCGAGGGAGTCATCGAGGACTTCTTCGACCGCCGGGGACTGGACACAGGTATCGAGTTTTCAACAGTGCTGCATCATCGTTTGACCAACGATCTAGAGGCACCGGGATTGCACAACCCGCATACTCACACTGTCCTGCCCGGCACGGTCTACAGTGAGGAACATAGCTGCCGGGTGCCGCTCTTCTTCAGCCGCAATCGCAAGGTCGACCACATCGAGATGCTGCATCGGGCGACAGAAGGCCAGATGGTCGCGCTCATGGATCGTTATGTCGGGCCGGAATGGGAAACACGCCATGACCAGTTAGCAGACATCCGTGAGCAGCAGATAGCGATCACCGACGGAGACCCGCATGGATGGACGATTGATAAGGATGACCGAGAGTGGCCGGTCTGGTGTGGCTTGCGCCGCACCAGCGAAACGACTACCAGCCTGGGCTTCTATCGACCTTATGCCACGCCGACCGATGACGACGAGGAGTCTGTCACCGTTCAGTTCCGTCCGCTGTTGAGTGGTCTAACTCACGAAGAGGCCGAGCAACTGGCACAAGTTCTGGGAATTGGGATGAAAGGTGACCTGGAGCAGCTGAAGCAGTTGGCCGGGGTGCTGGGGAAGATGACACCAGCGGAACGTTCGGCCTTGCTGGAGGATTTGGAACCGGACCAGCCAGCGATGGAAATCGACTTGTAAAGCATACAGGGACGGGACGCACTGGAAGTTTGGCGACCGATAGCGCGTCCTGCCCCTGCATACAAAAGGAATAGCAAGAGTATGGCACACAACCTGACTACCGACAAGCTGTCGGCGCTGGATCGCCGCGCCTTTCTGAGCGCACTTTATCAAGGCTGCCCGGATGATCTCTATCTCGAACTACGCTGCATTCACCCGGAAACCGGCGAGGTCAAGACCCTGTGGAGCAAGGTTGGCGACAAACGCCGCTTGATGACCAGCTTCAAGCAGGCTGACACCCTGAACCGCGAAGTCTTTGGTCTCTACTTCGCCCCCTGCCTGCGCTCTGAGAGCAAGGGCAGTGCCGAGTCCGCTGCGCTCGTCCCGGCCCTCTGGTTGGATGTAGATGCCGATGAAGATCCCACCCAACGAGACCGCCTGCTGGAGAGACTAAGGGCGTTTGACCCAGCACCTTCATTCATACTCGATAGTGGTGGCGGCTGGCACAGCTACTGGCTGTTGGATGAACCCTTTGTCCTGACTGATGAAGCTGCTCGTACCCGCATTGCTGATGTGCTGCGGGGATTGGCTTCCGCCCTGGGTGGCGACCCGGCTTATGTCAAGTCGGTGGCTTCTGTCATGCGACTGCCCGGCAGCATCAATACCAAGCCTGAACGTAACGGTGCCATCGTCAGCATTGTTGAAGGCGATCCCACCCGGCGCTATTCACTTGCCCAATTCGATTGGCTGCGCCAGCCGGTCGAGCCAACCAGAGTTGGTAATCTCAAAGTTGTCACCCTGAATGGAAATGGGCAGCATCCGTTGCCTCGGCGCACCGAGGGGTATCTGATAGCTGGTGCGCCAGTACATCAGCGCAACAAGGAACTTTTCGCCGCTGCCT
The DNA here is from genome assembly GCA_027492915.1 of Bacteroidota bacterium. GTDB lineage: Bacteria > Chloroflexota > Anaerolineae > Aggregatilineales > Phototrophicaceae > CFX2. The sequence goes on along the minus strand of JAPUDW010000327.1, from coordinate 48,775 downwards.
GTCAACTGCGCGATGCGGGCAATTCCCTATCCGATGCCGAGGCCCAGCTTGTCCCACGCTACGTGGCTGACGGATGCAATGAGCGTGAGGCGTTGGCGACCATCCGCAGTACCTACAGCCGCCCGCCGCGTGAGCCTATCGCAGAAAGAAGCCAGCAGGCACGCCAAATTGTTGACCAACTTGTAGGACAGTTTCAGGTTGATCAGAAAGCAGAACGTCCTACTACTGCTCAGATTGTCGCCGCAGTTGAAGCATGTATCCATCTCAATCCTGTTGAGTGGGCGGCAGAGCGACAGCGCCTGAAAGTGCTATGCGGTGATGGATTGAAAATCGGGGACATTGATCATCTTTATAAAGAGAAGAAGCGTGCTAGCTTCCAGCAGAGGGAGCAGGGGTACATTGATACCGAGAGCTATCTGCTGCGCGATGGCAAAATCATCCATCACAAAGAAACCTATCGCGGCACGATAGAAAACACGGTCACAGATTGGACTGCAAAGGTGATCTACCAGACCTGTCAACTTGATGACGATAGCAAGGAAACCCACACGACAGCCCTTGAACTCCGGCGCGGTGACTCTGTAAAGAAGCTGGATGTGCCGGGAGAAGTATTTGTCGATGATATTGCGCTGCGCCGCTTTGTTGGAGCGAATGCCGGTTCACAGTACGTCGTGCGGGCAGGGATGTCCAAGCATCTTGTACCGGCGATTGTGCAGTTGTCTGGCGAGTTTCCCACGCATCGTCACTATAACTTCATGGGCTGGATGCAAATGGATGGAAAGTGGGTTTACATTTCACCGCAGGACTGCATCACCGAGAAGGGCAAACTGACAGATTCACCAGCGGTTGAACTCGACCAACGATTGCGAGACTACGGCTTGCAGACGACTAGCTGGCCAGAGAGTCTTCAAGCCTTTGATGCAGTCACAAAGGTGCTGCCACCCCGGATGGCATCATCGCTCATCGCTTTTGCGCTCCTGCCTTTGCTTCAACGCTTCTTTCCGCCTGCCGCGCCACGACCTGCTGTCCATTTGGTAGGAACATCCGGCAGTGGCAAGTCGGAGATTGCTTCGCTCCTGACCAGCTTCTACGGGCAGTTCGGCCGGGATACACCGCCTGCACAATGGGGGGATACGATCAACACCGTCGAAACATTGGGCTATCCACTGGCAGACAGTCTGTTCTGGGTTGATGACTACAAGAGCATCTACGCAGACGAGAAGACGTTCACCCGTTTTCTGCAATCCTACTCGCGCGGCATGGGACGAGGACGTTTGACTCGTGAGGCGAAGGTTCGTCATGAGAAACCCTGTCGCGGGCTAATCCTCTCTACTGGCGAAACGACTATCGAGGGTGAGATGTCGGTTGTCGCGCGAATGCTGGTACTGGAAATCCCGCCCTGGGAGAAGCGTGACCCGGGCGCTAAGGCGCTGGCACAGGCGGAACGTTTACGTGAATACCTGCCAGGCTTCACTGCACATTTCGCATCGTGGATAGCGAAACAGCTTGAGCAAGGTGATCTGAAAACCGACATCGCCAACCGCTTCAGCAACAACATGCGTGGCTACCGCGAAAAGCTTGCAAAACAAGCGGGTGGGCAATCCAATACCGGACGTGTAATCCAGAATTGGGCAGTGCTGGTAACGGTCTACCAAATGCTCTCCCGATTTCTATCTGAGATGGACGAAGACTATCTGCTCCCTGGCTGGCAGGATGTAATTGTCGAGAGTGTCCGCACGCTGCGTCAGGAACGTGCCAGTGAGATGTTCTTGAACATTCTGGGGCAGATCATCGGCAGTGGGCAATGCGTTATCGAACCATCATTGCGCGCACAAGGTGATCCAACGCCTGGGGCGGTCGTCGCAGGCTACCGTGATGAGAGCTTCATCTACTTACTGCCAGATGTCGCTTTACGTGAGGTGAACAAAATCCAGCCGCTCCGCTTTACCGCCTTTGCTATCGGCACGCAACTCAAAGAAGATGGCTTGCTGCTGCCCGGCAAAACTAACCTCACGGTGCAACGCAGTGTGCGCGGTAGTGTCATTCGTCTATGGCGGTTGAAGCCTGAAATTCTAGGCTGTGAAACTTGTGAGGGTTGTGAAGACGAAAACTGACAGGCTCAAGGGGTGAAGCCCGAAGAAAGCCTGTGAAGGTTGTGAAACCTGTGAACACAGGCTTTTCTATTGGTATAAGTTGTTTTCATCACAGTCTTCACAGAAATCACAGGTCATAAGCATTGTCGTGCTGATTTGCAGAAGATTTGGCCCACCCTCAAACAACGCTTTCATGTCGATCACTACCGAGTTGTGAAGATTGTGAAACCTGTGAACTGAGCTAGGCGTCGTTAACCAATCATGAGCAACTGTTGGACGCTGTTAGCTAATCATGATACTGTGCTTCCACTTACCTAACGCTCACAACTCTCTATTGGGCTCTATCCGAAATAGATCAGCTTACGCACAAAGAAAGCATGATGTACATTAGAGAGCAGAACCCTTATACATTGACCATGGCCCTCAGAAAATCATACGGGGCGAGTTGGACTCAATACATCGATCATCTCTTCAATAGTTGGACGCTTAGTCGGGTCAATATCTAAGGCCCTTGAGAGATGGTGGCGAAGTTTCTCATCAATATCTATACGTTGCGACTGTTCCGTTTCAGGGGGCAAACTCACGAATGATCTGCCCGCATTATCGCAGACTCACCCTCCAACTCTACCCCTCATACAGAACGCATCTCGGTCAAGGAGTGCGTTCTGTATGAGGGGTAGTCAGTTTAACGCGTAGGCAGCAGCGACAGCGCATAAGGTGGTGGCGATGAATTGAGATCTATCTCTGCACAACCTGTGATCGCTTCCCACACTTCATCCCGATTTAGCGTCTGGTCTTCAGGCGTGACCGCCATATCGAGATTCAAAATCTGTGTATGACCAGGTTCAGCCGAAACAGTATCCGGCAGTATCCCTTCCAGGCTGGCGTTCTCCTCCGAGGGTGCGCCCTGCGGATACAGGTCGCGGTTCGAGTCAATCGTCAGTTGGGTGGTGTCGTCCATCACCACTAAGGCCGGGGCCGTCAGCGGCAGGGCATTCGCCTGAAAGATATCCGGGTTGCCGGGTTCATCCGAGGTGAAGATCACCTGCAAGCTACCGCATAACCAGGTCGGGGCATAGTCATCCACATCATTGGCGGTCAGCTTACGGACTTGACCCGTTGCAACACCGTAGACGTAGATGTCCAGGTCGCCATCCGTGTCCGATTGATACACAATCAGGCTGTCATCCGGCGACCAAACCGCGTTAGCCGCACGGCTGCTGCGTTCGCTGATGGGAGTGCGTCCGCTGCCATCCGCATTCATCAACGTGATGATGGTGCCATCCGGGTTGACCGAGCGGAAGACAATCCGTTCCCCATTGTTGGCGTAGGCTCCATCCATATCATCGCCACTGCCGTCACTGAGCAGGCGCAGCGTTGCCGTCTGCAAGTTGAGTTCATACAGTTGCCAGCGACCACTACGGTTGCTCTGGAAGACCAGGCGCGAGCCATCCGGCGACCAGAACGCATTCAGGTCATCGGCTGGGTTATTGGTCAGGCGGGTTTCGATGCCTGTCCGCAAATCGAGCAGGTATAGCTCCCAGTTGCCGTCGCGGGTTGATTCGTACACCAGATGATCGGTCGGCCCCCAGACCGGGTCGGTATCGACCGCGATAGTGTTGGTGGTGACGCGGCGGGTGCGGGTGGGCTGACCATCAATCACCGTTGTCGGGGTGACATAGATTTCCCAATTGCCGTCCCGGTTGCTGGCGAAGGCCATCCAGTTGCCATCCGGAGATTGACTCGGTTCGACATCATCGGCAGGGTTCTGGGTTAGGTTTTGATCAGCATCAGTCTCAAGTGTGGTGCCGCCCACCAGCCGGAAGATTTCCCAGTCGCCGGTCTGGTCGCTGTGGTAAATCTGGGCATCCGGGCAGCCGATGCTACAGACGGCTTCCGAGGCCACCACATTCAGGGCATCAGCTTCGACCGACACACCCTCCAGGGTGGTCAGCCCCAGCAGATTGATGATCCGGGTACCAGCCGCCAGGCCAGCCGCGACCCGAGTCTCGATCAGGATGGTGGTGGTTTCCCCACGCAGCAGCTTGTCGATGATACAGGTGATGGTTTGACCGTTGGCGGTACAAACCCCCTTCGCCGGTGTAGCCGAGACATAGGTGAGTTCAGGCGGCAGCACATCGGTGATGACCACCTGGAAGGCATCGATGGGTGGTTCGCCAGTGTTGGTGACGGTGACAGTGTAGGTGAGCAATCCACCAGCCCGCACCGATTGCGGGTTGCCGACTTTGGTCACTTCGATGGTTGGTTCATCTACCGTCAGGATGTCGGTAGCATTGTCATTATACTGACGGGCTTCGCTTTCATCCGGGTGACCGACAGGGATGGATTGGTAAGTTACGGTCGCCGTATTGGGGATGTCCTGCGGGATTGGTTCCAGCGCGGCGTCGATAGTCAGTTCAACCGTGACGACGATGCGCTCGCCAATGCCCAGGTCAGTGAAGTCGATCTGCACGATCCCACCACAGCCGCTGGTAGAGGTATTGGTGAAGGTCGTCCCCGGCGCTCCAGAGGCGTCCACGCTGATTGTATCCAGGCACAGGCCGGGGTTGAGCGGGTCGCGCAGGGATACCTTGTAAGCGATGGAGCTACCGCTGTTGACCAGTTCAAGAGTCATGAACAGCTTATGCCCGCGCCCTTCAATACGGGGGTTAAAGGTCTTGGTCAGGTTGATGTTTGGCTCAACGATGTCCACATCGGCTTCCGCACGGCGGCGGTTGGGGCCGTAGTCAATGATGGCCTCGTTGGTAACGGTGGTGCCGCCACGATTGAGCAACTGGTTATCGTATACGCGGGCTTCCACTTCGACGACCACCACGTCACGGTCATCGTCGATGCCGTCAATGACATTGGTGGTATCGCCAAAGCTGAAGACCACCCGGTCATCAAAGGCATCCGCCGTGTAGTTACTGTTGGAGGCGGTGCCGGGATCGCCCACTGCCAGCGCGGAGACGCCGAGGTTGCTGCCGATGCTCACTACCCGGCTGCTGACGACGATCATGCCGTCCGGCAAGTTATCGGTGATGGTGAAGTTGGTGGTTGTCCCTTCCGGCAGATAGGCTTCGATATGGAAAGTCACGCGCTCGCCGATGGTCACATCCGGTGCGCCGGTCAACTGGCTATCGCCGGTGTCGATCAGGGATGTATCCACCACTGTTTTCGAGTAGCGATAGACATCATCATTGACGCGGATGGTATGAGTGTCATCGTCGGTACCAGGGCGGCCACCCGGCCCGGCAGCACTATCGTAGTTGAGGGTGGCGGTGTTGACGAACGTCACCGGCGGGGTGATCGACGCGTCAATCTGCGCCTGATAGGTGATGGTGATGCTATCACCGGGGTTGAGGACACCCAGTTCCACCCGCAGCGTGGTATCACCGGCGTTATTGCCGAGGACGACATTGCCAGGGGTAGCGGTGACACTGCCGACGATCAAGTTGAGATTGGGCAACATCGGGTCGGTAATCACGATGTCGTAGGCCGGGCTGTTGGAACCACCCACATGATCGACCACGATGGTGTATTCGATGATGTCGCCGGGACGCCCGGTGACGACCAGCGCCGACTTGTCGATGTTGAGTTCCGGTTCTACGACCTCCACGACTTCGGTATCGGTAACAGTTCCAGTACCGTAGTTCAGCGTGGCGGTATTGGTCAACTGATCGCCATTGCGGTTGGCTGCGTTTTCATCAACCCGCGCCACCACTTCGAGGACGATCTGGTCTTCCGCGTTGTCGATGCCATCCGGCGCATTCAGAACCGTGCCGAGGTTGAAGACTACCCGGTCAGGCAAGCCATCGGCGAAGTTCGCATCGCTGACCACGCCCGGCTGACCAACGCCAAGGCCGGTGGTGGTGATATTGGCACCCAGGCTCAAGACCCGCGAACTGACGACCGTCATCACGTTTGGCAGGTTATCGGTCAGGGTGAGCGGCGCGGTGCCTTCCGGCATGGTGATGGTCATGTAGTAGGTGACAGTCTCACCGATGTTCACATCCACGATGGTCGGGTCATGCTGGGCTGAACCCGTCTCGGTCAGGGACGTGGTGAAGATGGACTTCTCCATGGTCGGCGGGATGGTGGTGACGACCGCACTGGCGGTATCGGTATAGGTGCGTTCGTTAGGGCTAGCGCCGGGCAGCGTTGACCAACCGAGCGTCGCCGTGTTGGTCAGGCTGGCGGCTGGCCCAACGGTCGGGTCAATAGAGACCTCGAATGTGAAGGTATAGGTGGCACCCAGCGGCAGGTTCGCCCAACTAAAGATGATGTTGGGTGAGCTATTGGTGACGGTCGGCGCAGGCCCAGTCACGGTGGCGACATTGCCCACGTAGGTCATATGGGCAGGCAGCAGATCGTTGATGCTGACATCCTGGGCATCTGCTGTTGAAGCCCCCGTATGCGTCACCGAGAAGGTGTAGGTCACGATGTCCCCGGCGTCCAGGCCGATGTTCGGCGCGGCGTTCTTGGTGATGTCCAACAGGGGTTCAACGATTTCGACCGTCTCGGTATCCGTGAGGGTGCCGGGGCCCCAGTCGAGGGTGGCGGTGTTGATCTTGTCAAGGCCGGTGGTGCCGATATTGCCCGCCACATTGGCGACCCGTGCAACCACCCAGATCACCAGATCATCGTCGGCGTTGACGGTGTTATCCCCGGCATTGACCACATTGCCCAGCGTCAGCGTCATCACCTGACCGGCAAGAGTTGGGGTCGGGAAGCCGTTGGTGATGGTGACATTCGCGCCGTTGGTCGGTGCCAGTTGGGTACTGATGAAGACCAGACCAGCCGGGAGCGTATCGGTGATGATGATGGGCGTTGTGCCTTCTTGCAGGCGGGCGCGCAGTTCATAGGTGACGGTCTCGCCGATGGTCAGGTCGGTCAAGGCCGCCCCGTGTTGACCCACGCCGGTGTAGGTTTGAGAGCTATCCACCACCGTTTTGGTGAAGGACAGCGGTGCCACATTAGTATCAATGACCGCAGTGTCACTATCGTTGTAGACGCGCTCGTTCGGGTCGTTGGCATCCGGCGTGCCGTCATCCAGCGAGGAATAACGCAGGCTGGCGGTGTTGGTCAGTGTGATGCCGTTGGTGACGGTGTTGGCCAGAGTCGCCGTGTAGGTGATGGTACAGCTGGCTGCCAACGGGAGGTCGTCAAAGCGATAGACAACGGTACCCGGCAAGCTGCTGATGTCAGCAGTCCAACCCGCTCGTTCATCGCAGGTGGAGGCCGCAGCCGTCACCGAACCGTAGGTGATGCCCGCCGGGATCACATCGGTGATCCGCAGGTCGAAGGCATCGGCGGTCGAAGTAGCGGTATGGTTGATGACCAGCGTGTAGGTGATGACATCACCCGCGTTCAGGCCAGTGGTCGGGTTGGCGCTCTTGTCGATATTGAGGTTCGGCTCAATGATTTCGACTGTCTCGGTATCGGTGAGGGTGCCGCCGCCCCAATTGAGTCGGGCAGTGTTGATCTTATCAAGGCCGGTGGTGCCGTTGTTGGCAGCCACGTTGCTGGCACGGGCGACTACCCAGATGACCAGATCATCGTCGGCATTGACCAGGTTATCGGCGGCGTTGACGACGTTACCCAGCGTCAGCGTCATCACCTGACCGGCGAGGGTCGGTGCGGGGAAGCCGCCCGTGATGGTGACATTCGCGCCGTTGGTCGGTGCCAGTTGGGTGCTGACGAAACTCAGGCCGGTTGGCAGTGTATCGGTGATGGTGATGGGCGTCGTGCCTTCTTGCAGGCGGGCGCGCAGTTCATAGGTCACGGTCTCACCGATGGTCAGGTCAGTCAGTGTCGCCCCGTGTTGACCTGCGCCGGTGTAAGCCTCCGAGGTGTCAATCACCGATTTGGTGAAGGACAGCGGCGCGACATTGGTATCAATGACCGCATTGTCGGTGTCAGTGTAGACGCGCTCGTTCGGGTCGTTGGCATCCGGCGTGCCGTCATCCAGCGAGGAGTAACCCATTGTAGCGGTATTGGTCAACGTGATCCCATTGGTGACGGTGTTGGCGAGGGTCGCCGTGTACACGATGGTGCAGCTTACGCCCAGCGGGAGGTCATCAAAGCGGTAGATGACCGTTCCAGGCAAACTGCTGACATCCGCCGACCAACCGGCGCGTTCATCGCAGGTGGAGGCCGCAGTCGTCACTGAACCGTAGGTGATACCCGCCGGGATCACATCGGTGATCCGCAGATCGAAGGCATCAGCGGTCGAAGTGGCGGTGTGGTTGATGACCAGCGTGTAGGTGATGACATCACCCGCGTTCAGGCCAGTGGTCGGGTTGGCGCTCTTGTCGATATTGAGGTTCGGCTCAATGATTTCGACTGTCTCGGTATCGGTGAGGGTGCCGCCGCCCCAATTGAGTCGGGCAGTGTTGATCTTATCAAGGCCGGTGGTGCCGTTGTTGGCAGCCACGTTGCTGGCACGGGCGACTACCCAGATGACCAGATCATCGTCGGCATTGACCAGGTTATCGGCGGCGTTGACGACGTTACCCAGCGTCAGCGTCATCACCTGACCGGCGAGGGTCGGTGCCGGGAAGCCACCCGGGATGGTGATGTTGGTCGGGGCGGGCAGGTTCAAGGTGGCGCTGACGAAGGTCAGGCCAGCGGGCAGCGTATCGGTGATAGTGAGCGGCACCGTCCCTTCCTGCAGGCGGGCGCGCAGTTCATAGGTCACAGTCTCACCGATGGTCAGGTCGGTCAGGGTTGCCCCGTGTTGACCCGCGCCGGTGTAGGTCTCTGAGCTATCCACCACTGTCTTGGTGAAGGACAGCGGAGCCAGGTTAGTTGTCACCGAGACCGGGTCGCTATCGTTGTAGACGCGCTCATTCGGGTCGTTGATATCCGGCGTGCCGTCATCCAGCGAGGAATAACGCAGGCTGGCGGTGTTGGTCAGTGTGATGCCGTTGGTGACGGTGTTGGCGAGGGTCGCCGTGTAGACAATGGTGCAGGACACGCCCAGTGGGAGATCGTCAAAGCGGTAGACGGCCGTGCCGGGCAAACTGCTGACATCCGCCGACCAACCGGCGCGTTCATCGCAGGTGGAGGCCGCAGTCGTCACTGAACCGTAGGTGATACCCGCCGGGATCACATCGGTGATCCGCAGATCGAAGGCATCAGCGGTCGAAGTGGCGGTGTGGTTGATGACCAGCGTGTAGGTGATGACATCACCCGCGTTCAGGCCAGTGGTCGGGTTGGCGCTCTTGTCGATATTGAGGTTCGGCTCGACCACATCCGCTGCTGCGCTGGCGTCCAGCGTGTTGTTGCCATCGTAGGTCAGGCGGGCGCGGTTGGTCAGCAGGTCGCCGTTGGCATTGGCAGCGATGGTGCTGACCCGTGCCACCACTTCAACCACCATCTGATCAGCGGCGTTACTCAGGCCATCAGCCACGTTGGAGATCGGAGTCCCACCGACGAAGTTGAAGGTGATAACTTGCCCCACGACGCTACCCGATGCGCCGACTGCCAGTGCCGAGTTGCTGATGTTGGCACCGATGCTGACCACGCGGGAACTGATGTGATCCAGGGTGCCGGGGTCGCCCGCGCCGATGCTGGGCAGGGTATCGACCAGGCGCAGGATGTTGCTGGTGCCTTCCGGCACGACGATGGTCATTTGGTAGGTGATGGTCTCGCCAATCGCCAGATCAGGTGCTGCCGTGTACTGATCGGTTGTGCCAACGCCGGGGAAGGTCGCGCCTTCCGACGTGCTGACAATATCCTTGTTGAATTGCGGCAGGAGCACCAACACTGTTGCCGGGTCGCTGCTATTGCCAGTACGCCCGGTGCCATCCGGCAGGCTGTTGGACGTTTGTGACGCCGTGTTGACCAAATTCTGACCGGGGAAGACGCTGGGCCGCAGCCGCGCCTGATAGGTGATGGTGATGGTCCCATTGATCGCCAGTGAGACGGCATCAATCCGGATAGTCGTGTCCCCGGCAGTATTGCCCAGGGTCACCGCCCCGGCGCTGGTTGTCACCGTGCCGGTGAGCAGTTCAAGCTCCGGCAGCATGGGATCGGTGATGACGACATTGTAGGCAAGGGCAGTACCAGTGTTCTGAACCGTCACGGTATAGGTGACGGTATCGCCTGCATCGGCCTGGGGGACGCTGGCGCTCTTGTTGATAATCAGGCGTGGTTCGACAATATCAACCGTTGTGGTGCCATTCTGGGCAACCGTCGCCCCGGCGAAGTTGGTATACCGGATTCGCCCGGTATTGACCACGTTCAGGTCTTGCGTCGGGCTAAGGCCGCTATTGTCAGCCACATTGATCACACGGGCTACTATTTCGACCACAATCTGGTCGGCGGCGTTCGCAACGTTATCAGGCGTGTTGGTGACGTTGCTCAAGTTCCAATCTATTCGGTTGAGGATCGTATCGGCGTTGGTGTCGGTAGCTGTTCCTGCCAGACCGACTGTTGGAGTCGCGCTGCTGAAGCTCAGGTTGCTGCCGATGCTGATGATCCGACTGCTGATGTAGCCTAGCACCGCCGCTCCCGTCGGCAAGTCATCCCGAATGACGGCGTTATTGGTCACACCTTCGCGGAAAGTGATGGTGATCTGATACGTCACCTGTTCGCCAATAGTCAAATCCGGGTCGGTATCACTGCCATTGCCGGTATCTGCCAAAGAAGTCGATACAACGGTCTTGGTCGCAGTTGGACTGGCGACCGTCAGCGTAGCTGGATCAGTCGCGGTATAGGTGTTGGCAGCACCACCGGGGCCCGTCGGGTCGCCCGTGCGTTCCACACCCAGCGGATTGTAAGTCGTGTTGGTTGGGCTACCGGGCAGGCTCGTCCAGGTGATGCCTGCTGTATTGGTGATGGGCTGGTCGGGCTGAACCGTATTGACCAACCGCGCCTGGAATTGCAGGCGGCTGGTTTGAGTGGTGGTCAGGCTCGTCCAGGTGGCGGTGATGGTGCCAGCCGCTTCACTCAAGGTGACTGGTGCAACCCGCCCTGTCCCTGCGACGAAAACCAACGATGAAGGGACGTAGGTCAGGGTTGATGGGATGACATCACTGAGGGCAATGTTGTGAGCAGTCGCATCGCTACCGGCAGCATGACGGATGTCGATGGTGAAGGTTACTAAATCATTGGCATCCAGATTAGTCGCCGGAGCCACCGTCTTGTCGACTAGTAGCGTTGGCTCGACCAGGCGTGTATCCGGTGCGCTGGCGTTATCGGTGAACTGCCCGCCCGCCGGGTTAGCCCAACGTAGTTCTGCACTGTTGTTGCGGTCTTGCCCCCGGACGTTAGCAGCCGTGTTCAGCACCACCGCCGTATAGGTGATGGTGATGGTATCGAGGTCGGTGTTATTGCTACCCGTATCGGTCAGGTTGCCGAAGTTCCAGGTGGCGGCACCGCCGCCTGCGCCAATCACCGGGTTGGTGGGATCGTTGCAGAAGTTGGCAGTGTTGATTGCGCCTAGGCTGCTGGTCAGCGTGCCGCTGGTGACACTCACACTGGTGCAGTCCACAAAGGCCAGCCCGGAATCCAGTGTATCCACAATCGAGACGTTATTCATCGTCCCGCCGGGGATGTCCACCGCAAGTGTATAGGTGATGAGGTCGCCAATGGTGGCAGTTGCCGGTGTGCGAGCCTTGGTGATGTTCGGCGCAGCCGATACAAAGTTGGCAACATCGGTGCGCGGCGCGAAGGGCACAGTTGGCGGGTTGAGGTGCGGGCCACCCGGCAGGATATCGCTAAAGGCGGCGAAGACCACACTCGCCTGGTTGACGATAGGTGCTGTCAGCGGGACAACATTGCTCGCAACTGTGCATTGATAGGTCACAACAGCGGTGGCCTGTGCAGTGGAAACGCCCGCGCTGCCATCCCCCGGCAACGGATTAGTCAGGGTGAGCGTTGGGAAAGTTCCGGTAAAAGCCAGTGCGGCTCCAGCGCCATCCCGTACACTGACCAGTGTACAACCCGTCAATTGAGGGATAGTGGTCACGTTGTCCGAGATGACCACACCGTAAGCGCGGGCGCTGCCCACATTCTGTGCCGTAATTGTGTAGGTCAGGACATCAGCGGCATCCACATTGGTCAGGTTATTGTTGGGCGCACCAGTCACCTGGCAGGCTGCACCGGCAGCCGCCACGCTGGAGGCATTGGTGGTAGCAGAAATGCCTTTGCAGATCCGGACATCCGGTGCGGCGACATCCACATAGTCATCGGCGTTCAGGGTGACAACCGAACCAAGTGTATTGGTATAACGGGCCAGCGACCGATTCGACAGGAACAGGCCGTCATTGAAAGGTTGGTCAATGATGCCCGCCGTGAGTTCAACCACAATGCGGCGTTCTTCGGTCAGGTTGGTTTCAACCGGCGCATCCACATTCAGCCGCACGGTATTGCCCACCCGCGTTACGGTGACGGATGAGCCAGCGGGCAGGTTGGTGCCGTCCGTACCGTAGACGAAACGCAGACCGCAGGCGCGTGTATACGCCGGGAAGGTCGGATTGGGATCGTCATAGCTGCTGCAATAGCCATCGGTATTCGGCACGTCAAAGGGAGCCGAGCGCCCGATGGGGTCTGGCAGGGTGATTGTCCGGGCTTCGATGCCGAAGTCACCATCCTGCACCTGGAAGACCGGCAGCGGGAAGTTATCTTCAATGACCAGATTGCGCGTATCGCCGGAAGGCACCCGCAGCGTCAGCCGGAAGGTCACAGGCTCACCGGGAACAAACCCGGCAGCAGAATCCACTGGTGTGCTGACCAATTCCTTTGTCAAACTATTCGGAACGACGGTGACCGAGGCGCTACTTTCATCATTGAAGGTCTGCCCACCAGTGGTGGTGAAGTTGGCGGTGATGGTATTGTTCAGGTTGTCATTAGCGCTGACAAACCCGGTCAACGAACCGCCTGCCCGGTAGGTCTGCCGGACGGTGCCGGTGTAGGTGATGCTCACCGTACCTGCCGCAGAGTACGGGCCAGGGCGTGCGCCGGTCACATTGAAGACCAGGGTGCCAGTATCTGCCCCATAGCTGATGCTCTGATTGGCACCTGTGATGGGTGCGCTGCCCAACCCCGGCACGGTCACGGTGGCAGAATCCACGTTGTAGTCAATGCCATCCGGGATGATGTCGGTCACACTCAGCGCCTGAATGCCGATGTACTCACTCAACTGGAAGGAGAGGGTGTACGTCACCACATCGCCCGGCACAACTGTTGTGGGCGAGGCCGACTTCTGAATTTCGAGATTACGGACATCTACCACATCCGTATCGGTCAGGATCGGCTGTGGGCCGCTGACATGGTTGTAACCAAAGCTGGCGTTATTCGTCGCCGCGTAGGTGGTGGGTGCCGCTGTTTCGCTCAGAATGTCATTGATGAACCCGCGATAGCTCAAGCGGAGTGTACAGGTTGTCGCGGCAGACGGGTTGACGATGCTGGCAATATCCACCTGCAACGTGCCGCCACCGGGCGGTGCCAGCGCAGGCAGTGCTGTAATCGGGTTGCTATTGAAGGTAGCGGTGATGCCCGTCGGTGTGCAGGTGCCGCTGGAAATAACGGCGTTCGCTACCGTCGTCACCGGGAAGGTGTACGGGTAGAACTCAAAGGCCGGGTCGAGGACATCGGTATAGCTGTTGGTAGTCAGGGTTTGACCAGCAGCCAGTTCGATGTCCAAAAAGTATTCATAGGGCCATTGGACGCCCGGCGGCACAGCGCAGGCCGGGCCAGGCTGCCCCGGAGCGCCCACCGGTGGCGCGGGATAGCAGCTTGGGATTACTTCACTCTCCGGCAGGCTATTGCCCTTTTCAAACGTCACCAGGATCGGCGTGAATGAACCGGCGTTATCCATCCCACCAACATCATTCAAGTTGGAGATAGGGCCGTTGGCACCCGTCGGGGTATCGCCAAACTCATAACCGGGGAAAATGGTGATGGGCAGCGGCACGCCGAAAGCCGCCAGCGGTGCGCTCTGCATACAAAGGCGGATGGGGATAGCCGGGCTGGTACTTTCGAGCGAGCCAATCGGCAGGCGGACGGTAATCCACTGCTGACCGGCTATTCCCGGAATGGCGCGTCCTTCGATGGGATCATTGGCGGGCAGGAAACCAGAGGAGACCAGGAAGGGCGATGCCATCAGGTTTACGCCCAGGTAGTCGATGCTGTTCAGGGACAGGTTGGCATCCCGCACTAGCGTGATATACGGGCCATAGCCTTCATTACTACCCGCATTGGTGAAGTTGGGCGTGATACAGAACTCTTCACCGGCAAAGTCGGTTAGTTCCGGCACACCGTTGATCAGTGGGATGGGGCCGTTTGGAGTGGGTGGCGCGGCCTGAATCATCATCATGCCCGGAATGACGATCGTGGCGGTGGCACTATCGCCAGTCTCGTTAATCTGGACCGTATTGTTGATGGTGCCGGATCTCGGGCTGGTCAGCACCGTCGTGACGATAGTGAAGTCCTGGCGCTCACCCGGTAGCAGCGTGGGGATCGTTACCCGAACCTGCTGTCCGTTGATGGTGTAGCTGCTGCCGGAGGCAACCTGCACTGCGTCAATCCGCAGTTCTGGGCGGACGTTATCTACGATGACCACATTTGCCCCGGCTGCATTGCCGTTGTTGGTGACGGTCGTCAACCAGTGCAGTTCTTCACCGGTTAGGCCGATGCTGCCTGCTGGCAGGTAGCCCAGCTTGCTCAGGGCCGGGTCAAAGACATTGATTTCAGGCGTTTCAGTCGGTGGCGGTGTTGCTGTTACTTCTTCGGCCTCGTCTTCCTTGACGGAGATGCTCGCTGTCAACGCCCGCTCGGTGCCACTGATGTCTGTGACGATCAACTTCACCGCATAGGTGCCATCTGCTAGATAAGGATGACAGGGTTCTGCTTCGGTGCTGGTGCTACCATCACCAAACTCCCACCGCACGATATTCATACCGGCATCGAGGGTGCTGCCAAAGCACACGGTGAGTTCGTTCACCGAGGTAATGCGTAAAGAGGCACTGCCGCTGCCCGGATCGTAAATCCGCACTGTATTGCTGGCGCTGGCGCTCATGCCGTCACTATTGCTTACCTGGAGTGTGACGGTGTATTGCCCGGCACTGGTAAAGGTGTGGCAAGGATTGCTCTGGCTGCTGGTGGCACCATCGCCAAAGTTCCATGCCCACGAGGTGATCTCCTCCCCTTCGCTGTGATCGGTGAAACAGATTTCAACTGGCGCGATGCCATTCCAGGCCGAGGCACCAAAAGCTGCCCGCACATCACGGGCTGCCCGCACCTGAACGGTCAGGCTGGAAGACAACGAACCCACCGGGCCGCTGCCACTCACGGTGACGGTATATTCGCCGGGTTGGTCAAAGAGGAAACTGGCATTGGCAGAAAAAGCGCGTGAACCGTCCGGGAATACCCACTCATAATTACTGATGTTGGTGCCAGTTGCAGAGAAATCGACTGAAAGCGGCGCAACCCCATTTACCGGGTTGGCGGAAGCCGTCAACGTGGGTGCGTCATAGACATTCACCGTCCGGGCGCGGCTGTCGGTGGCTCCGCCTTCCCCGTTGACCGTCAGCTTCACACTGTAGCGACCGCTGCTGCCAAAGCTATGGCAAGGGTCGGTTTCCGCACTGCTGGTGCCATCACCAAAATCCCAGGAACGGGAGAGGATTGTCCCGCGTGAGCGATCTCGCAAGCAAATCTCAGCACCAACAATAACATTGCGCGTTCCGGTGAAATCCGCAATGACACCGTTGGAAGGCAGAACCGTTACTGTGCGTTCAGACTGACAAGTCTGACCATCCAGAGTCAGCCCTACCAAACGGACAGTGTAACTGCCAGCCTCGCCAAAAGAAGTGGTGAAGTCGGTTGTAGTGGCAGCAGTTTCCCCGTTCACAAACCAGGTGAAGCCGCTGAAGCTGCCCGGTGACACGCGGGAGGTATTCCGCAGGGTGACTTGCTCGCCTGCAAATACCCGGCTCGGCGCGTTGAAAGAACAGGTCAACACAGTTTCCGGCGCAACCGTGATGGTGGCGGTTACCTGGTCGAAGCCGCCCGGCCCACTGACGGTCAGGGTAACGATGTAAGTTCCAATTGTGCTGTACTGATGAGACGGATGCCGTTCATTGCTGGTGATGCCGTCAGCAAAGTCCCACGCCCAAGAGCGGATGATGCCGGTGCTTTGATCGCTAAAGCGGATAGTGCCACCCGGTGCAATGGTAGTGCGGTCTGGGGTAAAGGCTGCATTCGGTGGCTCTGTTTGCGGCAGGAGTGTGACAGTACGGGAAGCGGTCGAAGTTTGCCCGCCCTCCCCGGTCACACTCAGGCTGACGGTATATTGACCCAGTGCGGCATAAGTGTGGCAGGGGCTGGTTTCTGCGCTATTGCTGCCATCACCGAATGACCACACTGACGAAGTGATTGCACCAGTGCTACTATTGCTAAAGCAGACTTCCAGTGCACTGGTTTGTTGATAGGTGAAATTGGCTTCAACTGTACTGCCCGGCGAAAAGACAACAATCTGCTGGCTGGCGGTGGCGCTGCCACTCGCACCCCGGACGGTCAGGCTGGCGGTATAGGTGCCAGGTGTCGAATAGGTATGGCTATGCGGCCCCTGCCCGCTGGCGCTGGTGCCGTCACCAAAATCCCACGACCAATCGTTGATGCCGGAACCCGTGCTGGCATCGCTGAAGATCACAGTTAGTGGGCCATTGCCACTAGATGGGCTGGCGTTCATAGCAACCCGGATTATGACCGGTGTTTCAGACGGTGATGGGGTTTCGGTTGTTGGTTCCGGTGAGGAGGTAAGTGTAGCTTCCTCAGTGGGTGCCGGTGTTTCCGTGACTTCTTCAGTCGGCGCCTCTTCTGTAGGAGCGGGTATCTCTTCTGTGGGAGCAGCCGGTTCTTCAGTTGGCACCGGGACAGGGATCACACCAGGTGTAGAGATCGGCTCTTGTACGACTACAAAGCGGACCTCAGCCAATACAGTTCCAGAGAGCAAGAATATCGATAGGACGAGCAAAAGGGTGGTGATTGAACCATGCCGTATCATAATTGTCTCCAGTACGTAGTGCTAGATTCGTGCTTCTGTGCAATGAGTAGACAATCAAACCATGCTCGAATGTTGGCACAGCAGATTGCTTACCTTATGTTCATTTTACGGCATATTTCCCAAACACTAAGCGTGAATCTTCTTAATTCTTTGGAGGTGGCTCCCAAAGTTTATCGAGAAACGAATTAAAGTTATCGCTTTTCAAGAGGGTGAATGAGTTCAATACCCAGATTTAATCACGACAATTTCAAATCGATTTCCCCTTAGGGTTGCGATTCGCCTCCAGGAAAGTAGCGGGAAGTCCGTGGGGGCAATCGAGGATGAATTGGGCTTGAGCCATAACCTGTTGCGCCAGTGGAAAAAGCGCTATCAAGTGAATGCGGTGACGGATGGGCTGGAACGGAGTGAGGTCGAAGAGTTGAAAGCGGAGTTGCGCCAGGCCAAGCGTGAGCTAGACATCACCCGTCAGGAGCGGGATATTCTAAAAACACAGTGCAGATATTCTCCAAGGATCTCCATTCATGAAATACCCTGCAGTTGCCGCCTGTGAGAATGAGTTTCCGGTCAGCCGCCTGTGTGAGGTGTTGGAGGTATCCGAGAGTGGCTACTACGCCTGGCTCAATCGCCCCGTGAGCCAACGGGAGCAAGCCAACCGGAGTTTAGGCGAGCGCATGCAAGCGATCTGGCAGCGGTTTCGTGGGATTTATGGTGCGCCACGCATTCATGCTCAACTGCAAGCGAAAGGCGAGGTTGTCGGTCACAATCGCGTTGCCAGGATCATGCAGCAGCTGGGCTTACGCGGCAAAGGGTCTCGCAGACGGCAGCCGCGTACCACGCAGTCCAATCCCGATCACCGTTTTGAACCGAATGTGCTTCAGCAACACTTTGACACCGCCCAACCCGATGCGGTCTGGTTGACCGACATCACCTATATTCCCACTGATGAAGGCTATCTGTATGTTGCGGGTGTCATGGACTTGTACACGCGCCAAATCGTTGGACTGAGCATGGCATCCCATCTGCCTTCCGAACTGACCGAAGCCGCTTTGCACATGGCACTTACTCAACGGCAACCCAGCGGTCCGCTTATCCATCATTCTGACCGGGGTAGTCAGTATACCAGCGACGATTATCGCAACCTGCTGAGGGCGCACCCCATAGTTGAGGGTCGGAAGCAGAGCGTAGAGGGCATCACGTTCAGCTTTGAGTTCGACCATCTTCGAGCTGATGAAGATATTGAGTTTAGTTGTCATGGACTCCCCCAACACAAGTAGCGACTATGGATAATTGTATGCTCATGTGCAAGGGGTGCAACTGACTTCTAACATCACCTGGCTCGATTCTAACCGTCTGAAATCCTGCTTCACCCACTTGAAATCTTGCATCCCAAAACCTGAAATCTTCTGCGCTTTCGGCTCTTTGACTTTGCTATCCTGTGAGGGTCAGACGTGTCCAACCACCGGAGGCCAAGCGTTGACCCTCAAGCAGCCATCTATTCAAACCCTCGACGTACAGCCAAGCAGCTACACCGAACCCATCAACCTGCTGGGGGTGTATCGCTCGCTGCTCCGAATTGTTGCGCGGCTGGAGGATCAGGAGTACACTGCTGGGGAAGTTCATTCACGCCAGACCGAGGTGATGGAACACCCCGATCCGGCTGACCCCGCGAGTGATAGAGGCACGTCGCAGGGCTAGATCGCATTGTAACCCATGCGCTCTGCTCTTGCCGTACCCACTCGCGGCGTGCAGGGCGTTTTTGTTTGGCACGTTCATCAGGAGATTTCGACAATCCCATGCCACGCCCGCTGAAACGACCGGAAGCGCCGGTCGATCCCTACAAGCTGGAACCCCTGCCGGTCGGTCGCCCGGCGGCCGTCTACTATCGCCAGTCGTCCGAGGGTCAGATCGGCAACATCTCAACCACGCTGCAAACGGTGGACATGATCGAACACCTGCTGCGGCAGGGCTGGGTGCGCGAGAGCGTCCACATGATCGACATGGATGCTGGGGTCAGCGGGCAGAAGAAGATCAAGGAACGGCGGGGCATGTCCATGCTCTACGACCTGATCGAGCGTGGTCAGATTGGGCTGGTGGCGGCGCAGGACGTGGATCGCTTCTTCCGCGATGTGACCATGATCGAGACCAACATCTTCATTGACGCCTGCAAACGTAACAACGTCAAAGTCATGACCCCGATGATGATCTACGACTTCGCCCATCCCATCATGGGGTCGTCGCACATCAAGATGTTCCGCGAGGAGTCGCAGCGGGCGGCAGATTATCTCGAATACCAGATTCGCGGACGACTGGTGAAAGCCCGCCAGCGGCGGGATGCCAGCGGATTGTGGACGGGACGCAAGGTGCTGCCTGGCTTCATGGTCGATACCCGCAGTCATCTGCCCAATGGGTCGCTCAACCCCGACTTCCGCAAGTACAAACGCTTCGACCTCTACGCCGATGTGCTGCTCGCCTACTACGAGTTGTTTCGCGCCAACGAGGGCAACTTCAAGAAGACCTGGCAGCAGATCGATCACGGGGGCCCGGTCTTCCCGGAGATCCCAGCCGGTGCCGTGCCAGAAGGCTTCAAGGTCACGGACCATCTGATCCGGCGTTCACCGTTCACCGGCGGACTGACTCCTTCCCAGACCGGCCTCGCTTACATGTTGACCAACGTGGCTTACATCGGGCATTGGATTCACAAAGGGGCGATTGTCCAGTTCAACAATCACGAGGCGATTGTGCCGCTCGACTTGTTCATGTACGCCTACAACCGGTTGTCGCCAACCGACTTCTACGGGCAGCCCAACCCGGATTATGTCCCGTATCGCCCCTGGATACGGCATCCCAAAGAAGAGCGGACTCAGCCGCCGCCGACCTACGCCTATCTGGCTTACAGCGATGATCTGCCGGAGCAGCCGCATAAGCGGCTGGCCTGCATCTGGAACACCTATGCCGGGAAGTATCAGTACCAACTGGCGCAGCTGCCTTACAAGGCGAATGTCTGGAACATCCGCGCCGAAATCGTGGACAGTCTGGTGGATGGGATGCTGCTGGAACGACTGCAGGCGACCACGATTGATGAAGCCCTCTGGCAAGCGGCCCTCGCCAGTCATGAACAGGTCGATCAGGGTGACATCCGCCGGGTGCAGGCGGCTATCCGGCAAGCCGAGCAGACCAAAGACAATATCATCGCCAGTCTGGGGTTACTGACCAACCCGGAGATGGTGGCACGAGCGCAAGCCCGTTATGAAGCCGCTGAAAGTGAACTCGCCAGCCTGCATGAAGAGCTGAGCCGGTTGCAATCGGATGACCAGCAGGCGCGGTCGCTGGTGGATGCCCGTCCGGTGCTGGAGACCATCATCCGGCGCTGGAGCGAAGTCCCCCGCGAAGAGAAGCGGTCGCTGTTCGAGCAATTCGCCACCCATCTAACCATCACCAAATATTCCCGCCACCACAAGCGGTTGGTCATCCACTGGCGCGACGGTAGCACCTCGGAGCGGGTGTCCGGCCACCTGAGCCGGGGCTATTTCTGGGAAGAAGATGATCTGGAGAAGCTGCGACAGATGATTGACGGGCATGTCGATCAGGTGGAGATTCTTCGGGCCTTCCCGGGTGCGACCTGGCGGTCACTCCTCGAACGTTACGCCTACCGCTGGAATGGGGATCACTACCCGAGGCATTATCAGGGCAAGCGTCCCTATCCCCGGACGGTATCGTGGACGGAGACGGCTGAGTACCAGGCGGAGATGGCTGCTCCGTTCAAGCCGCTGCCGCAATTCACGGCGAGTTATGCTTCGACTGGTCGATGGAAATCAGCTTTTTGCGCCGGGTGCGAAAGGTCTTGGCCGCTTCAATCAGGAAATCGAGCAGCGACGGATGGCGCATCAGGCGATAAACCTCATCCACTGCGATGATGCGCGGGGTTTCATCGATCAGGCTGTCGCGGCGGATGGCACTTAAGACCTGCGTATAAGCCAGTGCCTGCAAGATCGGATCGCTTTCCAGATCATGGAAGCTGAACACGCGCGGCCCGATCCAATCCCGTCCGCCACGGGTCAAATCGACATTGGTGGTACCATTCAGAAAACTCGACCACGGACCGCTGCCGGTACACAACCCCGCGATTTCCTGTGCCAGATTGCGGGCGATGTTCTTGGTTTGGGGACTATCGCCTAAGCCTGAAAGCACATCGCATACGATGTCGCAGGTTGGCGACAAATCTGGGGTGACTTTGCCTAACTCAGGGAAGCCGCCGAACAACACTTCCAGTGCTTCGCCCAGCAAACCGCGTTCCAGATTTTCGCGCTGACCGCCGGACAGCGAGCGTCCCATGACCGTTTCATAAATGCGGATGGTGTGATTCTTCTGCTCAATTAGGGTCGGAAACATGACATCTTGGGGATTGAGGCAGGTGGCTTTGGCACTCATGACATACCACGGCAGTCCGAAGGCTTCGGCAATGTATTTGCCATGTCCCATCGGCTCCAGCATGTCGAAGGCGATCCCGGTTTCAGCATATTCGCGGGTCAAATAACAGTTCAAGGCAAAGGTCTTGCCATAACCCGACGAACCCACCCAGATTTCATGGGTGGCGCGTTTATCACGCCATGAGTTATGGAAGACCGGATAGAACGCCCCGACCGCTTCACCACGCAGCACTCCGTCTGTGGTCGCCAGCTTGCGGTAGCCTAATGGTGAGAGCATCAAGGCCAGTTCACGCGAGGTCACCGGCCATGTTGTGTCCGGGAGACCAATCTCTTTGGTACTTTTCGGTGAAAAGAAACTGACCGAACGGGCTAGCAGTTCGCCCACTTCCTGACGCAAACTGAACCACGCCCGCGTTTCCGACAGGATGGCTTGTACCCGTTCTTTCAGCGTACGCAAATCATCTGCCGCCACCGCAATATGAATACCGACCGTGTGCAGCAAATCCCCGGCGTTGATCTCGGCCAGCGTCTTCCGACAGTCGGCGATACGTTGTACCGAACGGCTGTCTTCGCCGGTCATCCCCGCCAAATGAACTTGATAGGCTTGGATGATGTTCTCGACCGCATTGATGCCACTGTTGCGGTCATAGGATTTGGGAATATCCACACAGATTGCCAGCGGGAAATTGAGGAGCAGCAGCACCGGCAGCGGTCGGAAGAAGTTCCATGTGGCAGGCGTAAATTCATAACTGGACAAAACCGTCCAGTAGGGGCGACCACCCGGACGCCCTTTGGGCGCTAAATACCAAAGAGGTGTCTCGCGCATAGCATACTGCCCCTCAAACAGCGGCGGCCAATCTGCCACGGAAACGGCGGTATCAAAGGCCGAGGTCATGGCCGCCGCCTGCGCGCGGGGATTATGTTCCGACCACACGGCCATCCCACATAAGGCCCGCTGGTAAGCCGCATCCGCTTGCAGTCCTTCATAATGACGACGGTATTCCATCAGCAGCTGCGCTCGCTGCACATCATCAGTGGCGCTGAGGGTCTGCCCTATCGCTACAATCTTGTCGTCGAGCGTGGCGGGCATTTGCCAGCAGATGAAACGCGCCGGTCCCGACAGCGTCCGCGCCCAATTGGCGAAGCGGGATTGCAATGAAGTCACGCCTTCTTGAGTGGCATGCAGCATGATGTCAAAGGGTTCCAAACGAAAGGTGTGAACCGGATCGCTCATGACACTTCCTCCAGCGGATCGCTGACAAAGCGTAGGCCATCGTCATGATCCGCCTCAACTGGCGACGTGAACAATGTCCACTCCCGCAAATCAATTCCGACATCGGACTGGAGCGAGGCAAAAACCACCGTCCCATCCAACTGGGCGAGGCCCGACGGCAGTTCCAATGCGGTAGCCAGCTTGCCCAAGCTGCTTGTGGGTTCATAAGCAGCAGCCAGTAACAGCACCCCGCGCACTTGATACAGCAACCGCTGCCACAAGGGCAGACCACCGCGCATTCCGGTCATGACTAGCAGCGTAATACCGCAGACTGCCCCAACCGGTATAGAAGCGCCAGCCGAGGCGAAGCGGACGATGGTGTAGACCAAACCTCCACCGACGGCCGCCAGCAGCAGTCGCTTAAAAGGGATGCCCAGAAAACCTTTTTCGTCCCGCAGCAGCACATGTGATTTGAAATCGGCTGACATGGGTTAATCACCTAGGTAAAGGCGATGAGCGTGGTGACACTGGCGGCGAAGATCACGAATAGCAGTCCGATGACCACCTGACTGGCCGCTTTTGGATTGTCCTTCTTCCAATCCCCCAGCAGCGGCCACGAGGATCCCATATACATGATGCCCAACCCGACAAAACCGATGACGGCGGCAATCGGCGCAATAACCTGAACAATCCCCTGGACATCCCCGAACAACTGTTGAATAAACTCGGCAATAGTCATCAGCTAAACTCCTCTGACTGAATTGATGATGGCGAGTCAGGTGGAATGCTGTGCGCCATGACGCAAGTGACGATTGATACTTTGAGGTCATCTGGCACGAGAAACGAATACCCACCTGACTCAAGATTCAGCGTAGCAAAAGAGGGTTGAGCGACCCTGCGAAAATTTCACTCGTGGTGCATGAAAATTACGAGGTGAACAAGAAAAGTGAGGAAGTAGTCGTCACTGCCCTTGTTAAGAATTCGGATTTTGAGGACTTGACCTTATAGTGACTATAAGCTTTAGCATAAACACATGGAGGCAACTGATGTTTTCAATTAGTGAACTCAGCCAACAAACAGGGGTGTCAACTCAGACAATCCGTTACTACGAGGGAATAAGCCTGCTTCCGCAACCCAAACGAGCGAACAATGGCTATCGGATGTATGACGACCAAGATGCTGAGCGTCTCCGCTTTGTCAGTCGAGCGCGAAGGTTAGATTTTACTCTAGAAGATATTGCCGAGATTCTGGCATTTCGAGATCAGAATGAGCCTCCCTGTCAATATGTCATGGATGTGATCGGGCACAAAATCACAGAGATTGAACAACGCATTACCGATTTACAACGTTTGCGCAAGGAGTTAGCAACACTGTATCGCGTCGGTTTGACCATGCCTGAAGATATTGAGATGAAACGCTGCGTTTGTCATCTAATAAAGATAGGTTTACCAAAAGAGGATGGAAACAATGAGTGATGAAATCAAAACAAACCTATCGACTCAGCAAAAAATCTGTCCGAACTGCGGTGTCAAAGGAAAGATAGTAGATGGAGCAACTGTGAAGTCCATGCTATCGCTGAGCTTACGTCTGGTGCGCAATGTAACCTATCGTTTTTGTTCGACCAGAGATTGTCCAGTGGTTTATTTCACTGAAGATAGTAAGCAATTATTCAGCACAGCTGATATTCGTGAACGTGTCTATCAGAAAGAGCCGGAATCGAATGATGTCTTGATTTGTTACTGCTTTCAACACACATTAGGCGAGATTCGTCAGAAAGTTGCCCAATCGGATGAAAGTACAGTCCTTGAAGACATTAATGAAGGAATCCGCATGGAGCAGTGTGCCTGCGACTGGCGTAATCCACAGGGGAGTTGCTGCCTCGGCAACATTAGCCGGTTTATACAAGATATTCAATCACAAGTCTAAGTATCTGGTGTTAAATCATGCAACATTCTCTCGTTATGGATTGTTGAATTTTCATTGTGTGAATTGTAGTGCAAAACGATACCCGCCGATTCCTAAACTCGCGTAGGGTTCACCTGTCCAAGGCCAAATAAGTGTGAGATCTGTCGCTTGTCCGGGCAGCAGGTCAAAGGCCGAGATACTTTCAGCGGGGATGCGCGGTCCAGGTGGTTGTGGCGCATAGCCCAACGCCAGCCAGATGTCATCCGGCATGAGATTTAATGTGCTGGTTCCACCGTTGTATAAACGCAGGCGTGTGGTTATTTGTCCCTCCGTTTGCGTCACCGCGATAATCTGCACATCGACTCCAGCAAAACGTGCTGGCAGTGCACTTGGCGTCAACACGAGTGTCGGTTCAACTGGTGGCAGCAAACCCGCCCCAATCAACTCACCTGTTCGGGTCAGTTCTTGATCGGGCGAATAGCTACCAGTCACTAATGTCCGCGTTCCCGTGGGCAGTCCATCGCGGTCGGTTTCACCAATCAAAAGCAGCACCAAGCCCGGGCTAATCTGGCGAAAAATATCGATCTCGCTGCGGTTCACACTACGTTTGGTCGCAAACTCGTAGGTCAAAATCGCGCCGGTATTGAGGGTAACACTAAAAATTGATCCCGCTTGAAGATGGCGAAAGAGGATAGCATTTTCCGGTGCATAAGGAATACCGATAACGGGACGCACCGACATGCCACTCAAGAAGGAAGCAGTGTCGGGGTTGTCGTCGAATTTCCACTCAGCCGCGCGAATAGTGCGTCGCTGTACTACCCATACACGTGGCGCGTCATTAGCTGCTGTGCTAATTTGCAAGCTGACGGGATAAGCGGCTGCCCGATCCGCATCGCCGGATTGAACGATGGCGTCCTGTTCTTCCAGTGCCAACGGCGTGGGTGTTGGACTAATGCGGAGCGTTGGTGTAAGCGAAGGTGTAGCGGTATGAGCCCCTACAGAAGGGGATCGACTGCCCAAGAGTCGGATGGCAATCAGCCCCACAAAAATCAGCGCAACCACTCCACCGATAGCCATCAGCTTAAACGAAGGCGGATGCTGCTTGCTATCAGCACCGCTTATTTCAAGGCCATCATCCTGTTTTGCAGCGGTCTGCACACGGGTTGGTGTCCGTGCCCAGCGGGAACCCACCGGAACAAGTGCCGTTTCCAGATAGCGTCGCAGTAGTTCGCCAGCCAACTGCCGTTCAAGGATGTCGGAACCCGCCGCACCTGCCGCGCGGACTTCGCCATCATAAGCCGCTTTATAAGACTTCTGGCGATCCGTTGGCACGAGTTCCCAGAGTGCAGTCAAGGCTTCACTGGGCAAGCCGCGCAGTTCGTCAACCGTGTGGAAGGTCAGGTTGTCGCTCATACCGTCACCTCCGGTTTGACTTGTACGTTCACGTCAACCGGTATGGACATTTGACCCACTGCCACAATTTGTTCCGGCAGCAGCCGCGCCCGATTTTCCAGAGTGTCGACTTGGCCGCGGGCATCGTCCCATGACAAATTACGTTCTTGCTTGACCTGACCCACTAACGCTTCACGGGTATCCGGTTGTAGCGTCCCATCGGGTGAAGTCTTCACTTCGCGGATGACCTTCTCCGTCTGCTCGCCAGATAACCCCAGCCTCAAGGCTTGGTCGGTAAATAAACCGAAGCGGCTCAGGTTCTCGCTGATGGGTGTTTGCCCTTGAAGCGGGTTCAGTCCCATCGCTTGAGCCATTGCACTGGCAACGGCCAGATGATCCATGCCACCGGTAAGCGGTTGCCCAGTATTGCCGCGTTCAGTCTGGGTCTGACGAATGACATCACCCAAAACCCCGGCGACATTCTCACTACCACTCACTTTCAACTGCCCTGTAAGCAATTGGGAACGGGCACTGTTGCCCAGTGCGTCAGCCGCCTGTTCGAGCCGGATGGCAGCCTCATCTAGTCGGGAATGAGGCACCGAACCACTGCTACTCATCGTGTCGGATATATCTTGCTCCAATTCTTCCTCGTTCATCTCCGCAGCATAATCAGTGCGCTGGTATTCAGCCTGATTTTCAGGCAAAGCAACCGCCGTAAAGGTTCCCATCCGCTGAGGATATATAGGAACGAATTGTCCGGCTTCATCTTCATACCAGTCGTCAACGGCGTGCATATCGGTGGTGTCGCGCTTCCGTTGACTGCCAATCGGAACCGTCCAACTTTCAAGTGTCTCGCCGACTGCTGGAATGAGCATCGGACGACTGATCACACGCCCCTGGTCATCATAGTTAGCCGCAGTGGGATCGCGATCCGTCAGTAAAGCTGTTCCGAAGAGTGGTCCGGCCACGCGCCGGGTAGTCGCACCCTCAGTGAATTGCTCGGCGGCTTCACCCAGTGGCGTATTGCGGACACCCGGTAGATAAGCCAAGGTTCGGGCAGCACTAGTGAGCTGCTGTACACCGCCCAATGCCAAACCAGCCGCTTGAGCCGGGGTCGCTCCTTGAACCAAAGCATTCATTCCTGACAAAGCGTTTGAGCCTACTGCCAGTGTGCCACCGACGACAGCCGCACCGGCTCCCGCTGTCAGTGCCGCTGCTGCGCCCGGTGTGATGAATACACCACCACTGGCTTGACCAAAGGCGCGGAACAATCGGTTGAAACTGTTCCAAACGGCTTTAATACCTGACCACAAAACAATCAACATGAATACCAGACAAATCAAACCAATGCCCAGTACGACTAAGCCATTGCCGCTGGCGGTACCCACCAGAAAGAAGGCTACTACTAGCGATTGGATCAGGGCAATGATGAGGGTTTGGATGATGAGTTCCACCCACAGCTCTAAAATGGAGCGGGCGATAATCTCCGTCCGTTTAAAGAAAGCAAACAGGATGGCGCAGCTAAAGGAAATGAAGGTTAGCCCCTGAGCGATTGTCAGCAGCAGATACACCAACTGCTCACACAAGCCGAACAGCACCAGCGGCCACGAGGTCAGCAAACGTCCTTGGGCTTTAGAAGCCATTTCAAGGCTGTGTTGGCGTTCTTCATCCGTCAGTAGTTCATACAGCTGACCGCTCTGAGTGTTGTCGAAAAACGAACCAAGCCAATCCCATTCGTTAGGGAGCGCACGAGCCGTGTAGCGTCCTGTAGCCGGGTCAGGGGGATGCGGGCGACAGGCGAAATCGCGAAACGGCGGATGATAGCCCATGATGTCGATGCCATCCGCCCGCAAATAGGATAATGCCACATCCAACCCATCAATGCTCTGCGGTGTGGTCACACCGGGCAGATACGTTCCTAAGTTGTCGCACAGTGGCAGCAATCCCAGCTCATCGGTTTCGACGCTGCTCAGCGAATTGAACGCGCCGCCGGCATTGGCTTGCAAGCCATTAAGCGCACTCAGATAAAAGGCTTGGCCGATGCCCTGGCGAATGTCGTTCATCCCCTGAAACAGAGATGGGCCAATACTAAAAAACAAGGCACCTGCCAGATACCAGAGTAAAGCGCTGCGGGGTTCGACCACATTCAAACGAACAAAGACCGACAGTAAGTAGGTAATGCCCAGTACAAACAGAGCGACGATCAATGCCACATTGACGACCAAACTTAAACTGGCGTTGGTTTGCTGAATGAGGGGGACAAAGGCTTTTTCCGCTAGCCAGCGATTGAAGAGTTCGATGGCATACCCCATCATGATGAAGGCACGCAGGATACTCCAGTGAATTGAAGCCAGCGAAAACAAGAGGTTGTAGTAGAAAGCATCAATCTGAATTTGCATCCCGCGCAGGATGTCGTCAATAAAGGGCATGATCGCTCCTAACAATAAGGATTAGGCTGGTTCACCCACGTAATAACACGGGTCATAGCTGAGTCCCTTGGATCAAGGTGATAAACAAACTGAGCCGGGTTACTTGAGGGTAGATAAGCCGCCATCTGCACCGTTTGGGTCTCATCCGGATTGAGGTCGTAGCTCTCATAACGAAAGGCTATACCGGCCTCACGCGCAGCCGCTTCGGATGCGCCCCACTGCCCGATTTGTCCGTCCGCCAACTGACTGACAACCATCTGTCCGGCAGGAAAGAATTCATAAGGCGTTGAGCGCCGGTTCGACACGTCGAACTGCCATACGGCAATGGGCTGTGTGCCTGAAAGAACGGCCACATTCGACAGGCGAAACTGAATGCCACCCGCTTCGACACGATCATCCAAATAAAAAGGCTGCGGTGGACGAATGACGACTGGTGTTAATGTCGGCTGTGGGATGGCTGTTGGAAAACCGGGTGGTGTAGTCGGTTGGATGACGGGAATAGCCGTCGGACACTGA
This sequence comes from Bacteroidota bacterium, assembly GCA_027492915.1. Taxonomy (GTDB): domain Bacteria; phylum Chloroflexota; class Anaerolineae; order Aggregatilineales; family Phototrophicaceae; genus CFX2. Next base: position 19,784 of record JAPUDW010000327.1, on the reverse strand, counting down.
AAAATGGGCTGCCCTCTGACCTGCATTTCCGCCAGCGTACCAGTACAAGCCAACTCCGACACGATCAACAGAATAGGCACGATCAAAAGACAAATAGGCCGCTTCAAACAGTTTGAATGATGGTGCATGATAAAAATCACCTTTAGGGGATTAAGCTCGGTTGATTGCCTGGTGTCAGCAGCAGGGTGAAAGGCGCTATGTCGCCACTGCGACTGCGCGGGAGATTCCAAACACGCCCAAAATAAGGCACGACCACCCGTACGTCGGTATCGAGCAGTAACTCAATTTGGGCGAAGCCGCTGCTGTCGGTGAATCCCTGTGCAATCACCCGGTTGGTCCCCACTGTGACAATCCGCACCGGAATGCCTTCCACCCCTTCAGCCGGATCGACTGCCCGATTGCGATTTTCATCGTAGGCAATGAGGACGGTTACATGGGTTGGGCTAGGTGTAATCGGTAAGTTTGTCGGTTGAAGCGTGGGTGGCGCACTAATGAGTTCAATGTGTTTCACCGGAATTGGGGCGGGTGTTACAGTTTGAGTCATTTTTGGCGGCGGGAAGATTAAGGTATTACTGCTGCCATGAAAGACCTGAATAGCATCCAGCCCGACTGTGTTGCCTTCGCTGGCATTATTCTTGCGACCGCTATTGCCAATCAGAAGTTGGTGTGTCCCTCGTCCAACGAAGTACACATGAGTACCAAGGAAAGACAATTCAGGTGAATAGGCATCAATAGTATCGAGGAGCTTCCCATCGACGATTAAGTCAAACAGGCCCATGTTGCGAGCTGCCACATAACGCACCCGCAGCCCCTCACCTTCAAAGACGAAGGCTATCGTGCTGCGGATGTCCTCGGAACGGTGATATTCACCGCGACTGGCTTCATGCACCAAACGCGATTCCCAAGGAGAAGAATAAATAACATTGGGATTGTCGCTCTCAAAGCTGTACCAGCCGGGATACGGTGGGGGAAGTAAAGTGGCATCTGGCAGTGGTTCAACCGGGTCAGGTGGCGCAGACAGCAAGATCGTCCCTGATGGAAAAGGTGTGAGGGACGGAGAAAGGTAAACTCCCGGCATAACAGCGCTCAACGATAATACCCGCGTCGCTAACGTTGCGGTTGCAGTAGGACTCGCACTCGGTGTCACGGTTGCCGTACTGGTGGCCGTAAAAGTTTGTGTCGGTGTGGATGTAATCGTGGGCAAAGGCGTTGTCGTAGGACGTGCCGAAGGTGTGAGCGATGGTAATACCATCAAAGTCGGCAAGTCATCTGCCGACAGGTCGCTCAGTAACGGCACAGAGAGAAAGGCCGCGATGCCCCACACCACCACACAAGACATTAGTAAGATCCACAGTATCCGTCGTCGCATCGTGACCTCCTCATCTGCTCCTCCATCTCAGAGTAGCAAGAGTGGCACGACCAATAGCTGAAATTTTACAAGTTATGGGAAGGAAAATTTCATCCACGATGAGGAAACTTACAACGTGCTTATAACAGTGAAGCCGTCTGCCACCGCCCTACTGATGAGATGCTCATTGGTTTCGACTCCGAAGCGGCGACGTAAACGGTCACGTATCGCATAGATCCGTCGTGGCGATGTGCCCATTTGGTAGGCGATCTGGTTGATAGAAACCCCTTGCGCCAAATAATTCAGGACCGCCCGTGCTTCGGCATTCAATTGCGGCACAGGATGCCCTGATTGCAGCGTAATCAGGTACTCAGCATTGGCAGTCGGTGAAAGATAAGGACGGTCTTGGAGGACGGTGCGAATAGCCGGTAGTAAGCACTCTTGTAGGGGGTCGCCGCGATACAGGTAACCTTTTATACCGTGCATGTACAAATTATGGATCAGAGTACCGTCAGTCATCATGCCGACAACAATAATGAATGTCTTTGGGGAAAGATGTCGCACGGCATCTACAGCGCTCAGAATATCCGTATCATAAAGACACTCGCTCAAAATCGCAATTTCTGGGCTTTGCTGCTCAATAGACTGGAGAACTTCGTTTAGCGTATGCGCTTTGCCAACCACGCGATATTCGAGTTTGGATTCAATGATGGCTTCCGTTCCAACCATCATCAAATCACTGTCATCCGCCAAAATAATCTTAGTTGCCATACACCATCCTCCTAAACAAGTTGGCTTCGTCATATTAAGTAAACACCATGGTCAATTTTCTTTCGCAAGAAAACCTATACATAGTGGCTGCATATCTATTTAAGTAGCCAACTACTGATTATAATATCATTAAAATAGGTATTTATCACAGAAAGTTAATAAATCTAAATTCATGCAAAAGACTCGGTCAGCTAACTAATGGGTATTTCCGAGTTAACCTTTGATAAGTAGCATAATTTCAGATGTTTATATGGGCTGCTTCTGCGGATTATTAGGCATAATGAGCAAGGTACAAAAAGCCTTCATAACCGTACATACCCTACATAGCTCTCGGTTAGATATGAAGGGTATGTAGGGTTTTGCACGGTATGTAGAGTATTTTTAGCCGCTCAATTCATCAATCGGTTGCACCTCATATCGACGCATCATGTCCAAAACTTCTTCTGGTTCAATCGCATAGCTCATCCCATCAGTACTCCGTTTACGTCGCCCTTCATCAGCAAGATGCAAACGCTTGAGGATATGACCAATCCACTGAGAATCACCCATCCGCTCAATCGATTGTCCGAGTAGTGCTGCTACACGCTCACGTAAATCAGCGGCACGGATCCAAATCAAAGAACCACTATGTCCCCGTGTCAGGAGTTCGAGAGCTTGCAGAACCGCTTCTTCACGATCAGAAAGAGCTTTACCTTGGCTCAACTGTTCGTCCCATGTTGCCGCTTCGGAAATCGCACCCAGTAATCCAGCGATACCCCCTTCTTCTTCAAAGAAAGCAGCAAGTGCGACTAATGGCGACCATAATTCGCCAGAACGATTATGTAGCGTATGCAATTCAGGTCGCTCAAAGTAATTGCGATAAATCGACTGAAAATGAGTAAGTGCAAGGGTGTACAACTGATGTCTGATGGCTGCACCATCAAAATCTGCTGGAAAAGTGGGCATCTTACGATCTGTTCGCCGCATTGGAACCGCAATGCAGCGACTAGCGAGGATATCTTCTAGACCTGCAATCGCAGCAAGGATTTTGGGTGAATACACATCAAATGCCTGTGGTTTCATGTCATCGCCAGTGATACGAATCGCGGGCATCCCTTGCTTGTAACCACTGTTCAGAAGTTGCCGAATCTGCTGCATTCCAGGATCTTTGGGATTATGAAATCGTTCGGCTTCATCAATACCAACAGTACAGCTTGTAGTATGGATAAGGCGGAACATACTAGGTCCAGTTGGGTCGGATGTATTGACCATGTTGAATGCCAGCGGCTGTGCAACGCGAAGGACTGTACTTTTACCACTGTTTTTCGGCCCGTTGAGCGCAAGGTAAGGATAGGCAGGAAACATTGTGTAAAGGTATGTTCCGATGACCCATAAAGTAAGCACACGACTTTCGACAGGGGTTTTAAAGTCGAGATAAGTGGCAAATAGATCATGTATAGTATTGAATACCACAATTGGAGTGATTGTTTCCCCATTCAAAAAGCGCTGAATGTCACTAAAACGCCAGCGCATCAGAAATTCCGAACCTTCTGGAATAACGCGTAGCGCGACTTCATGCCCATTGAGTTGGATAATTTGTTCATCGGTCAAGCGTCTCAATTCTCGTGTACCGGTAACCAGATAAGGCTGCGTATTGAGCCGATTGTCTTTTGTACGTTCAATCAGTGCGACCGTTACCAATGCCACATCACGCTGGAAACCGAGGGCTGGAGATAACAACGGCACGTCGTCGCCTAAAATCTGTGGCATATCGTTTTCAGCTTGTTCCAGTTTTTCACTCTGAGCTTTAGCGGCTTTAAGAATGTCACTGAAAACGCGCCCTTTGATACCGACTTTACCCATCTGTGTTTTGAACTCAGCTAACGCAAATTCATCAAGGTCAACGGCATATTTGAACAAATCTCGCAGACCATCTTGTCGCGCCAAACCTTCTTGATCAGCGGTATAGATAATTTCCGTTTCAAGCCAGTTTCGTGCTTTGTTGAGTAAGATGGCAGCATCGTCCGATGTTGCCCGACTCTTCACTAGCCACTCGTTGGCATCTTTTACTCCATTAGGTAATGCAGGGATATAGGTTTCCGAATGGAGCGTACGGGCAATCTCCAATGCTTTCTGCATCGCCGGAGGCGTATTATCCAATCCGACAAACAAGCGCCGGTGTCCTCTCAGCCTGTTAATCAGGTCATCATTGACAGTCATACCGCCAATCGCAACTGCCGGAATACTCCATTCGGCAAATGTAATTGCATCGGCCTGTCCTTCAACCACGATCACCTGATCAGCATCATCACTGTACATTGTGTTGAAGTAAGGGTGCCGTTCACCAATAATATCGGCAGGTGGATTGTAGTGCCGCTTGCCTTCGATAGAACGTCCGCTCAGATAAACCAATCGCCCTTTTTCAAAATGTGGATAGACGACCATATCTGGTGGGAATTTGTTCACCACTGACTGCCAAGAATCTGTGAGATTGAGATCAGCTAACAATTTTCGTCGATCTTGAGGCATGAAACCCAATCGAGCAGCGCGGATGGTCGTGGTTTGCCACCCACGCTTGTAAGTGACGTAATCGAAGGCGGGTTTATGGCTCAGAAGCGCTTCGTGTAGCCGGGTGACAAGCTGTCTTTGTGCCCAAGTTACTGATTGCTTTAAATCACTGTTTGTCTCTAACGTCATTCCAGCACGTTGGGCGAGGTGACGTACACTCTCCATGAACATCGTGGTATCGCGGTTATTCCATGAGGTTCCAAAGTTCAGAAGATAGCGGCCCGTAAAATCGAATACATCACCAAATTCACCCTGCGAATTCCAAAAGTAGAAGCCCATTCGCGGTGTCACCACTAGACTGTCATGTTCAATACCCACAAAGCGATTACCTGTTTTTCGCAGTGCAAATTTCTCATTCACCACATCTTCAATCGGATTGCGACTGCGGATATGTTCCAAGTCAATGCTCATCATCTTGTCTCCAAGCAAAATTTAAGATAAGCCATGTCAAAAACATGACCATAATGGGTGAAATTTACTTGCGTGGAGATTCGGGACGTGATACATTGTTGGGTATCCAGCCACAACAATGTAATTGTCAACCGCGCTCCAGCGCCCGCCCACCTCAGCATCTGCCGGTGGGTTTTTGGTATTTATGGTGTCAGTGGTGGACCTCGTGCATTGAAACTCAAGATACTTCTCCTAAGAGATTGTAACCACGTGGTTACAATCTCATTCACTACGCAAATGAAGGTCAGCTTCGTCTAAAATGCGTCGCATGGTTTCAATACGAGCACGGGCAAGATGAATATTCTGATCCTGCTGTAGTAGTGCTCGTGCAAAATCTTGCCCGGATGTCGTAGCACTGTTCCTAGCCACTCTAGCCATCTGAATTGCTTGTTTTGGGATCATTTCGTGAGGTTGTGAAACATTTTCTCCTTCATTGCCCTCTGTTTCACAAATCTCCTTAATTTGCTTGCTGGTCAGGTTCAAATCGACAACCTGACGTACTAACTCCATGTGATATTCTGGAGCCAGCAAAACAATATGACGGAGTTTGCCCTCTTCAATGTTGTAACGATCAGCTAGGTCTATTGCTTCATCGCTCAATTTAAGCAACGCTTTATATCGACTGAGGTGCATCCGGCTGATTCCTCCCATTGCACTCAGGATTTCGCCTGTAAATTCTTTCTTACCTCGTAGGTCAATTTCTAAAGCTTGGCGGTAAAAGTCATTGGTGACAGCAAGATAGGGGATTTCATAGCCATGCACAGTTAACAGGAGCAAAGCTACTTGCCGAGCCATCGCGATAGCAGTCAAACCGGAACGTGCTGTATTCTCTTTCGCTTGACGAAAAGGTGATGCCTGATGGACTGGAATGATAATGCAAGGGATCATCCCATCGCCTGTGTACCCCGGTATGAAATCACGCAGCAGCCATGATGCCCAGTATCGCCGTTCACCTGTTTCAATGCGATAGAGCCGTGTCACGCCCTCACTGGCATCTACCACCGTGACGGGATTGACCTGTCCATCATCGCGTATGGTCAGAGCTAGATTGACTAAATCACGCAGGAAGGATTCTTCTGGCGAAGGTGCTGCCTTTATTTCCTCATCACTCTCATCGTCAGCATTCGGGAGAAGATCAAGCAATCCATCAAACGGACGACCACGTTGCCGGGCGGCGATTTGTGCCGCTTGAACCAGTTCACGTAGTGCCTGAGTGGGTGTCATGCGGTTATTATGGAAGGCAAAATGCAACCGCTCAGGTAGTACTCTGCGTGGCTGTACCGGGTCGGGGCGAACCAGTTCAAGCAAGATACGCTCAACTCGTAGTCCGTAATCTTGAAATTGCTCTAGTACTGTGCCACCGAGCATGTCGTCGGTGACGGAGGCCAATAAGGCATCTAACTTGGCAGTGTTATCCCGTTTGCCGCTCATGTGGCAGCTCCTGCTACCAAGCGACGCATCAACGTCCCGACCAGTTGGGCGTAGGCTTTGCTGGCGGGCGCTTTCGGATCGTAGCTGAACACATTCTGATGGTCGCGGTGAGCATAGGACACGGCTTCGTTTGCTGGGATAACACCACACAACATCTTGCCAAGGATATTGTGATTTTTGAGTTCATCCAATAAATGTCGATGTCCCCGTACACGGGTGTCCATTTTGGTGACGAGGATACCGCCCACGCGCAAGTCAGGCCGCCGCCAGCCTTCGCGAATATCGTTGATCTTGCTCAACACGCTGAGCAACCCAACAGTTTCCAGATAGCGTGGTTCGACTGGAATAAGAGCATCGGTTGCCGCTACCAGCGCCATTTCTGTCATCAGAGAAAATGAGGGTCGGGTATCGATGACAATCGCTGCATAATGTCCAGCGAGTTTGCTGAGTGGATCAGCAAGACGATAGGGTGCTCCCGCCACACCCATCATTTCGCGTTCTGCACCTTCAAGCAGCGACGACGCAGGCAATACGTGTAAATCAATATCCCAATGACTTTGGACGATGGCGTTTGCCAATACCTGCGGAGCGGTTTGACGATCCGCCATCAACACCGAGTACAGGCTGTCATCGGCACCAAAATCGTTGCGACCAGTGGTAACCAATGTGGCATGTCCTTGACTGTCGGTATCAATTAACAGGACACGATTATTCGGCGCTCCAGCACGGCGGAGTAATCCCACCATGCCGAAGGCAATGTTGGTTGCGGATGTCGATTTTCCGACACCCCCTTTGTGATTGGTCAATGCGAAAACGCGGGTCATACAAAACCTCCTCAATAAAAATGACGAACAGTTCGCCGAGAGGCTGCCAACCCTGCTAGACTTATCTTCAGGGTCGCGCTGCCGGTACCAGCGAGACTTTAAGGTGGGTTGGGGGAGGGGATGACCTCTCCCTGACCACCACAAAGCACAACTCAGTTGATACTATTCATCAGTAAGAAGGTGTTTGAGGGCTGACTGTTGAGGAAAACTAATGTATTCTAGAAATTGCATGACATCTTGAATCCCAGGGGAAGAAAAAGCGTTTTCGGGTTCACTTTGGGTGTCCGTGGGGTCACACACGCGAGAAAGCACCAAAGCGGTGCTTTTTTGTTGCCAAGAAATGTTCGAGGCCGACTAGGGTGTGATAGCCTTATGAAGGATATTAATCGACTAAATATAGTAATTAATTGCCGGGTTACTCAATAAAATTGCTATAACTTGGTTTAATGCTTGCTTTTGTAAAATACTGTGTTAGTATCGCTTATTATGAATAGCTTTTCCGCCCACTCAACCTCCTGTATGTGTTATCACATGTGTATGGTTTCTGACATACAGCTAGTAGAGGTTGCCTATTGGGGGGCTGAGGCGCGCTAAGTTTTATTCATTAGTCTTTGCGCTTGTAAGAGCCAATCCGGTAACCGGGTTGGCTCTTTTTGTTTCACTCAAGCGCTGCAATTGATCTTCACAATAGCTTGAAAGCGAGGTTATTAAGATGACAAATTCATCTGATTGTTGTTGTAAGACTGGACTCTTACAGGTCGTGTAGAAGTGTGTTCGCAGTAATGAGCAACTGTATGTCGTTCGATTGTCGGCTGCATTTCTATACCTCAATGGCACAAGATTCTCACTCACATTACTCATCACCGTCCATTAGAAAGGTCAAGACAATCATGTCTAGCGTTCGTAAATCATTCGTCGGGATACTACTATTTGCTTTTGTTCTGGTTGGGTTTAATGCAGTCGCATTGGCTCAAGCACCTGAGGTCAATGTGAAAATCGGCATATTAGGGCCATTCACCGGTGGAGCCGCTTCTGTCGGAACCGAGCAGTTGAATTGGGCTAAATTAGCTGTTGAAGATTTCAATGCTGCAACGGGTTGGAGTGTCGAATTAGTCGAGGGCGACACCGCACTGGATCCGGCTACCGCCATCACTGTCGCAGAAAGTTTCATTGCTGATAGTGATATTTACGGCTTGGTTGGGCCAGCGGGCAGCCAAGAAGTAGAAGCGATTGCGAGTAACCTCAAGGAAGCGCGACTGGTTCATATATCAAGCTCGGCCACCCGTACCTCACTTACCCAGAGTGGCTATGACACCTTTTTCCGTGTGGTACCGACCGATGCAGCACAAGGCCCAACCGATGGTGCTTTTATTGCTAATGAACTCAAGGCAACACAGTTATTCGTCATTGACGACCAAACATCGTATTCAAGCGGTTTGGTGGACGAAACTTCGACAGCCTTTGAAGCTGCGGGTGGCACAGTTGTCGGGCGTGATTCGGTGAAACAAGATGATACTGATTTTTCGACACTGGTCACGAAAATCAAGGCATCTAATGCAGAGGTTATTTTCTTCCCCGGACAAATTGCCTCTCAAGGGGCGTTACTCGCTACCCAGCTTCAGGAGCAGGGGGTCACTGCAATCCTGTTTGGTGGCGACAGCTTCATCTCGGTCGATGACTTTATCTTAGGTGCTGCGGGTGCAACCGAGGGCGCATATGTATCTGGTTTTGCACCTGATATCCACAATCTTGAATCACAAGCTGATCTTGTAGCACGCTACACCGAGAAGTACGGTGAATTTGGCACTTACGGGCCAGCGGCTTATGCTGCTACCACTGTGGTTTTAGAGGCGATCCAACGGGCATATGAAGCCGGGAATTTGTCCCGTGAGGCTGTGCGCGATGAAGTTGCGAATACAGATCAAACATTGAGTGTTCTGGGAACCCCATTATCCTTCGACGAGAATGGCGATGTCAAAAACGCGGCATTCTACATTTTTCAGGTCAAGGATAATCAGTTCCAATATATTCCGACGGTAACATCAGCAGAGGCTACAGCGGAAGCGACGCCCGCGAGCTAAGAGCACTCGCTCTAGTAGCGTAACGCTTTATCCATTCAGGGAGGTATACATACACCTCCCTGAATAATTAGATAATTTCTGTATCAAAAGTCTGCTGTTAGCCAACTCTTTTATTTCAAGTTATTTTTAGCTCAGTCTATAAAACGGGTTTAGTCCACAAAATTAGTACTACGGCTCATAACCCGATCATTTCGGCAGAATAGGAACCAACGAACTCAAAAAGTTAAGTCGACCGAGATTTACCCCGATCCAAATAAAATTCCATCAGCTTGACTAACATGGCAAGCGATAGTGTCAGCACAAGATAGGTCAGTGCGACAACGTTATAACTTTTAAAAAATGTGAAATTGGCAGAAGCATAAGTTGCGCCTTGCCGCGTAATGTCTTCTACGCCAACAATTGACACCAGTGAGCTTTCCTTCAGCATCGCAATGAAATCGTTGCCTAAAGGCGGCAGGATATTTCGTATTGCTTGGGGTAATACAATGTAGCGCATGATTTGCCAGCGCGACATACCCAAGCTCATACCGGCTTCGTGCTGACCACTGCTAATGCTCTCAATGCCTGCTCGGAAAACTTCTGACAAAAATGCGCTGTAAGAAATTGACAGGCCGAAAATAGCACGATAAGTGTTATCAATGTCGCGTGTTTTTAGAGCCGCTAAGGCATTCCCAATCGAGGGTAAAACATTGTTAATAACCAACCATGCACCTAGTTCGTTGCCTAAACGTACCAGTTCTGGGACAACCGCTAACACAATGTAATAGACCAGCACCAATGTGGGAATACCGCGCACAATCTCGACGTAAAAAGTAGCGATTTGATAAACGATAATATTATGGGATCGCCGCAATAACGCTATTGCCAACCCAACCACTAAGGCAAAACCATAGGCAACCGCGCTGACCCAGACCGTCGTCTTAATTCCTTGACTGACCTGCCCCCATACTTCCCGGTAAGTTTGGTCTGATGATGCATTCGATACAAACAAGAGAATAATGATGGCAGCTACCAGTAACCACCACGGGGCACGCGATATACGGCGAATGAGCAGGTTACGTTTATAAAAACGCGGTGGTTGTTCAGAAGTTGATTGGATGTGGGAAGCCATAAACAGCTCATTAGCAAGAATACAAAACGAAAATATGAGTATACAACACAGGCGGGTATAAACAGTGCATCATGCCACCATTTATACCCTCTCTAGTTGTATTGGTCGCCCTAACGATCCAATTTACGCAGCAGGCGCGTAATCAAAGAACCACTTATGATAGAGGTAGTCGAGGAAACCATCAGCCTTCACACTGGTAATGCCGGCGTTGAAAGCCGATACCAGTTCGCTGCCCTTCGGGAAGACAATGCCGAACTCATCTTTTGAGATGGGATCGCCCGTCAGCTTGACCGCATCCGCAGTCGTGCTGATGAAACCGGCTGCCGCCGAGGCATCTGCTGGCAGGGCATCAATGTCGCCCACGATCAAGGCTTGCACCAACGCACCAAATTCCTTGTACACCACCCGACGATCCTCAGGCACAACCCCTTCGGTCACGAAGAAGCCAGAGGTACCTTCCTGTACGCCGAGTTTCAAATCGGCATTGGCAACGAACTCGTCCAGTGTGCCGAACCGGTCTTCATCCTTGCGCACCAGCAAGTACTGATCCAAGTTGATGTACGGATCGCTGAAGTCCACAATCGATTTGCGTTCTTCGCGAATGCTGATCCCCGTGATCCCCGCGTCATACTGCGCTTCACCGACTGCTGAAATCAACACATCGAAACTGGTATTCTGGTACACCGGTGTGAAGTTCAACCGCTTTGCCAGTTCTGCAATGAAATCGTATTCATAGCCGATTGCCGTGCTGCTGGCCGCATCTTCAAATTGGAACGGCGGATACAGGTTTTCCACCGCAATCACCACTTCCTGTCCACCCAAGTCCGGCAAATCAGGGTAGAAGGTATCAGCATCTGATTTATAATCAAAGAACCACTTGTGATAGAGGTAGTCGAGGAAACCATCCGCTTTTACACTGGCAATGCCGGCGTTGAAAGCCGATACCAGTTCGCTGCCCTTCGGGAAGACAATGCCAAACTCATCTTTTGAGATGGGATCACCCGTCAGCTTGACCGCATCCGCAGTCGTGCTGATGAAACCGGCTGCCGCCGAGGCATCTGCTGGCAGGGCATCAATGTCGCCCACGATCAAGGCTTGCACCAACGCACCAAATTCCTTGTACACCACCCGACGATCCTCAGGCACAACCCCTTCGGTCACGAAGAAGCCAGAGGTACCTTCCTGTACGCCGAGTTTCAAATCGGCATTGGCAACGAACTCGTCCAGTGTGCCGAACCGGTCTTCATCCTTGCGCACCAGCAAGTACTGATCCAAGTTGATGTACGGATCGCTGAAGTCCACAATCGATTTGCGTTCTTCGCGAATGCTGATCCCCGTGATCCCCGCGTCATACTGCGCTTCACCGACTGCTGAAATCAACACATCGAAACTGGTATTCTGGTACACCGGTGTGAAGTTCAACCGCTTTGCCAGTTCTGCAATGAAATCGTATTCATAGCCGATTGCCGTGCTGCTGGCCGCATCTTCAAATTGGAACGGCGGATACAGGTTTTCCACCGCAATCACCACTTCCTGTCCACCCAAGTCCGGCAAATCAGGGTAAACCGGCTCAGCAGCCAACACCGTTCCCGATAGAACGAGTGTAAGCAGCAAGCCAACCAATAAGAACAATCCACTCCGCTTCATATGATCTCCTTCTAATGCTTCTGTCACAGAATACACCATCCACAGCAGCCAATAGCTTGACAAACAAAAAAGCCCCAACACGGTAGTGTCAGGGCTTTAAACGTAGCAGATATTGCTAGATGCTAGGTATGCGCAGCCACCCACCGTACAAGATTCTTCTTGTGGTTCATACAAACACAACACAGTGGGTACATTTTCCAGTTCATGCTGTCGCCAAATTCCATCAGCTTATTGTGGAGTTATTCACAAAATATCACACCTCAACTGATAAAGCAATACGACCATTTTGGATAACCCTACGCATACTTTCCTTACCTGCTTTCATGAATGTGATAGGCCAATCCAAATCTAAACGTAATGTTCCGTTCGAGCTGTTTAATCCAGAGTCACAACACTCCCAACATTGCATTCCATGAAACGATCAGGAAATTGGGAACGGATAAGTGCATTCGCTTTGCTGCCTGTACAATGCGAAGTGCCGATTAGCTGAATATCAAAATTGTGCAAAGCAGCGATGGTTTGCTGAAGACGCTCTTCTGTGTGAAACATGAGATGGGTTCCGCCGATAACAGCGGCAAAGCGGGTTTCACCGGTTATCTGAATGGCGTATTTAATGGTGTTAATCAAACCCGGATGGCAGCACCCAAGTAAGAGAATCAGCCCTTTTTCCGTGCGAATAATAATGCTGTGTTCATCGAGAACATGGTCGGGTATCAGTTCTCCATCACGCCGCACCCGTAGACGAGTAGTGGTATTTTCAAAATCAGTGACCCGTGGAATTTGTCCGGTCAGCAAAACATTCGGGAAGATTTCGTGGGCTTCGGTACTAACTTCAAAACGCGCACCAAAGGATTCGAGATAACCCCGCGTGTAACGTACACCAATATCGCGTAGGATGTCACTTCCATCAGACGCTTTCTGGATCGAAAATTTATCTTCAAATACGAGTGGATGAACATGTACAGGGAGTTCGCGCTTGTTGAGACCTAAGACATGGGCTAATCCACCTGCGTGATCCGAATGCCCGTGACTAATTACAATCGCATCAATATCCGTAAGATCAACTCCTAATCTTAAGGCATTATTTGCGATGACCGTCGCCCCCTGCCCGGTATCAAAAAGGATACGCTGATCATCTTTTTCGATATAGAGTGAAAGCCCATGTTCCGCAAGCAAGCCTTCAGCCGTTCCTGAAGTATTCTCACTTAAGACAGTGATTTTAACAGTCATATATACCTCTTTAATTTTCTAACCGAGTGTCAAGTGCATCACGCAGTCCATCCCCAAGGAAATTGAAGGCAACTGCGGTCAATCCAAGCAAAATACTGGGGTAAATAGCCAGATGTGGCGTGCTGCGGATAAATTCACGTCCTTTGTTAATCATGCCACCCCAAGTTGGATTGGGTGGACGTATCCCAATCCCAAGGAAACTTAAAGCTGCTTCTGCCATAATCACGCTGACAATCCCTACCGTAAACTGCACGATAAGGGGTGAAAGGGCATTCGGTAATATGTGATGCCGCATAATATGCCAGTGGCTTGATCCGAGTGCTTCTGCCGCCGTCACATATTCGCGCGTTTTAAGGCTCAATACTTGCCCACGGGTCAATCGAGCGGAGAATGTCCAACTGATGACAACTAAGGTGAAAATCACGCTGCCAATCGTTGGTTGCAGCAGGGAAATGATGAAAATGGCTAGTAAAAATTGAGGCATCGCATAAAAAATATCGACGACTCGCATCAGAATGCCATCAACCAACCCGCCGTAATATCCGGCAATGAGGCCAATCGCAACACCGATCATGGTGGTGATGATCTGCACCGATAAGCCAATCAACAACGAAATACGTGCTCCATAGATCAATCGCGTGAGAATATCGCGCCCAATTTCATCTGTGCCGAGCATATGTGCGCTATCCGGCAGCTTACGGATAGCGGCAAAGTTCGCTAAATCCGGTGGATAGGGGGTAATAAAATCGGCAAAAATTGCAAGTGCAAACAGCACAAACAAAAACACGGTTGATAGGACTGCCGCCCGATTACGCTGTAGACGTTGTAAGGCAGCTTCCCACGAGTTTAGAGGGCGAGGGGAAACCTTTTCTAAAGTGGAAATGTTCATTTCTATACTCGAATGCGTGGGTCAAGAACACTGTAAAGTAAATCGACCACCAAATTGGTTATCAGAAACGCCAATGCCAGTACCAATGTAGCTCCTAAAATTACTGGATAATCGCGCTGTAGAACTGCTGTAACGCCAATTCGCCCAATGCCGGGTATGTTAAATATCGTTTCGATGATGAATGCTCCGCTTAGTACACGCCCAACCATAACGCCAATCACGGTCAGTACAGGCAGCAGGGCATTGCGCAGCACATGACGAATAACAATGACTCGTTCACTCAACCCTTTGGCACGAGCGGTGGTCACATATTCGAGATGGATAACTTCTAGCATGGAAGCCCGTACCATGCGGGAGAGCAGCGCACACGGCCCTACTGCCAGTGTTAAAGCAGGCAAGACAAAATGTGCCGCTGTCTCATAGCCAGCAACAGGCAGCCAATTCAATTGAAGTGCAAAGATAACGACCAACACGGTTGCCAATGCAAAATCGGGTACCGAGACACCGACCACCGAAACAAACATGATGCCTGTATCAATCCATGTATTGTGGTTCAGCGCCGCTGCGCAGCCTGCCACAAGTGCCACCCCGATAGCAAGCACAAGCGCGAATGTCTGCCATTTCAAAGTTACCAAAACCGCAGGTGCAATGAGTTCTGTGACGGGCATACCGATATAGTGATACGAGGTGCCAAGGTCTCCCTGTACCGCGTTTCGAAGGAAAAGCAGATATTGGGTCAATATGGGTTGATCCAACCCATAACGGGTATTCCACGCTGCGATGATGTCACTCGACAGATTTTGATCTCCGATCATCAAGCGTAATGGGTCGCCGGGTAGCAGCCGTGCTGTAGCAAACGCGAGAAACGTAGCACCTAACAAGCTAAAGACAGTGAGTATGATTCGTCGAAGGAAGTATCTGTTCATCGTATGTTATTGAAATGTGGGCAACTATGTTCTGCCCACATTTCAAATATTTGTATGGGTGTTATTCGCTTATTGCGATATCGGCAAACGAAATCGCACCGATCAGGTTGATGGCAAAGCCGGAAATTGCAGGCTTCACAAGGTAGATATAGCGTGAGTAACCCAACGGCAGAAGAGCAGCATCTTCAATTGCCAATGTTTCTGCTTGCTGCCAGTGTTCGATGACTGCTGCGGAATCGAGGGACGCAATGGCTTGATCGACCTCAGCATCAACTGCGGGGTTACTGTAGGTCGAGAAGTTGCTATCCAAACCACTGTAGAGCAGTTCATAGGTCCAAACACTGGCGGACGGACGGTCGGCAGTCCAACCAAACAGGAACGTTTGCCAGCGGTCGTGCGCCCACAATCCATCAATCAGGTCAGCACGTTCCGGTTTTATGATGCTGACTTCGATACCCAAGTTGGTGTTTAGGAAAGATGCGACCGCTTCCGCTATGGTTGAGTCCAAGCCAGCTAATTCAACTGGTGGGAAGCCTTCGCCATTTGGATAACCGGCTTCTGCGAGCAGTTCTTGAGCACGCGCAGGGTCATAAGCATTGGCTACCAGTTCAGCATTATGTTCTGGGATGTTAGGCGGAACAAGACCGTTAGCCGGTAACCAGCTATTGTTTAGAATGGAAGTTGCCAAGGTCTGTCGATCAATCGCATAGCTGAACGCTTGCCGAACACGGACATCCTTGAATGGCTCGAACTGACTCTGGTTGAAGCCAAGATATTGGAGTTGCGCACGGGTGAAATATTGAATTTGCTGTCCGAGTGTCGCGTCTTCAGTCACACGCTGTAGATCACCCGCCGGCACGGAAACCACATCCAGCTCACCCGCTTCGTATTGTGCTAGGGCGGTTGCTGCATCAGGCACAACGACAAATTCAATGCGGTCAAGTTCAGGCGCGCCAAGGAAGAAATCGGCATTTGCTTCTAGAACGATTTTGACATTGGGAGTCCATTCGACAAATTTGAAGGGGCCTGCGCCGACGGGATTTTCGACCCAAGCTGCCGTGTTTTCGACCACTGACTCGGCAGGAACAACCCACGTTGGTGTCGTTGCCAAATCACCCAAGAAGCGTGCTGAAGGGGCAGCTAAAGTTACTTGAAGCGTTTTCTCATCCACAGCGACAACCCCTGCGAGTTCTGTGGCTTTACCATCCCAAATTTCTTGTGCGCCCACAATGGGTAGGAAAGGTGCGCCGGCAGCCTGTGGTGCTAGCGCCTGATTAAGGTAACGTTCCCAACCTTTTTTGAAGTCAGCCGCCACTACAGCCCGCCCATTATGCCATGTTGCATTTTCTGCGAGATGGAAGGTGTATACCAGTCCATCATCAGAAACCTCATAAGACTCGGCTAAATAAGGGGTAAGTTGTGTTTGGTCATCGAACTTAAACAACCCCGCATGTAAGGCACCCGAAATGAGGCTGGAAACCAACTCTTTGACTAAACCCGGTTCAAGACTAGCAGGGTCACTGCTGATTGGAATTCGTAATACACTTTCAGATTGAGCTCCAACGATAGATAAGCCCAATGTGCTGAAAATCCCTATTAGGGATATAAGGAGTAACACTTTCGCTTTAGCAAACATGGAACATCTTTCTCCTATAATAGATTGATACATGAATCAGGTTTATGGCAGTGGTGCAGCCGCGAAATGCTGGATAAATGTGATGATGTCATCAGCCATAGCTTTTAGACTCTTCTCGCCTTTTTCGACTGTTGCTAATGTCGCATCACCATTGATGCCACTTTGAGTCGTCATTTTGCCGCCAACGGTAAATTTTCTTATCCCCGTTGGGCCAATTACTCCCGGCAAAACTTTCTGAAATTCTTTGACAGCTTTGTCCATCTTGACCAAATCGGGACGGATAACGAGTAGATTGGAGGTTTCCATCTCATCAGCATGTCCACCGGATTCTTGCTCGGAGATCTCATCTTGTACTTCTGCCCCTAATCCCAAAATGTTGGTTACGGCAATACTCACACGAAGCTCCTCATGTAAATCACGCGCGAGTGTTCCGAGTACAGGGTGCGTAGATACACCACCATCGAGAATCACGAACTTCTTTACCCCGTGACGGTGTAGTGAACGAATGATGTCTCCAACAAATCCGGCAAAATGCTGTGAACCGATTGAAACACTACCTGCCCAATCCACAAATGCTGGATAATAGGCATAGGCCAGTGACGGCAGAAGCACGACAGGTGACACTTCGACGACACGACGGGCGAGTTCATCAACAACGAGCAAATCGGTACCCAATGGGAGATGAAAACCGTGCTCCTTTGTTCCACCACCGATGGGGAGCAAAGCAACCGGATGCGTTTGGAAAGCGGAAACCGCTTCGCTCCACGTAATATCTGCTAGAACAATTCCTCTCAATGTTGTCTCCTATACTTTTACAAATACTTTTTATCGCTATCGTGCTGCCACTTATGCTCAACCTATAGCAGCCTAGAATCGCTCGAAAATGCGACGAGTTATTTCAATGTGCGTCGTGATAAACAGATCATGCCTGTAACCTCTTCTTGAATATTAGGATCAATCAAAAGATGATGGCGGGATTTGAACCCACGAATAGTGGTTTTGCAGACCACCGCGTTAACCTCTTCGCCACATCATCGCATAAGCCCAACTGCCTGTGGTTAAACGACCCCGGTCGTATTTATGTCCGCCGGTTCAGCCATCACCCTGCTTAAGACCCGTTCTTTAAGTGCTGCAAATTGGGCGCTTCCTCTTGGACGTGGACGCGGCAAATCAATCTCTAAATCAAGCGCAATCTTGCCATGTTCCAGCAAGACCACCCGATCTGACAACGCAATTGCTTCTTCAACATCATGGGTAATGAGTACAGCGGTAAATCCATCTTCCAGCCACAAGCGTTCAATCAATCGCTGCATCTCGATGCGTGTTAATGCATCGAGCGCCCCTAACGGTTCATCTAATAGGAGCAAAGGTGGTCGGGTTACTAAGGCTCTTGCAAGCGCGACCCGCTGACGTTCACCCCCCGACAGTAAATTCGGCCACTCATCGACTCGACTTGCTAAACCAACATGTTCAAGTGTTTCTGTGGCGGATGCACGCCAATCGCCCCTTAAACCAATCGCGACATTCTCAATCACACTGCGCCACGGCAGTAAACGGGCATCCTGAAACATGATGCGTATTTGGTCGTTACGTCCTTCTAGCCGTTTATCGGCAAGGTGAATTTCACCTTTATCGGGTATGTCCAAACCGGAGATCAAACGTAAAAGGGTCGTTTTACCACTGCCACTTTTGCCGACGATAGCCACAAAAGTGCCAGCTTTGACATCCAAGTTAATCCCATGCAGCACTTGTTTATCATCGAAATATTTATAAACATCGTGTACTGAAAGAGGGATACCACTCGATTGTTCAGCCATAGTAAGGTTGTTCCTAAAGTTACTTGGTTGCTGCACCAGAACGATATTGTCGTTGCCATTTCAGCAATCGGTTTTCTAATAAGCGCGTAACCGCATCGGATAACTTGCCGAGGAAGGCATAAAGTACAACTACGAAAATTAGTACATCCGCACGGATAAATTCACGGGCAGTTGCTGCCAAATAACCGATGCCTGAATCCACCGCGATGGTTTCTGCCACAATGAGGGTCAGCCACATAATGCCCAGCGATAACCGAACGCCCACCAGAATTGACGGCAGCGCACCGGGGAAGATCACCTGTCTAAAAAGCTGCCACCTTGAAAGGCCATAGACCTGTCCCATTTCAATCAGATCAGGATCGACATTGCGGATACCGTGAAAGGTGTTGATGTAAATTGGGAAGAACACGCCGAAAGACACGAGAAATAGTCGTGCGCCATCGCCGATACCAAACCAGAGGATAACCAGTGGCAGCAGAGCTAAATTGGGAATTGTTCGCACCATTTGAACGGTGGTGTCAAGCAGCTTTTCACTACGCTTGAATAAACCATTGGACATGCCCAATAGGAAGCCAATCGAGCCGCCAACCAATAAACCGCTAAGGGCGCGTCCGGTGCTTACGGCAATATCGGTGAGCAGTTCGCCACTGGATGCGAGTTTGATGGCAGCCTGCAAGACAGTGAGTGGGGGTGGCAGGATACGCACGACAATCAAGCCGAACTGAGCAGCCAACTGCCATATGACCAAGATGATGATTGGAACCAGCCAATAGATCAGGTAGCGATTAAAACCTGAAACAATCAACTTCTGAGCAACTGCAAAACTGTTTGCCAGCCATGAGGCAACTGCCTCCAAAATTAATGGGGCAGACTTCGACTTCACTACATTTTCACTGGTCATAAACGACCCCCATACCCTTTTCATTTATCCCAAGCTGGATTTCTATGCTTGTTAGCGCTGCCCGACTGTTCCCAAACTAACGAGGCGATCCGGTGTGAATTCATTAACCCCGCCTGTAAACTCCGGCTTAGTCTCGGCGAAGTATTCCTTTGGCAGCTTGGGGACAAGCAATTCG
>JAPUDW010000326.1 GCA_027492915.1 Bacteroidota bacterium | reverse complement strand
ATCGCCAGCGCCAGCTCGTCAATCAACGGCGCTTTGCTCTTGCTCGTCGTCATGAACCCCCGCACTGGCAAACCCTCTTGTTGCAGCGCCTCAATATTCACACTCCCGATGCTGTTCTCCTCCGCCAGAATCACATACGGCTTGAACCGCTCATACAGCGCCGCCAGCCGTCCCCGCTGCACACCCCACCCCATCTGGTTAAAACGCTCCAGATGGATCTGCCGCCCACCCCGCGTCAACACCGAAACACACGTAAAATCGTTATCCTTCCCCCAATCCACCCCAAAGAAACACCGCTCCGGATGATCTTCCTCTGCATTATCTTGGCGTTCTTGGCGACTTGGCGGTTCAATTGTATTTTTATCCTTACCGACACACACTTTATCCACATTCCGAAACACCACCCCGCCGTCATCCAGAAACACCGCCTCGTACTCCTGCTTAAAAAATCGCTCCGGCATCCCCTTCCGCGCCGCCTCAATCTCTCCCGCCTGAATATACGGATTGCTCCCCGTCGGCAAACGCCAGCTCTCCCAATCAGGGAAATCCGCGCTCATCCCTTGCAGATACAACTGCCAGAACCAATTCCGCCCCCGTGGTGTACTCGCGAACAACGCCCCACCCGCATAATCCGTCAGCAGTGGACGGATCGCGCTGTGCCAAACATCTCCCGACTCAAACAGCGCCGCCTCATCCACCACCACGAAATGATATTTGCGCCCCCGCACCGTCTCCGCCGCTCCGTTCGCCAGTGACCAGCACTCAAACACCCCGCCCGTCACCAATTCCAACCGCCACTCATGCTCATTCCAATCCCGCAGCAGCGGCATCAAAATGCGCTTCGTCTCCCGCCACACCTCCGACCCCATCCGGTAGGTCGGTGCAAAATACGCCGCACTCTTGCCAGCAATCAGCGCATCACACAGGCTGTCAACGGCAACCGTCGTCTTACCGAACCGCCGCCCACACGCCAGTACCTTAAACCGTGCCGCCGACTCACGTATTTGTGCCTGCGCCTCATGCAGCCTCGCCAACCGGATTTCAACTTCCACTCGCTGTCCCCTGTATTCTCTGTTTTTCTCTGTATTCTCTGTTTTTCTCTGTGTTCTCTGTTTTTCTGTTTTTCTCTGTGTTCTCTGTTTTTCTGTTTTTCTCTGTGTCTCTGTGGTGAATGCTTGTATTGCTCTTTTCACTCAGAACTCAGCCTTATCTTGTTCCCTCCCTGTTACTACGGGGAGGGTTAGGGTGGGGTCTCTCCTTTGCATTAAACTTGGCGTTCTTGGTGTCTTGGCGGTTCAATGTTTTCTCTGCGTCTCTGCGGTTAAATCTATTCTTCTCTCACCACCCGAATCACCATCTCCCCATCACTCTCCTCAACCGTTGCCATCTGCGTCGGCTCAACATGCGCGTACAGCCACTTCACCACACTCGCCCACTCTCCCGCGCTGCTCGCCTCAAGCTTCTTGCCCATCAACCACACCTCACCCGTCACCACGAACTGCCACACCGCCCGCGCCAAAGCCTCCTGCGCCGTCACACTGTCATGCCCCACCATAAACCGCGCCGAACCCTGCTGTTGCAAAAGCTCGGTCAAAATACGACTGCGCTTCGGTCGCCCTTTCGGGTTCCCACTCTGTCCCGTTTTAAACTGCCCGCTGTTTGTGATGTCTTTGCTCATAGTTCACCTGCTGCAATGGAATACCTTGGATTGAATATGCTTTGAATGTGAATGAGATCATCCACTTTAAACACTTAGGATTTTTTGATTAATCTCTCTGAATTGATCTTGGCGTTCTGTGCGAAGCCTCCCCTTGTGGGATGGCGACTTGGCGGTTAAATAAAGATTCTATTTCCCGATCAAGCAATCGAGGAGCTTAAAAATTTAGCACAAAAGTTCTTACAACTCAATTTATTTTCCGTTCGGATTTGATTTGTCTTTTCAAACCTTTACCCGTCCTCATCCATTTCACAGCCGAGACTTAGGCTCACTTCTATTTCTGTTTTTGCCTTTTCACTCAGTACTCGGCACTCAGTACTCAGCACTTTTCTTGCCTCCCTCGCCTGCGGGGGAGGTGTCGCGTCAGCGACGGAAGGGGTTATTCGTAACAATTCCCTTAATCTTGCCTGTTATCACCTGTTTAACAGGCACTTCAACACATTCACCGCCTTTTAACCCCCACTTTGCATCCCAACCTCGCCCAACGTGCTATAATCGCACTGTAAATTATCAAAATATCCACACGTCGTAATATCGGTGTTATGGAACACCGTCTAATATGAAACGTCATTACCCGACGCTTTCATGCCACGAAGGAGCAAAACTCGTGAACTCTGACCTGCAAACGCTGGCAATCAACACCATCCGCACCCTGTCGATTGATGCCATTCAAAAGGCTGATAGTGGTCACCCCGGCCTGCCGATGGGTGCTGCACCGATGGCTTATTCCCTCTGGACGAATTACCTTCGCCACAACCCACACAACCCCAAATGGGCTAACCGTGACCGTTTTGTGCTCTCGGCTGGTCATGGTTCAATGCTGCTCTACTCGCTGCTGCACCTCACCGGCTACGACCTACCGCTTGAACAACTCAAGAACTTCCGCCAATGGGGTTATCATACCCCCGGCCATCCCGAAGTCCATGAAACTGTCGGTGTTGAAACCACGACTGGCCCACTCGGTCAAGGTGCTGCCAACGCCGTTGGTTTCGCCCTCGCCGAAGCCTTCCTTTCTAGCCATTTCAACCGCCTCGGCTTCCCGATTGTCGATCATTACACCTACTGCCTCGTTGGTGATGGTGACTTGATGGAAGGTGTTAGTGCCGAAGCCGCTTCATTGGCTGGCACATGGGGCTTAAACAAGCTGATCTTCTTGTACGACGACAACAAGATTACGCTTGACGGTGAAACGTCGATGACCTTCACTGAAGATGTGGCTGCCCGTTTCCGTGCTTACGGCTGGCACACGTTGGATGTCGATAACGGCAATGATGTGGCTGCCATTAATGAGGCTATCGCCAAGGCCAAGAGCTATACCGATGCCCCGACGATCATCTTGATTCACACGGTCATCGGTTACGGCAGCCCGAATAAACAGGGCACCAGCAAAGCCCACGGTTCACCCCTTGGCCCCGACGAAATCAAGCTGGTTAAGGAAGGTTTCGGCTGGCCGCAGGAAGATTTCTATATCCCCGGTGAAGCCCTCGAACACTTCCGTGAAGCTGTGGAAAAAGGTATCGGCTATGAAGATGAATGGAATAAGTTGTTCGCCGATTACCGCAGCCAGAACCCTGAACTCGCCGCCGAATGGGACTTGGCGCAAAGTGGTGAACTCCCCGCTGGCTGGGACGCTGACATCCCGACTTTCGCCGAAGGCAAGAAAATCGCCACCCGTAATGCCTCCGGTGATGTGTTAAACGCCATCGCCAAACACTTCCCCACAATGATCGGTGGTGATGCTGACCTTGCTGGCAGCACTAAGACGCTGATTAAAGGCTCGCCAAACACGGGTAAAGGGGATGTCAAAGGCCGCAACGTTCGCTTCGGTGTTCGTGAATTCGCTATGGGTGCAATCGTCAACGGTTTAGCCCTGCACGGCGGCATCATCAAGCCGTACAGCGCCACCTTCCTGACCTTCAGCGATTATATGCGAAATGCCATCCGCCTGGGCGCATTGATGAGTGCTCCAGCCATATATGTATTCACGCATGACAGCATCGGCCTCGGTGAAGACGGCCCGACACATCAACCTGTCGAGCATACGGTTGCCCTATCGACTATCCCGCAGCTTACGGTCATCCGCCCTGCTGATGCCAATGAAACGGCTGCCGCATGGCACACGGCTATGACGCTCAAGAACCCCGCTGTGCTGATCTTCACGCGGCAGGATTTGCCGGTGCTCACCGGTGACCATGTTCGTGCTGGTGTGGCAAAGGGTGGTTATGTGCTGGCGGAAAACAGCCCTACCCCCGATATTATCCTGATGGGTCGTGGCAGTGAAGTGCATATCGCCCACGAAGCGTATAACACGCTGGTAAATGAAGGGGCTAAAGTGCGGTTGGTGTCGCTGCCGTCGTGGGACTTGTTCGAGAAGCAAGGTGCTGCCTACAAGGAAAGTGTGCTGCCGCGCAGTGTCACCCGCCGTGTGAGCATCGAAGCTGGTGTGACACTCGGTTGGGATCGCTACGTCGGTTCGGACGGTGTGACTATCGGGCTTGACCGGTTCGGTGGCAGTGCGCCTTACGAGACGCTGTACCGCGAATTCGGCCTGACCTCCGAAGCGGTGGTGAAGGCAGCTCGTGACCTGCTGAGTAAGTAAGGGTTAGCCGTATAAAATGTTGAGGGCTGGCATTCGTCAGCCCTTTTATTTTTAAATTAGTGAGTATTCATTATGACATTTTTACTTGGGATTGATATTGGCACATCGAGCGCGAAAGCAGTGCTGTTTGACGTAGAGAACAGCCAGACTGTAGCGGTGGCAGGACAAGAATACCCGATACACCACCCTGCCCCTGACCGCGCCGAGCAAGACCCTGACGATTGGTGGCGGGCAACGGTCGCCATTGTGCGGCAGGTGACGGCTGGCGCGGAGATCGAGCGAATCGCAGGGATCAGCTTCAGCGGGCAGATGCATGGCACGGTGATGGTGGGCGCAGATCACAAGCCAGTCGCACCGGCGATCATCTGGGCAGACCAGCGCACGGGCGGCACCGTAGGCGAGTTGGTTGACTTGATGGGCGCAGAGGCCTACGCGGCGACAGCGGGTACACTGCCAGCGGCGGGATTCATGGCGGTGACGCTGTTATGGCTGAAACAGCATGATCCAGCACTGGTGGGGCGCATCCATAAGGTGATGCTGCCGAAGGATTATGTGCGGCTGCGGATGACAGGCGAAATCGCGACCGACCCCAGCGACGCGGCGGCGACAGCGCTATTCAACGTCACAACCCGCGAATGGGCAGCGAACATTATGAACAAAGCAGGGCTACCTACAAATGTGCTGCCGGATGTACGGGCTTCGATGGCGGTGGCGGGGTACTTACGGGCAGAGGCTGCGGCGGAGTTAGGGCTGAAGGCAGGCGTGGCGGTGATGACCGGCAGCGCCGACCAACCGGCACAGGCAGTCGGTAACGGGCTGATTAAACCGGGGCGCGGTTCGGTGACGACCGGCAGCGGTGGACAGGTGAGCATTCCGTTTACGAGGCAGTTGGGTGAGGCGCTGCGGACTGACCCGCGTGTGCATGTGCTGAACCATGCCGCGCCGGACACATGGTATGTGCTGGGGGCGATTCTTTCGGCGGGGTTATCGCTGCGGTGGCTGCGTGATCTGGTGGGGTTAAAGGACGTGGCGGATGCTTACCCGATTTTGAGTGCAGAGGCGGCGGTTGTGCCAGCGGGGGCGGATGGGTTGATCTTCCTGCCGTATCTTTCCGGTGAGCGAACGCCACATATGGATGCACAGGCGCGGGGGTGCTTCATCGGATTGAGTGCACACCACACACGCGGGCATCTGGCACGGGCAGTGATGGAAGGCGTGACGTTCGCACTGCGCGAGGCGTTGGAGATCAGCCGCGAATTGGGGGCAACGGCAGACACGCTGATCGCATCCGGCGGGGCGATGGAAAGCGACGTATGGCGCGGCATACAGGCGGATGTGTTTGGCTTGCCGCTGCAACGGACGCTGCTGAAAGAACAGGCGAGCGTGGGTGCGGCGCTGATCGCAGGGGTAGGCGCGGGGGTATACCGCGACCTAGAAGCGGCATGTGAACGGACGGTGCGTTACCGCGATGTAACCGAACCGAACACTGCCAACCATGCGCGATATGACACACTTTACGCCCACTTCCGCGAACTTTACCCACGATTAAAGGGTGACTTTCACCGGCTGGCAGAGGGCTGGTGAGGGTTAGATCTGTGGAACAGCAATAAAAAAGGTAGGCGCATCGAATTGCCCAGTTAGCGATGTCACTTCACCAGTCATGAGATCAAATTTTGACAAAGAACGAGAGCCGATTGGAAAGTTTTCATCTACGCATGATGGATTACCATCTGTTTCTTGTGTAAAGATGATGGTTGTGTCATTTGACCATATAAGCTGGCAGATGTTAGCTAAGCCGTTGTTAACGGCGTAAATTAGGCCATTTTCTCGTTTTATTATCCAGATTAATCCGTTTTTTGAATCTGAAGTGCTTATATTGGCACTTAGACCGAAATACATCCCATTAGGCGATAACGTGACATTCTGCAATAGTCCTCTTGAAAAGAGATAATCAAAAATCGTATTTGGGAATTGATTCGATCTCAAACGTAAAATTTTCCAATATGTACCGATACCCTGTTCGTTCATGGATACATATATATTTTGACCTGAATTATCAACGATAATGTTCGGCGCACGGCGAGTTGAAATGTATTCATCGCTAGGAGCATTTTCCAATCGAATACCTCCTGATAAGTCTGTTGAGTAAATGTATTCGATTACGGCAGGAAAGCCGCCGCACCCCACACGGAAGTAAATTCTTTCGAGCCAGCCTACCCATCTCGGTTCACAAATAGTGAGAACAACTTCAGCAGGCATTTCTTTGCCAAGATTTGTAATTGCACGATAGCCTTTCCCATCACGATTAATCACATAAAGATCGTTAAATGCGTTGCAAGGTGCTGGGCAACGAATTCCTCTTCCAACGAACACAATACCTTTTTTATCAGGCAACCAAACAGGTTCCCAGATGCCGAATGGTGCAAATTGTGTCAAATTGTCCGCTAAAAGATCGTAAACAAATGTATGATCGCGATTAGTTAAAAACAGCATCTGACTTTCGGGAAACCACTGCGGCAGGAATTTCTCTGAAAGAGTACGTTTAGTCAGTGTTTTATCTAGAATGTTGTAGATAAACAGGGCAGATTCACTTGTTGAAGGATTGGTTGCGGTAAATGCAATGTTATTACCATCCGGAGAGGCTTTAAAGTCAAAGCCACTTTCTATAACCCATTCGCCTTCGCCAAAATCTTCAATCGCAATATTATTTGGTAGAAGGTTGATTTGAGCGAGTTCTCCTAAACTGTTTACCGAATTAATGTCAATTCCATTTTCTGTGGCAATAAATAGAAATCCTACTACAGGTGTTTCATGGGCAGCCGTGGGGTAGTCGGCTACAACTTGCAGCAGGACGAGCAGGATGATAAGACGAGTGATTGTTGAGCGCATAAAGCGACCTATCTAGTTGAGAATCAAAAATCGGAGTGATTGATTACTCCGATTTTAGCTGAAGGGAGAGCGCCGCTGCCTGACGCTTCCCCGCTGACGGATCTATGCTTACTGCCCGTTATCACACGGGCCGACCAGCATACCCTCGTCGGGCGCGATCCAGCCCGAACCGGTGATGCCCATATTCACCAAGAACCAACCTTGATCGTTAAAGCTGATGAACGGTAAGGTGTAGCGTTCATTGAGGGCATTAACAATTTTCGCGTCGCGGCGTGGCTCGGCGTAAAGATCAATGATACGACCAACCGAGGGCTGCACACTGCATACAGTTGGTGGCAGCAGCGGCGCACAATCGCCTTCGAGTGTCACAAAATGCTCTTCTACCCAACCGACCAACTGCTGTGTTTCGGTCGAGAAGTTCACCGCATAGCGCCCCGAATGATAGTGGAAGGTTGGTAGGCCGCTGTTCGCACCCAAGTTTGCAATCACAGGCGGTAAGCCCTGCGGCGCACTATAGACAGGGGCATGGCTGTTACCAGCCGTGATGACACATTCGCCCACACCGGACGGTTTTAGCCCGACTACACCGATCAACGGTATTTGTGAAGGCGCTGTGGTCGGCGGCACAATACCACTCTGGGTACAGCCATCAGCAGTACAACGGCAGGGCTGTTGCAAATCAACGACCGTGTTTGAAATCCAACCACCATTGACAACTGTGCCGGGTACATTCACCTGATACCAACCCGTTGAACCGATGTGGCTTGCCAATGCCCAATGACTGGCAGGCAACACGCCGATGATCGGGAAATTTGTTCCTGCACCACTGCGAATGTTAGCGGCATCAACGTTTGGATAGACACCACAGATGGCAGCAGGCAAAGGCTGTGATATACGGAAGATAGGTGTGGCGGTC
>JAPUDW010000325.1:7248-50515 GCA_027492915.1 Bacteroidota bacterium | reverse complement strand
TATTCAGGACGGTCAGCATCGTTTTCCAGCTTTTGCCGCAAGTAATGGACGTACAACTTCAGGCTGTCCACCGCATCACCGTATTCTTCGCCCCATGCCTCGGTCACTAATTCGGTGCGTGTCACTACGCGCCCCGCATTGCGGACAAGCACACCCAGCAGGTTAAATTCCTTAGGGGTCAGGTGGCGAATTTCGTTGCGGATATAGACCTCGCGGTTCATGAAGTTTACGCGGAAGTCACCACCGTTAAACACCAATTCTTCGCTGATGTTGGGGCGGGGTGCGCGTCGCAGGTGCGCCCGAATTCGCGCGATCAGTTCATCGTTTTCATAGGGTTTGACGACGTAATCATCCGCGCCCATTTCAAGCCCGCGTACCACGTCTTTGGCCTCACCGCGTGCCGACAGGAAAATAATCGGGACATCCGACATTTCGCGCAGGCGTCTGCATACATCCCAGCCGTCCATTTCAGGCATCATGATGTCCAGCAGCACCATATCCGGCTGGTGACGGTAAGCCTTCCGCAAGCCGTCCTCTGCCCGATAAGCCTTGATGACCTCATAACCCCGACGCTCCAGCAGGATACTAATGAGCTGTACCGTCGTTTCTTCGTCATCGATGACCAGAATCTTTTCGGCCATGTTAACCTTCTATCTATCCTGAAACAAACCTTTTCAAACCGAGATGTTACAAATACTAAACCTAATGTAGCATATTGTAAATAAGGACGCAAGTTAAGAAAAATTGTTGTGACACAACTTGTCACAACAATTCTGGTGGCTGTAGAATACGGGAACAGGTATAGTCAATAGTGCGACTTGTCGATCATCGGGGATAAAAAGGATGCGCGAAGCACAAGCGATTATCGAACGCACCGTTCGATTGAATGAACATTACCAGCACTTACATTTGTCGGTGCATGATTTCGGCAGTGATATGAAACCCGGTCAATGGCTGCTCGCTCGACTAGCCGAGGAAACATGGGACCCTTATCTGCGCGAACCGTGGTGGCCGGTGGGCATCAAGCACGATGAAATTATCATCGAACGCCCCGCTAATATCACCTATGAACCGGGTCAAGTTGTCTCGCTGCTAGGTGCCGTTGGGCAACCCTTCCGTTATAAACGAACCCTGCGCAACGTCCTGCTGATTGCTGATGATACTGCTCCTACACCGCTCGTCATGTCGATTCCGTGGCTGATTTCGAACCGTGTCAGCGTCACACTGGTGCTGGCGGGTGAAGCAAACCAATATCCAACCAACAAGCTGCCACCCGAACTGGAAGTTATCCATGCTGACCCTGATTTGAGCTGGACAAACATGGTCATGACGGTCGGCTGGGCAGATCAAGTTTTTGTGGTCGTCAAAGGTGATGATGAAATGCGCCGGATGACCCGCGTATGGGATCGCTTCAAGAACCTGCGGGCTTCATTGGATAAGCAGTATTTGTTCGCCGTCATGCAGCCTGCCCAACCCTGCGGCATCGGCGCGTGCGGCGCGTGTTTGCTCACCTTGCGCGAAGGCGAAATCTGTACCATCTGTACTCAAGGGCCAGCAGTTGATATGACCAGCATCCCCTTCCCGGATTAGGCAAAGGCTAGGAATAAGCGATGGCAATCCAAATTACGCGCCCCGGCAAGAACGCTATTATCCTCGAATCGCCGGTCATGGCCGCATCGGGCATCCTCGGCTTTGGCGACTTGTACCGCGACCTGATCGACTTCGAGAAGTTGGGCGCGTTCGTCACCAATCCGGTCACGTATACCCCGTGGCGACCTGCCATCGGTAATCGTGTTGTACCGCTGCCAGCAGGGACGCTGGTGCATACCGGCATCCCGAACCCCGGCATCAGCAAAGTGCTGGCAAAATACCGTAACCTGTGGGAATCCATGCCCATGCCCGTGATTATGCATATCGCCGCAACCAGCCTTGAACACGCCCGTAAATGTGCCAGCCGTATTGATGCCGAAACCGCAATTGATGGCATCGAGCTTGGCCTGAACGACGATGTAACATGGGATGAAGTCGAGCAGATGGTCAGTGCTACTGTTCGCAATACCGAAAAGCCGGTGCTGGTACGCCTGCCGATGAACGACACGCTCAATATGGGGCGGGCAGCGGCTGATGCGGGCGCAAGCTGCCTTGTGGCCTGTGCCGCACCGCGCGGTTCCGCCCGTGACCCGCTGAGTGGACAGTTGATTACAGGGCGCGTTTATGGCCCACTGATTAAACCGATTATCGTGCGACTGGTGCAGCAGTTGGCTGAACAAATCTCTGACATACCGATTATCGGCGCGGGTGGCATCCATTCGCAGCAGGACGCGCGGGATTATATCGAAGCGGGTGCGAAGGCGGTGCAGGTCGATACCGTGACATGGATACGCCCCAAACTGCTGGCATATATCGCCCGTGACCTCGGCGGACTGGTACTAACCCGCGCGGCAGGGGCGCTCGGTGATGAATGGCACCCCGGCTTTGGCGAAACGGAACGCAAAGCCCGTGAAGAAGCGCAACGCAAATTGGACGATGACTCGAAGAAAACCCCAACCGGACGTTAAGTTTGCGTTGAGATCAAGCGCTTGCTGTGTGAGTGTCATGCTATAATATGGGTAGTTTCCTACACCTAAACCAGCGTGAATATGTCAACAGGCCCTTTCCCATCCGCCATCGCCAAAATTACGTGGACGCACCCCGTCTCCGGTGAGATACAAGAATATGTACTGACTGAAGGTGCGACCGCCTCGATTGGTCGGCAAGCGGGTAATGACATCTGCATTCCCGAAGAGCATGTTTCGCGCCAACATGCCGTCATCAGCTACCGTGATGGCTTGTTCATGATTACCGACTCCGGCAGCGCTAACGGTACCTTCGTTAACGATATTCAACTCAAACAAGCTTTCCCGCTTTCGGCAGGCGATGTGATCCGCCTTTACGTGCCGGAACTACGCTTTTTCGCGACCGTCACGATGGAAGAAGAAGCCACTGCCAGCCAGCGTGGTATGCTGATTACCGCGACCATCAGCACCGGACAGGGTAAGCTGATTATCACCAGCGGCCCGCAGGAAGGCCAGACGATTCCGCTCCTTCTGCAAAGCATCACCGTTGGACGTGCCACCAACAAAGCGACATGGGATATTGGGTTACAAGACCCGTCGGTGTCACGACCCCACGCACGGTTGGAACGGGTCAATAACAACTGGATGGTTTACGACCTCGGCAGTTCCAACGGGACGCTGATTAATGATGTGGTGGTGAACGAAAAAGGCCGCCCTCTGCGCGATGGCGACCTGATCTTATTTGGCAAAACCAATGTTTTATTCCGCGCGGGTTAAGCCATCATCTCCCGATACACCCTGACCGTATCTGCCGCGACCTGTTGATGGGTGAAATGGGCAAGCACACGCTCACGCCCAGCGTTCGCCAACCGCACCCGCAAATCCGGCTGCCCACACAGGCTTTCGAGCGCAGCCCGCAGCCCTTCGATACTGCCCTCCGGCACGACCAAACCCGCTTCACCGATGATGTCCGGTATCGCGCCGCTGCTTGAGCCGATGACCGGAACGCCGCTGGACATGGCTTCGGTAATCACCCGCCCGAACTGTTCTTTCCAGTTGGGGCGCGTTAGTGAAGGGATGACCAGCACATCCAAGGTATGATACTGATCGGGCATATCGGTCGAAGCCACCCATGCGACCCATTCAAGGCGGTCTGCAATGCCTAAGCGCTCGGCCAATGCCACCAACTCGTTCTTATAAGGCCCGCTGCCGATCAACCTCAAGCGCCATTCGCCTGTTAGTCCTGCGGCGGCTTGCAGCAGGAGATGGATACCTTTTTCTTCAATCAAACGCCCGACATAGCCAATAGTGAAGGGGGGTTTTTCGCGCTCATTGTTTACAGGGCGCGGGGTAAATAACTGTGGATCAGTCCCGAACTGCGGGACAACTGCCAGCGGCTTAGTGTAACCCTTCTCGCGCCAGACCTGCGCCGCGCTCTCCGTCCCCATCAACGCGGTTTCGACGTTGTTCAGCACCCAGTGTTCACCCCAGCTAAAGGGCGGGGGATAACGACGATTGATATTCTGCCAGCTAAAGAAGAGCGACTTTGCCCCTACTTGCCTTGCATAGTACAGCGCCTGCCACGAGGCCGCGTTATACGGTTCTTCGTCGATGTGGACGATATGTGGGCGAAAACGCCGCATCCAGTCGCCCAATGTGGGGTAATGGTGCAGGTGGAAGTTCCCATTAAGGCGGATAGGGATGTCTTGCAACTGATAGCCATCTGTATACACGCGCTCTAACGGGGTGTCGCCGCGTTCGTCCTTCCATGAGGGCGGCACGAGAGTCAGCAGGTCAATGCCGAGTTGTGCGATTTCTTCGAGCTTACGCTGGTAGATACCTACAATACAGGCTTTGGAGAGCATCAATACGCGGAGGGGGGAATTAACAGTCACAATTACTCAACTTGTAGGGTAGCCGTGTCCCCGTCTTATTGCTTGCCTTTGAGGATGCTCATTTGGAAGTCATCATTGTCCCTGATAATCCGGCAGATCAGTTTCAACATGTCGCACTGCTCACCGACTATAAATAACCACAATGATTACCAGTATAGCGCCGCCTACCAGAACCAGCACTAAACCGCGCCAGCATCTTGTAATCCGGTGCTGTGACATTCCCTGTCAATAACGTGATCACCCTCTTGAGGCTCAAAGTAGTATGGGGTTGGTAATGAGGGCTTGCCAGCGGCAAACCCCTACAGAGATGTGGCGGTGGGGATGGGGAGAAGCGGGCGCACAGCCGTGCGCCCCTACCATTTTGAGGATGAGGTGACTCATATTTCGAGCTGCATGTTATAGAGGTTGGCGTAGGTGCCGTCACGCGCGATGAGCTGGTCGTGCGTCCCCTGTTCTTCGACGCCGCTGTCGGTGAGCACCACAATGCGCTGGGCGTTGCGGACGGTGGATAGGCGGTGGGCGATGACGAGCGTGGTACGGTTATTGGTCAACTGCTCGAGCGAGGCTTTGACGGCCTTCTCGCTTTCGTTGTCGAGGGCGCTGGTGGCTTCGTCAAAGATGATGATGGGTGGGTCTTTGAGGAACACACGGGCGATGCTGAGGCGCTGCTTTTGCCCACCGGAGAGCTTTACGCCACGCTGACCGATGTCGGTATCATAGCCATTGGGCAGTTCCATGATGAAGTCGTGGGCGTTGGCGCGTTTAGCTGCGGCGATGATTTCGTCGCGGGAGGCATCCAACTTGCCGTAGCGGATGTTATCGGCAACCGTGCCGGCGAACAGGTAGACATCCTGCTGGACGATGCCGATGTTACGACGCAGCGAGTGCAGGGTTACATCGCGGATGTCCTGCCCGTCGATGAGGATTTGACCGCCGGTGACTTCGTAGAAACGCGGAATGAGCGAGCAGAGCGTGGTTTTACCGACACCGGACGAGCCGACGAGGGCGACATATTCGCCAGCGCGAATGTCCAACGAGATATTTTTAACCACATCGTTATATTCCTCGCGGTATTTGAAGCTAACGCTGCGGAATTGGATGTTGCCCTCCACCTGCTTCAATTCGGCAGCATCGGGCGCGTCTTGAATATCCGGCTCGATCTCCATAATTTCGGTGAAGCGGTTGAATCCGGTAATGCCTTCTTGATACAAGCGCGAGAAGTTTACGATGCGGTGAACGGGGTCGATCAATATGCCGACGTAGAGAACGAAGGTAACTAAATCGGCAAGGTCAAGCGAGGCGTTGACGATACGCGCACCGCCGAAGATGACCACAGCGATGGTGATGAGCTGGGCAAAGGCTTCCATACCGTTGGAGAAGTAGGCTTCGCTGAGATAACCCGCGCCACGGCTGTCGACAAAGCGGTTATTTTCACGGGCGAACTTGCCCGTTTCGACGGCTTCGTTGGTGAAGGACTTGACGACACGGATACCGGAGAGGGTGTCCTCGACCTGCGCGTTGATGTCGCTGATGCGTTCCTTGCTCTTGCCAAGGGCGATATTCATGCGGTGATTGAAGTAGAAGGCGTAGACCGCCATGATGGGCAAGAACAGGAAAACGATGAGGGTTAGGCCGACGTTGATGTTGATCAGAATAATGAAGGTGCCGATGGCCTTCAACACGGCAATCGAGAGATCTTCCGGCCCATGATGCGCGAGTTCGGAAATCCAGAATAGGTCATTGGTGAGGCGCGTCATCAATTGGCCGGTTTTACGCTCATCATAAAAGCCGAACGACAGCTTTTGATAGTGGTCGAACAGGTCGCGGCGCATGTCGCGTTCCATCATCGCGCCCATGACATGCCCCCGATAGTCGACGAAGCCGTTGCACAGCGTATAGGCGAGAACCAAGGCCAGCATGATAAAGCCCATCAGATAGATCTGGTTGAGGGCGTCTGATGCGTTGTTGACGAGGACATCCTTGGTGATGTATTGGGCGCATAAGGGCAGCACAACCGCTATGGCTGAAACCACGAATGCACAGACGACATCCGCCAGCAGCAGACGGCGATAGGGTTTGTAGTAGGAAAAGAAAAACTTGAGACGGGAATTCACAAAATTGCTCCTCAAACGGTTCTGTCAGGTGATGACAGGTTGATTATGAGTCGTGCGGCAGCGCGAGTCGGCTGAATGCTATGAGGCGACAGGTGCGCGGCAAATTTGTGAACATTATTTGGGAATCACCAAGCAGCGCCGTACTACCACCTCACGGTAGGGGGTTCATCAGGCAGCGTTGGCAAAAACGAGCACTTAGCGGAGAAGCAAATCAAACGGAGCGAATTATCCGGGGGTATTCAAATCAAAAGCACGAAACCGGATAATGTCTAAGCGCAGTGAAAGACAGCTTTGCCTGTTGTCATGTTGGATGTGGTAGCGGACATGATAAATGTATGCCTTTCTGCTCAATTTACGATACTGCCTATGATATTGCAAAAGTGGGCGAGGAGCAAGGTTCGTAGTCGGTAGTCAAATTGAACCGCCAAGATAGAAGAGAACGCTAAGAGCTTTTTTTAGATGTGGTGGAGGCATGGTACAGTAGGGATGTTTATGGGGCGCAAAAATCGAATTTATGACTGATGTTAGGAAGCTGACCATGAATAACCGGATGATATTAGGGATATTAGGCGCGGTGGCAGCGGTTGCTGTGCTATTTGCGATTGTGCAATCTTTGAACGTGGGGCAAGCACAGAATGAGCTGGCGATTGCCCACAACACCGCGACCGGACAGGTGAACAACTTGAATAAACAGGCGACGCTGGGGGCGCAGTTCGTCACCGCAGCGGCGGCTGAAGCGACCGGCGCCTTCCAGACCGCCGCCACGGCACAGGCGAACGCCATAACCGACGCAGCACAGGCGGCAGCGACCGAACAAGCGCAAGCACTTGCCAGCGCTGAGGCACAGGCAACCGGAACGTTGAGTTTTGTGATCGCACAAGCAAGTACGGCGCAAGCGCAAGCGGTCAGTGCGGCTGAACAAGCAGCAGCGGACGTGCAATCACAAGCGCTGGCGAGTGCAGCGGTAGAGGCGACCACGACCCTAGGTGCGGTGGTAAATGCCGCCGCAACAACACGGGCTGAAGCCGAGGAAGCGGCTGCTACGGCACAGGTTCAAGCGATTGCCAGCGAGGAAGCCCAAGCAACGACAACGTTGGGGGCAGTTGTCCAACAGGCGAATACCGCAGAAGCGCTGCTGGTAGCAACCAACCGGGCGGCGATGCGTGATTTACAAGCAGCGTTTAGCGCTACACAAGCGTCAGCAGCGACAACACAGGCAGCAGTTAAAACAACACTAACAGCGATCAGCGGGCAACTGGCGACAGTGGAGGCGAACCCAACCGCAACGCCGCAGCCGACAGTGGCAGTGGTTGTGCCGCAAACACCGGCTGAACTGTGCGAGGCGGCTGCACCCGTCAGCGACCCTGAAACGCGCAGCTTCCGGCAGGCGGAACAGGTGCTGGAAAGGAACGTGGATTACTACGCGATTCTGTGTACGGGCGCGGGGCCGGTTTATATCGACCTGACGGAGAAGCTGACCCCCTTGACGGTAAACAATTTCGTGTTTCTGGCGGAAGCAGGTTATTACAATAACACGACCTTCCACCGCGTCATCCAAGGGTTTATGGCGCAGGGTGGTGACCCGACAGGCACGGGGACAGGCGGGCCGGGATACAGCTTTGGCGACGAGATTGTGCCATCGCTGCGGTTTGACGTGCCGGGGCGGTTGGCGATGGCG
The DNA here is from genome assembly GCA_027492915.1 of Bacteroidota bacterium. Taxonomy (GTDB): domain Bacteria; phylum Chloroflexota; class Anaerolineae; order Aggregatilineales; family Phototrophicaceae; genus CFX2. The sequence continues at coordinate 42,273 of JAPUDW010000325.1, read as the reverse complement.
AACGCAGGGCCGAACACCAACGGCAGCCAATTTTTTGTGACGGTGGGGCCGCAAACCTATCTGAACGGCGATTATTCGATTTTCGGGCAGGTGATCGAGGGGTTGGCGAATGTCCGCAAGATTGAACTACGCGACCCTGCGGCAAACCCGCGCGATGCCGGCACAACGCTGGATACGGTGCTGATTATTACTGACCCGTCGCTAGTGAAGCTGTCCGACAACCTGCCGCCAACACAGGCTGATGTGGTGCTGGCGATGAGCCGCGTAGACAACCTGATTACGAACGATCTAGCGGACTCGCTAACGAATGAGAAGCTCAACCAGACAAGCGACGAGGTGGTGAATGCAGCATCGGCGACTGTGCAACCGGATTTGGGCGCATTCTTCGACACGTATCAGCATCTCTATCGTGTGGCGAGTGTGCTGACCAATACAACGTGTGATAGCTCGCAAATACAATTTTTCTCGGCGAGTTACGCGCTGGATGCCTTTGCAAGCGAGGCAGACGCAGCCGCAGCGATTGCTGATCCGGTAATTGAACAGTTAGCCCTGAAAAGCGGGTTTGATGCACAGCGAAATTCCGATATGCTGCCGCATCCTTACTTTACCAAGACCGAGACTTTATGCGACCAGCGGGTGATCCGCGCGATGACCTACTGGCGACACGGGACATTTATTGCGACGGTGAGCATCGTGCTGCCAGCCGATCTTGAAGGCATAACTGATCTGTTGGATGTGGCACTGGTGGAGTTTGTGGCGGGACAGATTTATGAGCCATTCTTGACCGAGATTCTCTACAGCGCGATTGAGTAAAGTTCACCCCCGACCCTCTCCAAAACGTTGGAGAGGGCGCTAGGGGTGGGATTCACTGACCACATTGACGAATTGCCACCCACCTTGTAAAGTAAACGTATGATCAACAAACTTCAATTGGTGCAAGTCCTCTAAGCTAGGCAACCAACAGCCTAGCGCCACTTTCATGCCCATTCCAGCCCTGCGCTGGCGATGTTATTTTTGTTTCTCCCAAACCAACCTATAAATATCCGCTGTTCTCATCCACTGAGAATGGATTTTGCGTCCTCGAAAGGCAAGTGATCCTTTGTTAACACCAACCACCGCTTTTACCCGACCGTTGGATAACGGCCTCATCCTCAAATCCATCCGCGACAAGGAAGATGCCGAACGGCTAGCACTCTTTAACGGGCAAATATTCGGCGCAGGTGTGGCGGAAATGACCCGTTCGCTGATCTTTAACCACCCGCATACCCGTCTCGAACACTGGCTGTATATCGAAGAAGCCGCGTCACGACAAATCGTTTCGGCCTTATCGCTCATCCCGTGGGTGTGGCGCTATGAGGATGTGCTGCTGAAGTCCGGCGAACTGGGTGTCGTTGGCACGCTGGAAGCTTACCGCAAGCGCGGCCTAATCCGCACACTCGTCAGTCGCCATAAGGAACTGCTGCGCGAAGGCGAGTATGACCTGAGCAACATTCAGGGAAACCCTTACTTTTACCGCCAATTCGGTTATGAGTACGCCATTCCCTTAGAGGCGAACTTCCACCTCGAACTGCATAACCTGCCGGATGCGCCAGTGGAGGCGGCTACCGCGTTACAAATCCGCCGTGCGTCGCGGGATGATGTGCCGGTGCTGATGGTACTCTACGACGAAGCCGCCAAAACGCTCGACATTAGCGCCGTTCGGGATGCCGAGACATGGCGCTACTTGATCGAAGGGGTCACCGGCGACACTGAAAGCGAGTTCTGGTTGGTGCTGGACGCAGCAGGAAAGCCACGCGGCTATTGGCGTATCGCCCTCGAAGGTTTTGGCACTGGCTTGATCGTTTGCGAGGTATCCCGCCTGAACGCAGCAGCAGCCGAAGCGACGGTGGTGAAGCTCAAGCAGATCGCGGTTGAGCGCGGCAAGCCGAGCATCCGCCTGAACCTGCCCGCCAACTGTGACCTGCTTCAACTCGCCAAAACATGGCATGTGCATCACGCAGGGGCGTATGCGTGGCAGATGCATATCGTCGATGTGGGGCGACTGCTGCGGAAGATCGCGCCGGTGCTGGAGCGGCGCATCGCCAACAGCACCTACAGCGGTTTGAACGAGCATGTCATCATTAACCTGTACCGCGAAGCGTTTGACCTGCACTTCGACCACGGTAAGCTGCTTTCGGTTAACTCGATAGGCTTTAGCGAACGCGGGGAAATCAATATCCCGCCGCTGCTGTTCGCGCCGCTGCTGCTCGGCTACCGCAGCCGTGAAGAACTTTCGGCGATGTACCCCGATGTAAGCTGCTGGTCGCGCTCACAACCGTTGGTCGATGTGCTGTTCCCAAAGCTCGCTTCCTTCATCTACAACGGGTATTAACCAGCGAAATTTGAATTGTAGGGGCGCATGGCTGTGATACCTACGCATGATAGCGTGGAGGATAAAATTGTGAAACCGGACGCGATATATCGCGTCCCTACATCAAGATTTGAGAGAACAAATATTGTTTTGGATGGGTGTAGGGACAGTCCGCGTCTCCAAAAACACCCAACCACGCTATTGTGTACACGTACCATGGCTGTGCGCCCTGCATAACCCAAATAAACCAGCCGAAATCCAAGGTTTAACGTACTGCAATCTTAATCTTATGCTTATGTAATCTGCACAACTTCTAAATAGCCATCTCCTATATTTATGGCAATGTGATTTACACATTCAGCCGACCGATGTATGGCGGCACTTACAGGGATTTAGGGGTTTAGAGATCACCATGAACAAGAAGATTGTGGTACTGGATGAGGAAGATGACGACAAGCCGGTAGGCCGCGTGCTGACGCGCCGCGAAGTGCTGACCATGCTGGGCGGCGCGGGTGCGGCGTTCTTCGTGGCGACCGGCTTCAAGAACCTGCGCATCGGGCAGGCGACCACGACCGCCACGCCTACATCCACTGTCGCTTGCGTTGTGAAACCGGAAATGACGGAAGGGCCGTACTTCGTCGATGAAATGTTGAACCGTTCCGATATTCGCATCGAACCCACCGACGGCAGCATCAAAGAAGGTATTCCGCTCAAGATCAAGTTCAATGTATCGGATGTCAGCGCGAATGCCTGCACACCCATCAAGGGCGCACAGATCGACATCTGGAACTGCGATGCGGTCGGCGTTTATTCCGGCGTAAGCGACGCGAGCTTCGACACCATCGGGCAAAGCTGGCTGCGGGGGTATCAGGTGACGGATGAAAACGGCGTGGCGGAATTTACAACTATCTACCCCGGCTGGTATTCAGGACGCGCCGTACACGTCCACTTCAAAATCCGCACCGAGCCGGAGTCGGACAGCGGTTACGAGTTCACGTCGCAATTCTTCTTTGACGACGAACTGAGCGATGAAATCTTCACTCAGGAACCTTATTCAGCCGTAACGGGCGAGCGCGATACCCGCAACGACACCGATATGCACTATGCCAATGGCGGCGACCAACTGCTGCTGGCACTGGTCGAAGATGAGGACGGATACAGTGCAACTTTCGACATCGGCCTCGACTTGACGGATGAGGAAGTCGGTGCATCGGACTCGTTTAGCACGGGCGGCGGTGGCGGTATGGGGGGCGCACCGCAGGGTGGCAGTGGTGGCAACCCGCCATCAGGGACACGTCCGGCAGGCGGCTCACCCGCAAGCACCACCGCGACACCCACTACCAGCGGCTAATCCAACACAAACCATCCCTCGCCTTAACTCCCTCCCTGTTACTACGTGGGAGGGTCGGGGTGAGGGTATAACAACCAACAATAGAAAAGGTAGATCATGGCAAAAGACAAATTCGAAATTCACGATGACGATAAGCCCGTAGGTCGCGTCCTGAGCCGCCGCGAAGTGCTGGGGCTGCTCGGTGGCGCGGGTGCGGCATTCTTTGTCGGCACCGGCTTCAAGAACCTGCGCATCAACCAAACGGCGACCGCTACACCCTCGACCTCAGTACCGGGCTGCGTGGTGCGCCCCGCCAAAACCGAAGGCCCGTACTTCGTCGAGGAAATGCTCAACCGTTCCGATATTCGCATCGAACCCAGCGACGGCAGCATCAAGGAAGGTATTCCGCTGCAAATCGTGTTCCAAGTGCAGCAGCTTGACGGCACGACTTGTCAGGTGTTAGAAGGCGCACAGGTCGATGTGTGGCACTGCGATGCGCTCGGCGTGTATTCGGATACCACCGACCCCGGCTTCGACACCACCGGCCAAAAGTGGCTGCGCGGCTATCAGGTGACGGATGAACTCGGCACGGCGCAGTTCACCACCATTTACCCTGGCTGGTATCAGGGACGCGCGGTGCATATCCACTTCAAAATTCGCACCAATCCAGAAGTTGATGATGGCTACGAATTCACGTCGCAGTTGTTCTTTGATGAAAACATGACCGACATCATCCACGCCCAAGAACCGTATGCCGAAAAAGGCTACCGCACCCTGCTCAACGAGGATGACGGCATCTTCGCCGATGATGGCGCGATGCTCACACTGGATGTGGTCGAGAACGAGGACGACACCGAACTCGGCGGTTACAAAGCCACCTTCTATATCACGCTCGACCTGAACGCTGATCCGGTTACGACCGGCATGGGCGGTGGTGGACAGGGCGGTAACGGTGGTGGTGCGCCCCCCGGCGGCGGGAATGGTGGCCCCGGCGGTCGCCCGCCCGGTGGCGGCAACGGTGCGCCGCCCGCGCCACCGAGCGGTGGGTAAACAGTAACTATAGAGAAGAGCTTGACATTATTAACGTCAGGCTCTTTTGTTATTCATTCGCCTCAAGAGTCTGTTTCACAATTTTAATGAGATTATCTCGATTTTTGAGGGTTATAATGAAGAAAATGACACCCATAACAATCCCCGTCGAAAAGATCAACGGTATCCAATCAAGGTTTCTGAGCGCATACATGATGAAACAGCTTATGAAACACATCCAAACGAACATGATAAATATGCTCAACGGCATTCGCCCAAAACCTTTGACCCGTGTAATGTCGTTCTCGCGGCTAAATTCTCCGAATACCTCGGCGTAAAGACTTCGGCCAACATCACGGTTGAGATCAAACGAGGTGCCATAGCTGGGTTGTGCGATATTCACACGAATATCCCGTTTTGAGGCGAACAAACCATAACCCCGTGTTGATTTATCTCTCAGGCGGTCTACGCATTCACTGATGGAAAGCGGAGTGGTGAACTCAAAGTGCTTTTCGAGAAAGGCGACCATAATCGAAACCTTTTAAGTACGCATCTTACCGGTTGATCAAACTCCGTCCGCAAACACCTGAATTGCTGTAGCGGTGACTCAAACAGATAGTTGCGCGAAGCCGAAAGTGAGATGGGGATTCATTTGGCTTATTCTTCTAGCTGGCGCTGATAACTGTCACCATAAATCAAAAACGGACACTTACGCACCCGCCTTATTATAGAGTCCTAAAAGTTTCAAGCAAATAACTTGTTTCCGCGCAATTTGTACCCTCCCTCGCTTGAGACCATAGAAAGTCCTTGAGGCGAAGGGAGGGTCTAGCTCGTAACTTTCGATAACCGACTTTGTATCGAGCTTTAACGTGTGACTATGGACTAACGACTAAATCCTCTTGTCGTTCTCTATTTTCCCTGGCAGCTTGGCGATTCGTATTTGCTTCCCGTTCTTGCAGCAGCATGTGCAAGCCGCCCTTGGGCTTCATCGTCAGCAGCGGGTCGGGCTTGACGACCTGCCCCGGTGACAGGCGCAGTTGGTAGCGCTGGGCGATCATCACCAGCATCAGGTGGGCTTCCATCATAGCGAAGCTGTTGCCGATGCACACGCGCGGCCCCGCGCCAAAGGGGATGTAGCTGTACTTGCGGATGTTCTCGGCATTTTCCGACGCGAACCGTTCCGGTTGGAAGCGTTCCGGTTCGTCCCACCAGCGCGGGTCACGGTGCGCGGCATAGGCCGAGATACCAATGCCTGTGCCTTTGGCGACGGTATAATCACCCAACTGCACATCCTCGACTGCCACGCGACCGAAGAAGTAGGCCGGTGGGAACAAGCGCATCGACTCTTTAATGACCATTTCAGAATAGGGCAAGCGGCGCAGGTCAGCCAGCGTGGGCAGTTTAGCCTCAAGTACGGTGTCGATCTCGTGGTGCAATTTGGCTTCGACTTCGGGATACTGTGCCAGTAGGTACCACGTCCAGTTGAGCGTGTTAGCGGTGGTGTCGTGCCCCGCAAGGAACAGCGTCACGGCTTCGTCGCGCACCTGTTTGTCGCTCATACCATTGCCTTCGTCGTCCCGCGCCAGCAGCAGCATCGACACCAGATCACCGTTGTCTTTGCCCACTTTGCGCCACTCGGCGATGAGGCGGTAGACGATTTCATCAAGGTCGTTAACAGCCTGTTTGGAACGGGCCCGTTGGGGTGTCGGTATCCACAGGGGGAGGAAAGTTTCGACGACACTGTTGTTGCCGACCATATGCTGTAGGGCGGTCATTGCATCACCGATGCGGGTGGCTTCCGCTGAAATATCGACATTGAACAGCGTTTTGACGACGATTTGCAGGGTGACGCGCATCATCTCATCGTCGATGTCGAGCGTCGGCTTGCCCTGCCAGTTGTCGAGCATGGATCGGGTCGCATCGACCATTGTTTGGGCGTAGGCTTCGATGCGCTTGGTGTGGAAGGCAGGCGCGACCAACTTACGCTGCTTCTTCCAGAACTCGCCGTCGTTGGTGAGCAGGCCGCTGCCCAAGAAGCGGGCGAGGCCGCGGTCGGGGTCGATATAATCAGCGCTCTTGTGGAATTTATCGGCCTGTTTAACGGTGACTTCTTGGATCAGTTCCGGCTCGGAAATCATATACTGGGTTTCTTTACCGGCTTCGATCTTCCAGATGCCGCCATAGCGGGCGAAGTTGCCGCTGGTAAAACCGAGCAAGTCAGCCTGAAACTGGCGCATCAGTTGAATAATCTGGAGGATATTGCGGGCGGCTTGTGGCCCCGGTGGAAGTGCTTGTACTGCCATGATACTGTCCTTTACCAATGACATATTGACATTTTTATTACAAGGTGTCGTATAATTCATATAATAGTATCCTTCTTGAGGCTGTCAACAAGGAATTTTTAGTAGTTGTTATATATTGAACAGGTGTCTATAAAAATGGAAGCAGCTATCCCCCGTAAAGAAGATCGCCGTAAGGAACGAACGCGCCAACTGCTGCGCGATGCCCTGCTGCAACTGATCCCCGAAAAAGGCTATGAGGCGATCAATGTGCAGGACATCACCGACCGCGCCAACGTTGCCCGCCCAACGTTTTACCTGCACTTCGCCGATAAGCAGGATTTGCTGTTTTCCAGCCTGCGCGAGATTTATGACGACCTTGTAGAACGCCAGCACCATTCATTGAGCAACGAGAACGCTGCCGAGTTGGTCGCCAACATGGAACGGGTCGAGGACTCGGACTTTCAGCATGTTGCCGAACACGCCGATTTCTATAAAGTGATGCTCAGTGATAAAGGGTCGATGGCGTTCCTGCTGATGGTCATGGAATACTTGAGCAGCATCATGCATACCGAGCTGGTGCAAAAGCTGGCTGTAAACGGCACGGTCGGCAATATCCCGACTGACCTGATCAGCAGCTATCTGGCAGGGGCAGAACTGGGAATCGTCAATTGGTGGCTCAAAACCAACAACATGCAGTACTCACCGCTTCAAGTATCCCGAATGATGAACCTGATTTGCATGATGGGTACCGGTTGGGTCTTAAAAACGGATATTCAACCGCCCGCTGTCGAACCGGATTTTTCGGAATACGACCACGGCTAAGGCAAAACCAGCCACGCGAAATCGGTGACGTTGATGTTGTAATCATAGCCGCCGGTAATCAGTACCGCGCCATCGGGCAGCAGGGTCGACGTCTGGTAGAAGCGGTCGGCATCTAATTCACCGCTGATCGGCGTAAAGGTATCCGCGTCCGGTAAATAGCGTTCGACAAGCTGGCTGCCACCGGCGACGAGGATACTACCGTCCTCAAGCAGTGTCGTGGCGCTGTCAAACTTAAAGCGCTCGGCCTCCATGCTGGGCGCGGGTTCAAACGTTCCCGCCTGCACATCGTAAATCTCGCTGCTGGTGTAGCGACCGCGCCAATCGAGCTGGTTCGAGCCGCCGATCACCAACACATTGCCGTCCGGCAGCAGCCGTGCCGCGTGTTTGTAACGAGGAACGCTCATGCTGGCAGTGGACGTAAAGGTTTCAGCGGCGGGGTCGTAGATAAGCGTGGTATCAAATACGGTGCGGTCACCTTCCTCGGCATCACTGCCGCCCGTCACCAGCACACGACCATCACCGAGCAGGGTGGCGGTGTGGGCGGTACGCGCTTCCGACAAGCTAGCAGTCGGCGTTGTTGTCGCGGTTAGCGGGTCGTAAAGCTCGGCGGAAGCGTGGGTTTCGCGCCGATTGCTACCACCGATAATAAGCACTCGCCCATCGTTGAGCAGGGTCAGGGTGAAGCCGCTACGGGGCACGGTCATCTCGCCAGCAGGGGTAAATGTGCCGTCAGCGGGGTTGTAGCGCTCGATGCTGGCAATCGGTGTCCGCGCACCCCAGCCGCCAAAGACGAGCACCTGTCCATCTCCGAGTGTGACAGCCTGCGCACACGAGCGCCCTTCGAGCATATCGCCCGTAGGGGTAAACGTGCCGCTGGTAGGGTCATATAACTCGGCGGTATCCAGCGCGTTCTCATCACTGTCGATGCCTCCCGCGATCAACACACGACCATCGGCTAAAGGGCTGGCAGTGTGGCAGGCGCGGGGCGTTTGCATCCGTCCGGTTTCGGTAACTGCTGCGGTATCGCGCCCATAGACAACTGCCGTGCTGAGTAGAAGGGCGAGGGCTAAAGTGATGCGGCGTAACATGGCAGTCTCCTTTTGCAACCGAATGCCTATCGTTAAGCACTTTACTAGCGACCGAGTACCAGGGTTCAACGTCCTTGCGAATCACTCAAGTTGTAGGCTTCTTGCCCCATTCTTCGTTCAGGTCGGTTAGCAAGCGGGTAATGCTGGCCTTCAGGTCATCGCGCAGTTTTGCCCCACCGGCGACCGTGTTTTCGTAGCGGATGTAGCGCAGGTGACGGATGTCGAACGGGACTTTTTCTTGCGCGGTGGCCTGTGTGATGAGGATAGCCGGTTTGTTCAACGTGTGGGCGATGCCAAGTTCATAAAACACATTGTCGTTACCGCCCGTAATTTCGGCGATGACGAACTGGCAGTTATTCAACGCTGACCACACCTCGCCCATAATCACGCCGTTGGCCGAGGTAAATTCGTCACCACGGCTGATGCTCAACCCCAACTCCTTTGTCAGCGGTCGGATGACATCGGTATAGATACCGGCGAACTCGGTGGCGAAGGGCATAATCATGAAGATGTCGCCCTTAAACTGGCTGCTGGCGGAAGGCAGACCGAACACCAGTTGGCCGGGCTTGAGCTTCAGCGCCTCGTTGTACTTCAACGTTTGCTCGACGATTTCTTTATCGCGCTTTTCCTGTGCTTCCGTAACCTTCGCAGCAGTTTTTTCAGCGACAGCTTCCGCCAGTTCGTCGATGTTGACGGCTTCTGATGGGAACAGCATATCGCGCCGTTCGCGGGCTGCCAGCGAAGGTGGGGCGGGTGGCGCGGCCTGTGATACTACGGTCGATGGGAGCGGTGAGGTTTGGCTTGCCCAGCGCGTTAGAACGGTCGTGATTTTTTCCGAGAAGTCGGCGACGCTGGTGTAGGTGATGGTCGCCCCACGCGCTTGCAGCTTGCCCCAGAACGCCTGCTGATGGTCGCGCTCCACGGTGGTTTGTTCGAGCGCCCACATACGCAGCGTGGTGTCGATGTCGCTAGCCGCTTCCGGCATGAGGATGGCGGTGGGCTTCACGGCTTCGAGCGCCAGATCACACTCGATTTCGACCAGCGATTTCGTCCCCATATCCGGCGGTGTCCAGCCGTGTAGATACGTTAACAAGCTGATGAACGCATCCGCCGAGGCAATTTTACGCCGTACGGTGTCCACAATGTCGGGACGGGCGCGTTCCTCATCGGTCAGCCACACGGCGGTCATGCCCATCTGGGTAATCTGTTGGAGCAGCACGGCGCGGACGTTGGCGAGTTCGGGGTTGGTATCACTGATGTAGACGGTAAAAGTCATAAGTAATCCTGTCGTTGGCGAGTTATCCACACCTCCGCATTATACAGCCATTGCAAACCCCGCTAACGACTACTAACAGGGGGTTAAGGTTTGTCGATGCAGCCTGCAACCTCCCTCCTACATTCTGCCAACGCACGCTGCTTACTCGGTCTAAACTTAGGATGTATCATAGTTGAGCGTTTTTTGACTCTGATATGCTACAGCGGGCAGACGGCGGCAAGGCGCGTAAACTTCATCAACCTGTTCTTTAATTATCCGATCTTAGCTGAGTGTTATAAAACCACCACGTTCGATGGGTTGAATCGGTTAGGGTAAATTAGTCTGCGTTATAATGAGGATGATGCAAATTACGGAGTGAACGCCGCCATGAGCCAATTGATTGTGAGTGAACCGCTTGCTTCCCGCATTCGGGCGCTTGCTCGCCAGCAAAAACGCCCTGAAACCGAGCTGCTGGCAGAATTGGTCGAACGCTATGAACCCAAAGGTGATCTCCACCATTTGCCAGCGCGTCCTGCCGAAAGTTTGACTGATACGGACATTGAAGTTCCAAGCGAGTTGATTGACATATCAGAGCAATTCGCCTATCGGGAATCAGTTCGTAAACTTCGTCCCAAGCTATATCGTATTGCACGTCGCTACTGGTTAAAAGTAGGCAATATGGAACGATTGGCTTTAACCGATGAGGAATTAGATAAAGCTTTCTGGCTGATTGATCATGAAGGAATTCCACGTTTTAAGTCCGAGAAGGACAGCGTTGATCTGCCACAAGATCCTTTAGAATCGTTGGCTAACCTTTTTGACCAAAGCTCTGTTACTGATGCTTCAACCAGTGTTCGCGAAACGATGATGAGGAAATATGACCGCCCTGATTGACACCAATTTTCTGTTGGCGTTGGTATTTCCTAAGGATATTCATCATCTCGAAGCAGTAAGCGCGATACAAGCCGCGAAAATGAAACGGCTGATTCCTGCGCCTGTCCTTTCTGAATTTTTCTATATGGTAGCAGCGCGAATGAATTATGATGCGGCTATAAAGGCATTCCAATTTGTACGTTCTAGCCTGTTTCAAATTGAGCCGCTAACTGACAATGATATGAACCGTATGCAGACGATAATGGCAGACTACAGCGACAACGAATTTGACTTCGTAGATGTCGCGTTAATGGCAATGGCCGAACGGCTCGATATTTGTGAAATCTGCACATTTGATTATCGTGATTTTATGATCTATCGTCCGCCACACTGCGAGTTTTTCGAGCTGCTTCCCTAGCACTAAATAGTGTTTTTATCCGCCTACCCGCAGCGCAGTCAACAGCGTTTCGAGTTCAGCTTGTGCTTCGGCGAGGGCTTGCTGCGGCTGGGACGATTGGGCGATCCATAGGGATGCTTCGTTCATCGCGCCCGTGAGCAGGTGAACGAGCGCTTCCATCGAGCGGGGATTGATGATGCCCTGATGTTGCAGGACTTCGAGGATTTCGCGCAGCAAGCGGGTTCCGTATTCCGCGTCCAGTTTGCGCCACGCCTCCCAGCCCAGCACGGCGGGCGCGTCGATCAACAAAATGCGCTGGAGCTTGGGGTCAATGCTGGCGGCGAGGAAAGCATGGCAACCAGCGATCAACTCCGCCCACGAGTCCGGCGCTTTCTCCGACTCGTCAACAATGCGCCCCGCAATTTCTGCCTGAATATCTTCAACCACCGCGCGGAACAAGTCATCCTTGTTGGTGAAATGGTGGTAAAGCGCCCCGCGTGTAACACCCGCTACCTTCACAATATCCTCGGTGGCGGCGTGGGCGTAGCCATCGCGGGCGAAAATGTCACGGGCGATGGCGATCAGTTTGGCGCGGGTCATTTCTCGCTGTTGGGCTTTGGTCGTGGTGGGTGTTTTAGTAGGCATAAGCGGCTGCTCTCATTTACTTTTAAGTTGACATACATACAGACTGTATGTATTATACATACAACGTGTATGCGAAACACAATGTCAACTAAGAGTGTAAGGAGCAATCATGAACTTGTCCAGCTTTTACCCCGTGATTATGACGGATAAGGTGGCGGAGACCCACGCCTTCTACAGCACACACTTCAACTTCGAGACGACCTTTGAGGCGGATTGGTACGTGAGCCTCATCATGAAAAATCACCCCGAATACCAGTTGGCGGTTCTGCAATACGACCACGAAACCATTCCGGCGGTCGCCCGTAAGTTGTCGCAGGGTGTCATCCTGAACTTCGAGGTTGAGGATGTGGATGCTGAATACACGCGTTTACAGGCGGCGGGGCTGCCGGTGCTGCTGGCGATACGCGATGAAGCCTTCGGGCAGCGCCACTTCATTACTGCCGACCCGAACGGTGTGCTGCTTGACATCATCAAGATCATCGCCCCATCACCTGAGTTTGCCGCCCAATACAATATCGAAGTGTAGTGAACGGGTGATGTTTAGCGCTACAATAGGCGGCCTCAACCTTTGCATAACAGCGGCTAAACATCACCATGCCCGAAATCAGCATCGCCTTTCAGACCGATAAAACACCCGCGCAGTACATCGCGCTTGCCAAGCTGGTTGACCAGTACGCCTTTGACGCGGTGAGTGTGTACTGCGACGCGCCCTTCCACCCCAGCTACGGCCCGCTGCTGCTGATGGCTCCCCACATCCGGCGGGCACGGTTGGGGCCAGCGGCGGTATCGCCGTCACGAATGCAGCCGATAGACATCGCGGCGGATACGGCACTGCTGGCAAGCGCGGCTTCTGGCGGGGCGTACTTGGGGCTGGCGCGGGGGGCGTGGTTGGAAGATCACGGCGTAACCGAGATCAACCGCCCGATCCAAGCCATTCGCGAAACGATCCAGATAGTGCGCAAACTGCTTTCCGGCGAGGCGGGTGGCTATGGCGGCGAGCTGTATCAAGTCGCGCCGCACGTCCGCGCACCCTATCCCCTGCCGGAGAAAAATGTGCCGATCATGATTGGCTCGTGGGGCAAGAAGCTGTGTGCGTTGGCGGGTGAACTAGCCGATGAGGTGAAGGTCGGGGGTTCAGCCAACCCCGATGTGGTGGCGGTGATGAAGGGTTATATTGCCGAGGGCGAACGACTCGCCGGACGAGCACTTGGCTCCGTCAGCGTGGTACTGGGCGCGGTGACGGTGGTGGATGACGACCGCGAGGCCGCACGGCAGGCGGCGCGGGAAGCGGCGGTGCTGTACCTACCGGTGGTCGCCCCCCTCGACCCGACCGTGCAGGTCGAGCCGGAGTTGGTGGAACGGCTGCGCGGTCATGCCGATAAGGGCGAGGCGCGGGAAGGCGCACGGTTGATCTCCGACGAGTTACTTGACCGGTTCGCGTTTTCGGGTAACGCGGCGGATTTGATCGCGCAGGCGGAGCGGTGCTTCGCGGCGGGCGCGGGGAGGGTAGAGTTCGGTACGCCGCACGGGCTGACGAACCCCGACGTGGGCATCCGCATCATTGGCGAGCAGGTGATTCCGACGCTGCGGCAAATTTAACCGCAGAGAATACAGAGGGTTGGAGTTAGTCGTCGTGCAGTTGGGTGATGAAGGCGTAAACTTCATCGGCGGCGGTGTCTAAGGTGACAAGCTTTTCTTCATTTATCGAGGCAGCTTCACGCAGGTTTCTGGAAAACACATTTATAACAAATCTTTCCCCATTAAAATACAAATCAATTTCACACTCATTTGTAGGGAACCAGCGCAACATCATCAATGATCTCATTGGAACGAAGGCTCCAAGTTGAGGATGTTCTTGGAGCTTAGGGAGTAGTTTGAGAACATTCTCAGCCGCAATAAGTTCTGAATGCCGTCGCTCAGACATATCATCGGATTTAGCCGATTCCGCTAATGCCCAACTACGACAACTTTCAAAGAAATCAACAATATATTCCCATGTGAAATCTGGATACGTTCTCATCGTACTATCCTAGCGACTATCGAAGAACACATAAGGACGCACAGGTGTACGTCCTCAGTAATTTACTAGCTCTCCGTCGCCAGCATGACCTCGGTGGATTTGATAACGACCAGAATCGGCTGACCGACTTGCAGGTTGAGTCGCTGAACCGATGACGTGGTGATGACGGACACAAGTTCCTGCCCATCACCGAGGGTAACAACCACTTCCGCCATAATTTTATCGGTGGCAATCGACTTGATCGTGCCTTTAAGTTGGTTACGTGCGCTGAGTGCCATTTATGCATCTCCTTATTTGCAAAGTTGATGTTGATTATAACCCGATGCATCTAATCCTTCGCCGCGTTGAGCGCCTGCGTAATGTTCGCTAACCCGCGTGATAGTTCATCTTTGCTCGGCCAGCCGAAGCCCACGCGCATATGCGCCCGATCCGACTCGAACCAGTGACCGGGGCCGGTGAAAGTTTTGTAGACAGTGTTCAGCAGCTTATAGAACTTTTCGACATCCACGCCCGACTCCGGCTTGATGCGCGGGAAGCACACGCATCCGCCCTGCGGCTCCACCCACTCGAAATCGGTCTGCTCGGCCATCCACGCTTTGACGACAGCGAAGTTCGCGTCAATATGCGCCTTGATCCGTGCGAGGTGTTCAGGCTTACGCAGCAGGAATTGGTAGGCGATTTCCTCATCGACCACCGAATTCGAAATGAAGATTTGCTCCTTCGCCGCGAGGAAAGTTTCCATCAACGTCTTGTCGCGGCAGATCAGCCAGCCCATGCGGATACCGGGCAGGCCGTAGGTTTTCGAGAGCGACGACACACTGATGACGCTGGGCGACAACGCGGCAGCAGGTGGCAGCACCGCGCCAAAGCTCATCTCGCGGTAGGTTTCGTCGAACAGCAGGCGGATGCCCTTGGCCTCGACCGCCGCGATCAAGCGTGTGAGGTCGGCCTCGCTGAGCATGCTGCCGGTCGGGTTGTGCGGGCAGGTCAGGCTCACAAGTTTGGTTTCCGGCGTGATGCGGCTGATGATCTCATCCACGTTGATGCGGAAGCCGTTATCAAACGTCAGCGGGTAAAAGTCCATCTCGCAGCCCATCTGGCGCGGCGTTTCGATGTTGGTGGCGTAATTCGGGAAGGCCACCAGCAGCCGGTCACCCGCACTCAGCAGCGAGGTTGAAACGATAAACAACGCCGCCGCCGCGCCAACCGTCAGCAGCACATCGTCCGGTTGCAGGGCAGGATGCTCGGCGGCGATCAATTGGCGCAGTTCGGGCTTGCCGTAATGGTCACCGTACATCAGCACGAGGCCGTCAAGATTGATGCCGAGGTCGCTAATGAGGCCATCGGTCACTGAGCTTTCGGCGAGATTGCAGTCGATGTTGCCGTAACCAAACTGCTCCGGCGATTCAACTTCAATGGGCATCCGGCGGTAGCGCATGAGAGGCTTATCCTTTGTAGGGTAAATGTCATGCGTGAGATTGTACTGCGTGAAAACAATCCATACCATTTAACCGCAGAGGAAGAAGAGAAAAGCAGAGGAGATTGTGGGAGCAGCGACGGGGCAACACCGCCGCTTGATTAGGTTGGCATCAGATCGGTTGTATAAACCGGCTTAGTAGTGGACGTACTGCCGCAGTTGGTTCGTGACGGAACTTTCTGGATGGTGTTTGAGCGCGGCCTCAAGTTCTGACCGCGTAAACACGAAGCCTTTGCCATCTGCGAAATCCACCACACCGTCAAGCGAGTTGGGCGAGGCAATCGCAAACTGCGCCTGTAAAGCTGTGTTCGCTTCTAGCATTTCGATAAATTCCTGAGCCTGAATTGTGTTGGTAGCCATTGTCGTTTCCTTTCCTTGCTTGTGACCGATTGGAAAAACAAAAGGCGCAAACCACTTCAATTGAGTTACTGCGAGGGAAAGCATGTGGTTCAGCCATGTGCAGCTCAAAAATTTGAGCGGTCGCACATTACGATTTACATTATATGACCACTTTTCATATGCATCAACCCCGCAAAACAGGGGGTTAATGATAGCAAATCGCGTGATTTCTCGGCTAACGTATCATCCTCATTTGGGCGGCTGCAAGGCGAAGTGCAGAAGATGGAACCGAAAACGGAAACTGACACAAGAGGAATAAGCATGACCGAAGCGGTTCAAGAACATACAGGTGTATTCAAGCGCATCATCAACGGCACGGCGCTGACCTACCTGCTGCTAATGGCGATTTACATGGCGCTGCGGCTGGTGGTGGCTGATGGGCAGCCGAAAGTATCCCTGTTGAACAGCTTTGCCCACTTCTTCTTCCTGCCCCTGTTTCCATTGCTAGCACTTGCGCTGCTATCGCGCAGCCGTTTAGCCCTGCTGCGTTTGCTGCCCGTAGTGGCGCTGCTGCTGCTATGGGTTGGCCCACGCTTCATCCCCAAGCCGGTTGTGGCCGTAGCGGGTGAAAAGACCATCCGTGTGGCGACCTTGAACGTTTGGGGCAACCGCCACGACATCAGCGGCACCGAAGAATGGCTGCGCGGAACGGGTGCGGATGTCATCGCGCTTGAAGAAGTATCCCCCGCTTATGCGACCGGAGAGATGAGCGGCCTTGCCGACATCTACCCCTACCAATCGAACCAGCACGACGAAACGCGCTTCGGCGATAACTTCACCTTGTCGAAGTATCCCATCGTCACCACCGAATTTGTGGAACTCGGCTTGCCGGATACCCCCGCGCCGGTGCGTACCGTGATCGACGTAGACGGGCAGCAGATCGCCGTGTACACCCTGCATCTGGCGTGGCCGGTCGATGATGAGGCGATTACGGTCAGCGGCTTGGCGTTTTACGCGCAGGTGGCGTTGGCCTTCGAAGACACCCTCCGCAACCAGCAGATCGACCGTTTGTTGGCGCATCTCGCTGACGAGCCGCTGCCCTACATTTTGGCGGGTGACTTCAACACCAGCGACTTCAGCGTGACCTACAACAAACTGGCCGCCGCGATGCATGATTCGTTCGCCGAAGCCGGAAGCGGCCTCGGTGGCAGTTGGCCTGTGGCGTGGGCGCGCGGCCTTCCGGCATGGCTGCCACCGCTCATCCGCATCGACTACATCTGGCACAGCGACGGCTTACGCACCGTTCGCGCGTGGCAGAGTGAAGCCGTTGGCTCCGACCATCTGCCCCTGCTGGCGGATTTGGCGCTGACGGATTAGTCGCTATAGGGTGAGAGTAAAATGCGTAATTGAATAGTTATTGATATAATCTCGGATAATCTCAATTACTCACATCCAAACAATATGCGCATCTTCACCAAAGGTAATCGTGTCATCGGCATCCTGATAGCGGTTACTCTATTCGCGTTATTCGCCTTCATAATGATTCTTAATCGACAAGAACCTGCTGCCGAGGTTCTTGCTTCGGAGACTTCCATACCTACAAATTCCCAGACCGATACCGTCACGAGTCTGCGTAACCCCAAGTTTCTTAAGGACACGAGCTTAATACATATTGATGAGGCGTGTGATGCGCCTTGCTGGCGTGACATTGTCCCCGGCAAGACAAAATTTGAGGATGCGCTGATCATCCTGCAAGGTGATACTGACTTTGATAATCTGCGCACACAACCAGTTCAAGATTCTGACACAGCTATACTCGCAACTTGGCAGACCACTAGTGGGGAGAGTTGCTGTCAGCTTATTGCCGATGATGGTGAAACGGTTAGCGCAATATTTTTTCAACTTGCCCCTGACATGACAGTAAAACAATTGATTGATGCTCGTGGCGAACCGGAATATGTTCTCGGTAACCGCGGTAAAGATGATCAAGCGATTATCAATCTATTTTATCCTGAACAGAGTATGACAGTGTTCGCTTTTGTGGCGGGTGCGGCTACAGGCACATTGAGCGAAACCAGCGAAATTATCGGTGTGTATTACACCACACCTCAGAGCATGGACATGAGCCTTAAGCTAAGTAGTTTCTACGGCTGGAAAGGTTATCAACCCTTCTCAGCTTATGCACCGGAAATTATTGTTCCCCTTGGAAATGCTACGCCGGATTTTAAATTAACACCAAGCGTCACGCTGACTCCCAACAAATAAAACGAGGCGGACACATGTGTGCCCGCCTCGTTTATTTACAACTGATTCGCTCGATTAGCCAGCAATGGCGTAGGTGATGTTGACGGTAATGCCCACGCTCAACTGTCCCGCGTTAATCTGCGGAGCCGCCATATCCATCGCGAAGCCGCCACCGGCACGGTTCAGGATCGGGCTAACAGGGCTGTTGAACGTTTCACTGACGATCACCGGCTCGCCAAGCGTCACACCCGTCGCTGCGGCCAACTGCTGCGCACGGTCAAGTGCGTCCGCCACGGCTGCCTTACGTGCTTCCGATTCTAACGACTTGGTGTCGGCGATACCAAAGCTCAGGCTCTGAATGCTATTGGCGCCAGCGCCCAAACCGGCGGTAATGACCGCACCAACGTTATTGATGTCACGGATGGTAACGTTTACGGCTAGGTTGACATGGTAAACGCGGCTGCCCGTCGGCTGCCCGCTCGCAGGATCAATCACGTCTTCAGGATAAATGTTGTAGCTCGATGTCTGGACATCTGCTTCTGCCACACCGGCATCAGTCAAGGCTGAAACAATCGCCGCGAGGGTCGTGTTGGCGCTGTCAATCGCTGCGCTCGCATCTTCATCCTTTTGGTCAACGCCCAGGGTGATGTAAGCGATGTCCGGCGTACCATACACCTGACCCGACCCGCTGACGGTAATCGTGCGATCCGATGAGTTCGGCGTGTCTTGCGCGCCGACAGGCCGCATGGCAAAGCCCAAAACCCCGACCAGCAGCGCAGCCACCGCGATGACTGATGTTAAACGACCTAAATTACGATTGAGCGCAAATTGATTTTGCATGTTGTAGTCCTCCTGACTATATCCCTACTCCCAACGAGTAGTTTCCTTTGCTCATAAGCTAAGACGTTGAACACTTGCAAAAGGTTCCGAGTAAACCACCATTTGTTAAAAAATATATACCTTCGTAATGAAGCGATACAATAATGCTAATAACATCACCAAAAGGAAAACCTAATGTCAAAAAAGACTTACTTGCCTCAACTCGCAAAAGAAGTAAATTATCTTGGCAAGTATGCTTTCGAGCATCGTACTAAACTGATCGAAACGATTGATGAGACTGACATATGGAACGCTGAAGAAAAAGAAATTGCCAAGAAACTTATTGACGAATTGATTAATTCGTTTGAAGTTTATCGGAAATTTTGGTTAGCTTAAATACCACGTTGATTTCATGTTGATCGCGGCAGATGCGCTAGGCCACTGCCGCAGCCAACCATGTTTGATGGCTCACACTTCGACCATCGACACGAAAGCTGCCGGTTAGATGTTATGCACGATCAACTGAGTCATTATGCTAGTTTCAGACTCATGCCCTCAGAGTCTTCACTCGCTCCCCCTCTCCAAGCGGTACGCAGCCAATTGGAGAGAGGGCTATGAGCGACCTTAGCGAATGGGGGGTGAGGTTCTGATCGAGCAAAATCAAACGAGCATAATGGCTAACTTTAAAGTCAACCGCGTCGCTGAATGACGCTGTGTAAAATGGTCAAAGGAGAATTGTATTAAACGGCACTATCCTTGACTTGATGGATTTGAATAAGATTACCGCAGGTATCATTGAAAATAGCCACAATCGTCGTGCCCATGTCGGTTGGCTCAATTGTGAACTCAACATCTAGGGCTTTTAACCGGTCATATTCCGCGTAGACATCCTTAACCTCGAACGTCGTAAAGGGGACGCCATCTTCCATCAAGGCTTTTTTAAGTGCCTTCATCGCAGGGTATTCAGCATTCGGTTCGAGGAGCAGTTCGACACCGTTTATGTCCTCAGGGGATACAACGGTCAGCCATCTAGCATCCCCAAGCGGAATATCGCGCTTCGTAATGAAGTTCAGTTTCTCGGTGTAAAACTGGAGTGCTTTTTCCTGATCTTGTACCGAAACGCTTGTTACACTAATTCGCATGGTGTAATCCTTTCTTAAGTAGCGCCATAGCCGAATGACAATTGAGCATACGAAATTCGCTGGGACTGATACCAAACTGCTTTTTGAAGGCTTTGCTAAAGGCCGTATGGGATTCATAACCTGCCGCGAGTGCAACCGCCATAATGTCCACCGCGCCCATCCTCAACTTATGTCCTGCCCGTAACAAACGTACACGCCGAACATAGCTGATAGCACTTTCACCAATGCAGTTCGTAAAGACGCGGTGAAAGTGGGGGATCGAGAATCCTGCGAGTTCAGCAAGGGCTTCACGATTGAGCGGTTGGTCAAGGTGCTGGCTGATATATCGCTGCACGCCTTCGATTCGCTCTTGATGAATTCGTTCGTTCGGTTTTACAGTTCCCATAGAATCACTATATCCTTTTCAACCTTGAACGGACTAGTCCTATCGTATCATGTTCGAATGATAGTGAAATGGAGGGGGGCGCGGCCTACCGCATCTGCCGCAGCCAACCATGTTCGATGGCGCGGGCTTCGACCATCGACACGAAAGCTGCCGGTTGGATGTTATGCACGATCACTTTGAAGTCAACTGCGTCGCGCCGCTGGATAACGCTGCGGAGAATAGTCACGTCCCCATCACGACCGGAGCCGTGCGCTTCGGTCACGCCATAGCCGCGTTCGCGCAGCGCAACTGCGATCTCGTGCCCGTGTAGGGTGCTGACGACCGTTGCATCCACATAGCTGACGATATAACGCGCTTCAATCGCCATACCGACATAACCACCTACCGCGAAACCGAGGCAGTAAGCCATCAAGTTCGGTAAGTTGCTCAGGTCTTTGGCGACTCCGGCAATCACCACCACAAATGTCAGCGCTTCGATAAACCCCAACACCGCCGACCAGAAGCGCATATCGCGGGTGATCATAACCACCCGCACCGTACCAATCGCATTATTGAACACGCGCATCGCAAAAATGAGCAGAGCCAGTAATAAAGCATCCAGAGACATATCGTTTCCCAAACACACGATGAGCCAACCACAGCGGCCAACTCCAGAATGCCTATCTTAACCGATGGTTATAAAGGTCTGATAGAGCCGTACCCTGCCGCTAACTCACCACCCATGTTTGGTACAAACCTTCCAACTGCGCCGCCACTGCATCCCACGTAAAGCGTTCTTGGACGAGCGCCCGCGCCGCTTCACCCATCACCGCTCGCCGCGCTGCATCCGGCAGTAGGTCGCGCAGGGCAGACGTAAGCGGTTCGACTGCCGCCTCAGCTTCCAACCCCGCGCCGAATTGGGTAACTTCCGGCAGGTTGCACCCCGGCGAAACAATGACCGGCAACCCCGCCGCCATCGCCTCCAGCACCACCATCGGCAACCCTTCGCCCACCGCCGGCAGTGCCAGCATGTCAGCCGCCGCGAACGCCGCTAGTCGGTCAGCGCCGCCAAGATAGCCCGTGACGATGATACGGTCATCCAGCAGTGGGCGCAGCGTGTCGAGCATCCCTTCGTCCGGCCCAGCAATCACCAGCCGCGCATTGGGAATGTTTGCTGCCTTGAAAGCATCTACTAAAAAGCCAACACCTTTGCGCGGGTGCAGCCGTCCCATGAACAGGCATACCGGCGCATCGCCCAAATGATATTTTTCGCGGAAGCCTGCGCGTCCGCTCAGGTTGGCATACTCGCTTGGATTAACGCCGTTGGGGATGGTGCTAAAAGTCGCTGGCACACGCCGCCGACCGAAGCTCGGCCACAGCGCCTCCACGTCCGCCAGTTCCGGCTGCGACAGCGCCACCACATGATTAAACCGCAGCGCCACCGCCGAACTCAATGTGCGATCCCACAGCCGCTTGAGGCCGCCGCGTCCGGTATGCTGCGCCAGCGTGCCGTGCGGTGAAAGCACCAGCGGCTTACCCATCCGTGCCGCCAGCGGTGTAACCAGTAAATTTTCGACCGTGCGGAACTCGTGACAGTGAATAATATCAACTTGCGGCAGCAGTTCCGCCGCCCGTCTGCCCATCTTCTCCGGTGTCGAGAGATTGTAACGACCGCGCAGGTTGGGCAGCAGGTTCGGCACACGTACCACCTGTACACCATTTTCGACAACCTCTAACGTACCGCTGTAACGTGACTGTTGGTCGAGCGCGTCAGTGGTCAATACGGTGACGCTGTGTCCGCGCCCTACCAGCGCCCGTGTCATGCCTTCGACCGAGCGCACAACACCGCCGAAGGCATAAGCCGGTGCATAGTAAGGGGTTAAGTGCAGTATTCGCATGTGTTGATGATAGCAGAAAACTCACAAGCGCATGCGAAATGAAAGTTGGAAAAATTAAACAATTGTTACATTCGCAATTAAGCTGCAAGGTAAAGCGTGTTAGAATCATATTTAGGGGTAGAATCTTTTTTTCTTAAACGATTAGCAACCCAAAAATTATCTTTATGCAGTGCAATCAGATCGTAAGTAGGAGAAATAATGCCGGTTTTATTGTTAGCGCAGGGTGATCCGCAGGCAAAAGACTTGCTTCGTAAGGCCATTCAAGCTCGTTATGGGTTAAGACCCCCCGCCCTCGAAAGTTTGCACATCAACTTCAAAGGCCGTGTCCGCGCCAAAATCGGCCCCGTAAAAACATGGGTTCCGGTCGAAGCCATCGGTCGTTTTTGCTTCCCCGATAAAATGCGCTGGGATTTCGCTGTGAAGGCCGTCGGCGTGCAGTTGAACAGCGGGACAGAAGCTTTCGACGGCAAAACCTACCGCACCTCGCGCGGCACGAAATCGACCATCATGACCCACGACCTTGAGCCGGTGCAGTCCATGCAGCAGCGTTTATGGGCAATTGCCGCCGTCATGCTCACACCCTTGGGCGAGATGTTCGTCAAACTCAGCACGAAAGCCGAGAATGAATTAGAAGCCTGCAACACCCGCATCAACGGTTCTGTGAATCTGCATCTGCGGCCTGACCAAAAGATAGACTTTGTAGATACCGTCTGCCAGAACCCCGACACCGGCAAGCAGGAAACCTTTATGGTGCGCCTGTCGCAAGACCTCGCCTCTTTTGGCGACCTCATTCTACCGGGCAAGATCAGCGCCTTCTGGAATGATGAACCCTATTTTGAAATGGAGCCGATGGACGCAGCCGCCAACCCCACCATTATGGATGACATCTTCGAACTCGCTGGCGCATAAACACGGCGCTTAATCGTCAAGTGAATTGAACACAAACGGAGCATACTAAAGAGATGATGCTCCGTTTTTATTTCCCACAGAGGTGGCTATGGCTCACAGGTTATTGATCGCGCTGCTCGTCGCCCTATGCAGCCTCGGCGTGGTGCAGGCACAGGACACCCCGCCGGAATATAAACTGCGTGTGCCGGGTGCGGACGAGTATTTACAAGTTATTGTTACGAACGCCGATGCGCTAAAAAAAGAATTTATCAGCCCATTTTATGAAAACAGTATCGAAAAAATTACAGGCGCAGTATTTCATCTTTTTCCAGATGTCACCCAAACCAGCTTTGATAAGCTGTACGATACTTACACCACGCTTGAGATTGGTAAGGAGGATTTCTATGAGCGCGATGCATGGGTCAAACGAATGCTTGAACGCTGGATTTACGACCAACAGATTAACCTTAGTCAAACCGCCGAACTGGAATTTAAAGACTTCTTTGTTAGGGTTATACCGCGTGATTTTGATGCTGATGGCACTGATGAATACTTATTAGATATCACCAAAGGTACTCGGATTGATCGCCGCACAAATAGCTGTCTTGAATCAGAAATTGTCGATTATCTCGTTGTCAAACAGTCACCGGATGGATACCAGTTTATTGAAACAGGCTTACCTTGGAAGGGCTACGCACCAAATGGCCGCTATAGCTTTGGCAACGGTGGGCTTGTTGAACTTCGTTTTGAAGATGTGAATGCCGATGGGCTGCCTGAGTGGGTTGTTCTAGTCGGCGGGGAAATATCAGGCGGTCCGGGAATGGGTTATGCCGATGGTGGTGGCTTGATTGTTTTAGGCTGGCGCGATAACGGCCTCAAATACCTCATTCCGTCTGCCTACCAAATACCGCGCATCAGTGATCAAATAACAACCGATTTCTTCAGCGCCGAAGGACATTGCGGCGGGCCATTCCCGATAACAGTGAAGTGGGATTTTAAGAATATAGATACCGATCCATCCCTTGAAATCTTACAGGAGCAATCATATTCAGATAATTGGCTCTGTGCGCGTACCAAAACCAAAGTTTTTGATTGGAGCGCTCAAGCAGATAGTTACACCTATCTTGAAACAAACATCAATTATGCTGATGATACGCAAAACTGCGTCCAACGAGAAGCCGAAGAAATGATGTGGGCAGGGAACTATACTGACGCTATTCCACGATTTGAACGTGCCTTATCACTAAAAACACATGACCTTACACAATCTGATAATTTCAACTATGCACGGTCACTGAATCAGTACCTTCGCGCCCGATTAGCACTCGCTTATATCATGACCGAACAAGGTGATAAGGCCATGCCGCTGCTCGAAAATTTATGGGTTGAACCTATCGAAGAAAAACCCATTGAAAGTTTTATCGCAACACTTCGGAATGCTCTAGATAATCACAGTTCTCCCCTATTAACCTGTATTGATGCATATAATGGCTTTAACAGTAATCCCTTTAAATTTAGTGTAGTGCCTCAAATCCGTGTTGGTTTTACAGGTGATGACCTCTATTACTATAACAATCCATACCGTCCTCAATATATAGGATGTGATGCCCCTAGTATGATTAAATCCGTTCTCGATGATGCAGCGATTCCAATTTCCGTATCGCCAGTTAGCTATCTATCGAGTTTGGGAATTAATTCGCTTCAATCGATAGAAATTTTTGCAACTGGCGATCTTCAATCCAGTTGGTTAGTTTGGCCGGATGTAACTGGTGTTGAATTACTATTCACACCTGTTGACGACCACTATGCGGTTGCCGTGACCGACGTTGACTCGGCTCTGCAATCGACCGATATGGATACGATTAAATTACCATCCGGTGAGATGGGTATAGCACTCATTTCGCCATTTTTTGCTGGTTATAACAACACTAGCTTAATTGAATCAGCCTATTCCACATTTAGCGGAAGTATGCAAGATCCTATATCTTGCCCTCTTAGCAACGGTACAAGCTCGTCAATAAATGCCCTGAATATATGGCAGCTAAAGGATGGAGAATTGGTTTCGATATTCAGTCAATGGCAGTGTGGAACAAAGCTGGATGGGATCTTTAACACGAGTAATTCTGAGAGAATATTAGATTTATTAATCGTCGATTGTGGTGACGGATATGGTTGTTCGGAGGCTGCAACTCGTCAATTAGAATATGAATGGAGTGAGGAGCAAGCAACATATATCGACAACCATATTTCGCCGACAGAAACACCGCAAACAACAGCTACCCTTGAGCCAACTGCTACTCCAAGACCTTATCCTCAATATTTTTCAGTGTTAGCTGCCTTTAATCAAAGTGATTTCAATGCGGTTGTCGGGATGCCCCCTCAAACCTTTATACTGGATAAAGATCGAGAGGCTAATGACCAATTAGGCGATTTCTATCTGCGCGCCCTCGCCCTCGAATCCCTCAACCGCCCCGCCGAAGCACTTGCTGAATATGTCGCCATCTACACCACCGCCCCCGACTCAGCATGGGGCAAGCTCGCAGCCCTGCATCTCGAATGTGTGGCGAACTGCCCCGAAATTACCCAACCGAATCCGTAGAAAAGGACGCCAAAGTTTGTAAACTCTAACGCTTTTCGATTGACTTACACAAAACACTTGTTCTATAATGAGTTATGAAATTCTCTTTGGTTTTCTTTGCGTCTCGCGGCAGTTGCATGTGACTGGTGACTGATAGCTGGAGACTGACGACTTGAATTTACTTGTAACTTGTCGCTTGAAACTTAAAACTTCTCTTGCAACGACGGCAGCGGCACACCTTATTGCACAGCGGTGGATTGCTCCCTTAATTCTGCCGAAACTTCGCCATTTCAGCGCCGCGCTCCCTCACTCCCGCCGACACAAAATGTCAATTCGGCGGCACCACGGGAACTTCCCGCCCGCCATTTCGGCAGGAAATTTGCAAATTATGCAACAGTTATAGCAGTTGAGACGATTCGGAAAATTCAGGAAAAATGAGTCTGAATTTGACGAATTTGCAGAAGTTTCCGTATCAGGAACCGATGCTACTTGTATCCCAGCGCCATCACCACGCCCATCGTCGAAGGGATGCCGTCCGCCGTTTGCATCGCCCGTAGGTGCTCGAACGACTCGCGTTTGAAGCGTTCCAGTCCTTCCGGTGACATACCCTCCAACCAGAAGCGTGACCCTTGCGACCACTCCCAATCCCACCAATCGTCCTCGTCGCGAAAGTAGAGCGTTGTCGTATGTTCTTCGGTCCCCACGTTGCTAAACCCCGCGTCTCTCAGCGCCGCCCCGATCAACTCCGGCGTGCTGATTTTGTTGGGCGCAATCCACGCCGATGGGGGCACGAACCCTTCAGGGAAAACCGCCCGTGTCAGTTCGAACAGCCACTTCCACCGCGCCAAATTCTCATCACGCGGCACAAACGGGGTAATCAC
This sequence comes from Bacteroidota bacterium, assembly GCA_027492915.1. GTDB lineage: Bacteria > Chloroflexota > Anaerolineae > Aggregatilineales > Phototrophicaceae > CFX2. Next base: position 15,552 of record JAPUDW010000325.1, on the reverse strand, counting down.
CGCGAACCGTCCACCGGCCTTCAACATCGACCGCAGCTTGGGCAGGGTGTGCTCGTAATCCAAAAAGTGCAGCGCAAACCCGCAGGTAATCAGGTCAAAACGCTCCGGCAGGAAGTCCACCGCATCACCATCCATCATCCGCACTTCGGCCTGCGTCAGCCCACGCCGCGTGATCTCGGCTGCCGTTTCTGTCACCATCGTCGGCGCAAGATCGATGCCCAGCACATGCCCGCTTGCGCCCGCTTTCTCCGCCAGTGGGAACAAAATCGCGCCGCGTCCGGTCGCCACATCCAGCACTTTTGCGCCTGCCGGAACATCCAGTTTTTCCACCAGCCAACTGCCGAAGTAGCTGAACTGTTGAATACCGACCTGCCCGTAAATTGGCGCGGCGCGGTCAAACATGCCAACCACGCTGTCCTTGAACTGCTGCCGTTCGTTCGAGTCCATTTGTGCTGCTTTCTGTTGAGTGGATGGGGCAGGGATTGTAGCGTTCTCGCGCTAAAAGTGCCAAATCAAAAAGGGTCACATAGGTTCTGCACAAATATTAGGGGATATTGCAGGGGCGCACGGCTGTGCGCCCTCATTAGATAGATGACCGCGCTTATACGGGTGCTTCGGCGGTCGCTTCCGCCTCGATTTGATACGTATACGCAAATGGGTTTGGTGACACTTCCGCAGGGTCTGCCCCTACGATATGCGTGAACAAATCGTCGAGGATACGATGGGCGGAAATAGGATTATCCCGTACCCAGTATTCACCTTTGAGAAAGTGGACACGATCAGGATTTGGCGCGGCAAAACTCTGCCATACCGGATTAGCAAAGAATTCCACGTCAGGGTTCGTGTCGAAATTGTTAAACAGGAAGATGTGGTCAGCATCAACCGTTGGCAGCAGTTCGAGCGAAATGGGTACCGCATAAGCGCCATCGGGGAACAGGCTTGCTTCTTCCGAGGTGGGCACCGCGTCTGGAAACGTTAAGCCCGCTTGCAGCGCCAATTGAGCACCAAAATTGAGATCGGTGAACGTCCAGATTTGGGTTGGCGATTCGATCACTGACACCGAAAATGTCTGATCACCTAAGCCTTTTTCATCTAGTAAATCGCGCAGCGTCTCAAGCCGCTCATCAATTTGCGTCAATAATACATCTCGTTCACTAGTACGTCCTGTCAGTTGAGCGATTAAATCAAATCCCTCCAACCACGATTTGGCGATATCAAAGTCGATGACAACCGTTGGCGCGATAGATTGAGCATACTCGTTCGCTTCAGCGTACCATGTAGCGGATACCACTAAATCGGGATTCACTTTCAACAACGCTTCGGCATTCATCTCCCATGTTTTACCCACATCCAACATGGCGCTCTTTGTTTGTTCGTCTACCAACGCAGGGAAATCATGCATAAAGGCATCAAGGTAATAGTTTGTTGTAATCGATGGCACACCGAGGGCGATGCCATAAACACTTGAACTGTCGATAAAAGCAATCCGCTGCGGGTCTACTGGCACACACACCGGATCAGTCGACAGTAATTCATGGTCAAATAAGCGAAATCCTGCCTCACATTCGGTCGCATCCTGTGCCGCCAGAGGGGCGATGCAAACCAATAACAGTCCCAGCAGCAGCATGACGCTGAGCTTGCGGTATTTCATGAAATTTCTCCTGTAGACGTTAAGTATATTGAGTGAAATTCTGTGAGTTAGAACAATCACGGGACACAGGCTAACGAACCCTCACCATAATCTCTACGCTTGAGGTTAAATAAAAGGATCTCGTCCGGGGAGCATTAACTTTTTCGAGGTTAAATTTTGCGCTAATATACCGTATCGTGGAAAAAAGGGGCGCATCATTCTGCACCCCTAATGAGGATTAAAAACTTAGATCGCGGCCTTGAGCACCACACCCAAACGCTTAATACCTTCGACGATCCGTTCCGGTCGGGCGTTGCTGAAATTCAAGCGGAAGGTGTTATGCCCCATGTTACCGATGAAGAACTCACCGCACGGCACGAACGCGACATTTTGCTCCAGCGCCTTCACCAGAATGTCCGAGGCGTTCAAATGCTCTGGCATGGTGACCATCAGGAACAAGCCGCCTTCAGGGCGCGTCCATGTCACTTCTTCGGGGAAATGTTCTTCTATTGTCGACAACATCAGGTCACGCCGTTCGCGGTAAAGGTCACGCAGCGCTTCGATATGGTTGTTCAGGAATTCCTCGTCGCGCGCAATCTCGTAGCTGATGAACTGGTTGAGGGTACTGGTGTGCAAATCAGTCGCTTGCTTGGCCTGCACCAGCTTGTCGATGACAGGGAAGGCCGCCGCAATCCAGCCGATACGCAAACCGGGTGTCAGCACTTTGGAGAATGTACCGCAGTAAATCACGTTGCCGTCCACATCAGTTGCACCACGGTATTCGGCCTCAGTTTGCAAAATGGTAGGCAGCGGTTCACCACTGTAACGCAGTTCCCCATAGGGGTCATCTTCGACGAACAAGAGGTTGTTATCGACCAACGTTTTCGCTAACTGTTTACGCCGTTCCAGCGTCAGCGATGTTCCCTGTGGATTCTGGAATGTCGGGATGGAATAGATCAACTTATGCTGATCTTTCAATAGCGGCTGAATAGCTTCGACCCGCATCCCATCGTTATCCGTCGGAACAGGTGAAAAGTGTAAGTGATAGGGCTTCCACGAGGTCAGCATACCCACATACGTCGGGTTTTCGACAATCACGCGGTCACGCTCGTTGAGTAAAACCCGCGCGATCATATCAATACCCTGCTGCGAACCACTCGTAATCAGGATATTGTCAGCGCTGATCTTCATCTTGCCTTTAGAAAGGCGATTGGCAATGAGCTGGCGTAGTTCGGGCATACCCTCGCTGGTACTGTATTGCAAAACTTCGCGTCCACGTTCGGAAAGCACGGTATCGGTCGCTTGTTTAATGCGCTCGACCGGAAACAGTTCCGGCGCAGGCAAGCCGCCCGCAAATGAAATGACCTCCGGCTTCGCCGTCAGCTTCAAGATTTCGCGTACCGATGACCGTTTCATCTCCGAGGTGCGCTCGGCAAAAACCGTGTCCCAATTCATCATGTGTGGCCTTTCGTGCGGTAAATGTCATCCGATGATACCCCAGTATAGGGGTTCAAGTCCAAGTGCCTATTTCCACCCGAGTCCATTGGCAGTCAGGAGTTTTAGAGGCATCATCAAATGGCAAATGAGGTTATGTTGCTCAATTATTTATTCAGCATGGGCGAATATAACGATTGTCCGCAGTTAATTCACACTCTATTTCCCAAATGTCAGTTGACGAGAAAGTTAATATACCTAATGTGATAGGCAACCACATTTTGAAGTCGCTTTAGCAGACTTGTCTGGCCGTAGGTAGCATCACGGCTTTAGCCTGATGCGGCGCAAACAGCTACATATTTATCTACGAATGATGAGATGCAGCAGGGCGCATATCTGCTGCGCCCCGCCGGTTTATGCTAGAGTTGAGGGATAGGAACAGCGCTGAGGTTCAGCACTTGGGCAGCGGCTTTCAGCAAATCTTCGACGCTGACCGGCTTGCCGAGGAATAACTGCGCACCAGCCTCAATTGCCTGATGCATCTGGAAGCCGAAGGTCGAACCGGAGCAAACCACAGCGCGGGTTTTCTCATTACCCGGCTGCTTCCGTAGGTGGCGCAGCAAATCAAGACCATTCATGTCCGGTAGCATCATTTCAAGCACGATCAAGTTCGGGAACTGGTTCGTCATGTGGCTGATCGCCGCCGCGCCGTCCTCCACCACCGTCACTTGAAAGCCCGCGTGACGCAGCGCCATACTGAATACCTTTGCCACATTCGGGTCGCCGTCAACCATCAACGCCGTTTCGCCGTGGGCGATGCGCGGTACAGGCGATTCGAGTGATCCTGTACCTTTTTGTGTCGTGCCAATCGTAGGGACAACGATAAAGCGCACTTGCAGCTTCATATGCCCTATGGTCAATTCATCACCGTGGCGCAAGCGGTATTCAGACTGCGGCGCAAGCAGTGACCCGTTCAAGCGGGTACCGTTAACGCTGCCCAAATCCTTGATGAACGTCCGGTTATCTTTAACGAGGATCACCGCGTGCTGGCGCGAGACACCCTGCCCCTGCCCATTATGCGCGCTAAGGTCAACCGCTGGGTAAACATTCTTTGGTGGATCTGCCCGACCAATGAGCATGGTTTCGTCCACCTGCACTTGCAGCACAGCAGGTGTACCAACGACGCGCAGTTCGATGACAAACGGCATTGGCTCTTGTAGTGGACCGGTCGCCCGTACAGGTAAGTAAGAATCTGTGTTATGGGCTTTTTCGGTTAAGTATTTCGTTTCGCGACTTTTCGGGTCATGCATGAGCGCTTACTTTCGAATAGCAGAATTATGACGTTCCTGTAATCTATTGTAAGTATAAATGGCGAATTGAGCGTTAACGTATTGAGGATAGGTAAATGGATTCAATCGTGGCGGGGTAAAAAGAAGGGGTTTGCCACCGACAAAACCCCAACGATGAGCATTCAATTAACGAAAGAGTTCACGCACAATAATATTGCGCTGGATTTCGCTGGTGCCTTCGTAAATCTGGAAAATCTTGACATCCCGCAGCAGCTTTTCCACCGGATATTCCTTCATATACCCATAGCCACCCAATACCTGTACAGCATCCACGGCTGCTTTGGTCGCCATATCAGCGGCAAAAGCTTTGGCATAAGCTGGAACCTTGGGGTTCGAAATACCCGCTTCGACCTGCCACGCCGCTTGCCACGTCAGCAAACGCGAGGCTTCGTAGTTCATCGCCATATCCGCGATTTTATGACCGATGGCCTGATGCTGGTAAATCGGTGTACCGAAGGCTTCACGCTCACGGGCATACTTGATCGACTCCTCGAGGGCGCGGCGCTGCAACCCGACCGCTGCGGCAGCCACACCGGGGCGGCTGTAGTCGAACACCTTCATCGCGAGGTAGAACCCTTGTCCTTCTTCTCCAAGGCGGTTTTCTTCGGGTATTTCGACATTCTCAAACACAATTTCAGCCGTATCACTGGCGCGCTGCCCCATCTTGTCGAACTTCTTGCCGACCTTCACTCCCGGGGTGTTGCGGTCGATGATGAACGCCGTCATGCCGCGATGCCCCGCATCAGGGTTGGTTTTGGCGAAAATGGTGAAGTAATGCGCGTGGCTGGCATTGGTGATAAATATCTTCGAGCCGTTGATAATGTACCCCGCGCCCTTCTTCTCGGCGCGTGTTTGGATGCCCACCACGTTCGAACCCGCCGCCGCTTCCGTCACGCAGTAGGACACAAACTCGCCCTTATCCACTAAGCGCTCGCCCAGCCAATGCTGCTTCTGCTTGTCGTTCCCCGCCAGAATAATCGGCAGGTCGCCCAGCGCGTTGGTACTGATGCTGGTGCTAATGCCTGTGCAGCCGTAACCCAGTTCCTCGGCAACAATCACTTCCTCGAACGGTGACGCGCCCACACCGCCGTATTCGGCTGGAATGTTCATGTTGACGATGCCCAGTTCACGTGCTTTGTGGAAGATGTCTTCAGGGAAGGTGGCGTGTTCGTCGAAATCCGCCGCCACCGGAATAATTTCGGCAGCCGTGAATTCACGCGCCATCTTTTGCAACATTTTTTGTTCGGCGGTCAGTTCGAAGGAAACACCCGCACCAGTTTTGACGGTATCAACCATTTTATGTCTCCAAAAAATAATCTAATCTTCGTTAGATTAAATTATATGAGAAATCCGCTTGCTCTGCCACCCATCCACAATTTACACATCGGTTACACATGCTTAACGACTCGGAAAACTTTATCGGCCTACAATGAGGGAGAGCCAAATAATTGATTAGGGGATAATTGCCATGCGTATGCGGCTGTTGATGTTATGTGCAGGGATCATGTTGGTGCTGACGGCTTGCAATCGCGGCGCGGTCAGTGATGTGCAGGTTGACCCGTCCGGCGGCGTGGATGCGACCATTAGCCTAACCGAACAGGAAGTCAACGACGCAGTGGTTGACGCGCTTTCCAAGCAAACCAATCCGCTGCTGCGTAACCCGAAGGTTGATTTGCAGGCCGGACGAATCGTGATTAACGGCGAGCACGAACGCCGCGATGGGCAGGGCATCGTCAGCGGCAGCGTGACTGTGACCATCACTGTGCAAAACGGCGGGCTGCTGGCACAGGTATCACAGGCCAACATCGAAGGCTGGGATGCGACCGATGCACGTATCGCCGAATTCAACCAACAGTTGGTGGCTGTTTTCAACCGCCGTGCCAACCGCGATAACGGCCAATTGACCTTCAAAGCGCTCACGATTACCGACACCAATTTGAGCTTCACCATCAACGTCAAACGCGCTTGAAAATGAGCGTTTGTAGAGGCCGGCCAATGTGCTGGCCTCTACCTCATTTATGCGCATGGCTCTTGAATATCTAAAACCTGTGCAACTGGTCATGATGAATCCGGCTTTTGATGATGAATAGGTTCCTCCCTCGCTTCTCCCTCACTTGATATGCAGCACAAAATACAAAAGTCGTGTACAAATAACTCTTAATTGTGCATCTCAAAAATGATGCCAAAATAGACCTAAAACGGGTGCATATAAACAGGACTTTTTAACCAGTATTTTTGATGGTCAAAATTGCTTTCTTTTATATGAATCATGTGATATAAAAATGCGCTTAATTACGCGCCCTTAATAGAGAGATGGTTGACATGCACGAAACCTACCAAATACTGATTCTCTATCGGCCATCTACTCCCCTCAGTCACTCCCAATTTCTAACCAACGCCGCCAGTGACGAAACCGTTCAACTGGTCGATAAAGCGCTGCAACAAGAAGGCTTCGACACCACCATCATCCTCGTCGGGGACGACATCGAGGATGTGCTGCGGCGTTATGATACCGGCAGCACCGTCATCTTCAACTACTGCGATGGCTACCATGACGGGCCATCCGGCTACGATCCCATCACCTACTTATACGAAACGTTGGGCTTCGCCTACACTGGCGCAGACGACACCACGCTCATGCAGAGCCGCGACAAAAGCATCGCCAAAGCCCAACTGGTGCGGCATGGCATCCCCACCCCCCACTACGCCGTTTACAACAATAGCGATGTCAGCGGTTGGGATTTGTTCCCCGCGATTGTAAAACCCAATGGCTACCATGCCTCCTACGGCATCACCCAGAAGGCAGTCGTTCGTACCCCGCAAGAACTCAAGCAGCAGGTCGAATACTTGCTGGACGAGTGGCAGCAGGACGCGCTGGTGGAAGATTTCATCGGCGGGCAGGAATACCGCGTCAGCCTGTGGGGGAACGGCGAACTCGAAGTGCTGCCGTTGATGTCCGTCCACTACTTGCAAGCCAGCGATCCCGCGCTCGCATTCCAAGACTATGACACCAAATGGGACGAAAGCCGGATGCGCTTCGACATCCCCGCACCCGTCAAGCCTGCCGTCAAAGCCCGCATCGAGAAGGCAGCGAAGGCTACCTACCGCGCCACCGGAATGCGCGACTACGGCGGCATTGACCTGCGGATGCGCGGCGATATGCCCTACATTCTCGACCCCAACCATAACCCCGACATCTCCGAGGTGAGCTTTATCGTGCGGATGGCCGCGACTCTCGGCTACAGCTACGGCGAAGTGCTGGCGCGGATCGTGCGCTTGGCCTCGCTGCGCCGCACCCGCCACCACGCCCACACCGCAGAACCGGTGATGGCTGAACCCGCGTTGGTACGCGCCGTCAAACCCAAGAGCCGCCGCTCGGTTGGCAGCCGCTAGCTGCTCTACATGGTCATAGAGGATGTGGGTTAAGATAAAGGTCTCACATCTTCTATTGGTTAATCACATGCCTTTATCAAACCCGCCGCTCCTGCACATCGACCACGCCACCGTCCTCAAAAATCAACAGCCCGTCCTCGACGACATCTCCCTGACCATCCACGAAGGGGAACACACGGCTATCATCGGGCCAAATGGGTCGGGTAAATCATCCCTCATCAAATTGATTACCTACCAGCACTACCCGTTGGCGCACACCGATGGCAGCCCTGCCGTGACGATGTTCGGGCGTGAGTACTGGAACGTGTTTGAACTGCGGACGCTGTTGGGTTTAGTATCGGCGGATTTACACCAGAGCTTTACCGGAAACAGTTCATTCCGGCAGGTTCACGGCTTGGATGCGGTACTATCAGGCTTTTTCGCCAGCCACGGTATTCTGCATAACGAGGAAATTACCCCTGCCATGCGTGAACAGGCTGAACACGCGCTGAATATGGT
>JAPUDW010000325.1:0-7238 GCA_027492915.1 Bacteroidota bacterium | reverse complement strand
GGAAGGGATGCACCTCGCCGCGAAAATTGTCGAGGAGATGTCGACCGGAGAAGTGCGGCGGATTTTGATCGCCCGTGCCTTAGCCGCCGACCCGCTTGCCCTACTGCTGGATGAACCCACAACCGGCCTCGATATTGTCAGCCGCCAGCGCTTTTTGAATACGGTCGAAGGTTTAGCAGCCAAGGGTAAAACCATTTTGCTGGTCACCCATCATTTAGAAGAAATTATTCCCGCCGTTCAACGGGTGATCCTGCTTCAGCATGGGCGGGTGGTCGGCGATGGTCGCAAAGCCGACATGCTGACCGATGAACGCCTCAGTGCCTTATTTGAAGTGCCGATGCAGGTACGGGCGCAGGCCGGTTATTACAGCGTCAGCTTGCTTGAACCCGTTTCGCCGTGAACCGTTCCCACAACCACACCAGCGCGTAGGCCGAAAAGAGGAACAGCTATTGCCGAGTGTTCGTAAGAGTTTCAATTTGGAGTAACCCCGCGCTGCCACCGTAAGCCAGCTTATATTCGTTTGGGTTCAGAGCTAATACATTGAGCCGCGAACTCTCGAAAGTATTGGTCACATCCCCATTCTGAACATCAAGAAATTCTACGGTATCATCGTTGACAATAATGATTTGGTTAGGGTCTTTCGCCCATACAAGATCTGGTACATATGCTTTGGGGTAGTTCGCAAGTAAATCACCAGAGGATATATCCCAAATGGCGATACTGCTCTGTATGGGATAATCATAAGAGGCGGCAGCGGCAATTTGACTGCCATCCGACCTCCATGTGATCGCGTCTATTCTATGGTCGGGCATTTCAAATTGACTACGTTGGGAATGTGTAGCCATATCCCAAATCACAATTTTCCCGTCAATGCTGCCTGCTGCTAAAAATGCGCCACCAGAACTCCACTGCACACAGGTTAAAACGTCTGTCTCCGGTTCCAAAACAAGGTTTTCTTGCGCCGTTTTCCCATCCCAAATAATGATCTGTGGGTGTTCATCCGGCCATGCACCTTGAACGACACCCGCGAGCTGAGTACCGTCAGGACTCCAATCAGCATCAGCAATATCCTTGACAGCAGGGGTGAATAAACTGGTTATCGGGTCTGTACTCAAATCCAATATCGTGACAATCCCGATGCCGCCTACAACCGGAATCCGATTTGCATCCACCGGATTCCAAGCCACCCCGTTAATACCACGATCAAGCGGCCCGTAGTTTTCTACCGCTCTACCCGTATCAGCATCTAATATCTCGACAACACCGTTTGATTTGCCGATGGCAATCTGCGATCCGTCAGGACTCCAGTCAAGTGCAACAATCGCGGCAGGTTTGATGTCTGTCTGGTTTGCACTTACAGGTACAATCCCCAAGAGGAACATGAGTCCAATGCTTGTGATCCATACAGCAATTGACCGTTCCACCATGAGATAAATCCTATCTTAGTTTAGAGGACTCCGTTTGGGGACAAACCGTCCCCACAACCACACCAGCGCGTAGGCTGAAAAGAGGAACAGCAGCGGGTCGGTCGGCACACGGTAGCGCGTCGAGGGGTGAAAGACGATATACATCACCGTCATGCTGATCTGCACGAACCACAGCAAGCTAACTTCGCGCCACTGCTTCCAGGACAGCGCCGCGCCGATAACCCCCAGCAGCAGCAACCCACCCCAATACAGGATGTGAATCTTCCGCCCCACTTGATCGAACAACGAGGTTGAATACTGCGCCACCGGATCACCTTCCGGCAGCTGCCCCAGTTGCAAACCGCCCTGCGCGTCCGTTTCGGGGATCACGTTACCCTGATAATCCAGCCGTGGCACTTCGCCTTCCACCGGATTTTTAAGCGGCGCGATGTCGATACTCCAATAGACGACGAACTTCACCCACAACAACTGCGGAATTTTGTCTGGATTTTCGCGCAAGAACTGCATCGCCAGTGCCATCCGTTCAGCATCGGCCTCGCGGCTGAGTGGGTCGGGTGATTTGATCTGTCCAGGGTCAGGTGATGTCCACTGCACATCATAACCCGCCAAAAAATAAGGAAGGGTGTACGGGCTGTTCCCTTGCCAGAAGTTCGCGCCGGAAGTCGTAGTGAGCGGGACGAAGGCGTTATAAACTTGATAGTTACGCGCGATCCAAATCCCTAAAATAGCGACCGAAAACAGCGCGACCGGCAGCAGCCGCAAAACCGTTTGCACAAAGCTCAACCGGAACAAGAACCACAGTGCCACGAATACCGCCAGCGGTGGCATAATGGGTCGGCAGAGCAAGCCTAGCCCCAACACCAACCCCGCAGCGATGGCTAATCCCCATGTGCCTCGGTCAAGTGCCTGTCGTTCGCGCAGCAGTACCACCAGCAGCAGGAATAAGTACAGCAGCAGCATGAACAGCGGCGTGTCAATTACCGTCAGATTTTGGAAGATCAAGTAGGGATAGGCCGCGTAAAACAATCCTGCTAGCCCTGCCACCCATTCGTGTTTAGGGAACAACCGCTTACCGATCACGTACAGGCAAGCGATGCTCAGGCAGTCAAGCAGCGTGTGGAACAGCGCCACCTGCAAACCGCCGCGCCCGATGGTGGCGTACACACCAGCCAAGGCGTAGCTATACAGTGGCGGGATTATGGCATCCGGCACACCAGCGGTATATCCATAAACCCCTGTCGCAAGTAAATTTTGGGCGTAAACATCGTAAGAGCCGGAACCCTGCACCGCGCCTGTTTCCTCAAAACGGAACACACCGGGGAATGCGAAGTAAATCACCAGCCGCAGCACCACCGCAATCACCAACACAATCATGAGTTGATGACGCTGAAGGCTGCTTATCAACGGTGACTGTAAGGCGCGGTTCGCAATGGTCGTCATAAACTAGCGTTTGCGCGCCGTAATCGCCACGATGTCAAACGGGTTCACATAAACCGCACGTTCCGACAGGTGGAAGGCTTTTTCCGCCAGTGCCAGCACACGGGCAATCAGCGGCGAGTACATGCCCAACCGATCAAGGAACAGGCGCACCGTCACGAACTTGCCAACGTGCCGCGCATCCAGCACGTCAAAACCAGCCTCTTGCAACATGCGGCTGAGTGTCGGGATCGAGAAGTAATAGACATGTTCTTCTGATAGTTTGTAGCCGACCCAACGCTTACCCGTCAGTCGTGCGGGCAAACTACCAACATCCGGCGTTGCTAGCACAATTACCCCACCGGAACGCAGCAGTTCAGCCGCCCGTTGAATATAGGCTTTCGGGTCTGGCACATGCTCGATGACATCCCACATGCTAATGGCATCAAAGCTGCCGTCGCTAAAGTCGAGTTCCGTCAGGCTGCCCTGTCGCACATCCAGCCCAAAATGTTCGGCAGCGTATTGCACGGCGAACGACGACACATCAAGACCGCTGACGTTCCAGCCCTGCTTACGGGCTTCATCAAGAAAGAAACCCGCAGCACAGCCCACATCCAGCAGCTTACCGGGGCGCATGAACTTCCCTAACCGTGCCAGACGACCGGCAAATGTTTTACGAATATTCGGCTCGTCTTTCAGGTAGTTGGTGTAGCCGACAACACCTGATTGGTTGTTATGAAAATAGGTTTCGCCATAAAGCGCATAAAGTTCAGCGGGGTCAGGGCGCGGGCTAACATACACCAGACCGCAGTTTTCACATTGAACCAGCCGTAAGCCATTTTCAGGGCAGAATGGGTGATTTTGTTGGCTGCCGCATAAGTTACAAGGGATGTCATGCATGACCGCATCTTGGCGGACGTGTGGAGTGGAAACCGGTTCGATAAATTCAGACAAGTCGATTCAATTCCTTCAAGCACTGGCTCATTTTTGCAAAGCGGCGCATATTGTACCGCGCTTCAAAAGCCTGAACAATGTCGGGCTTAGTACGCTGTATTCATCGCCGCTTAAGGTTTATCGAGCACTATATCCGGCAAGTTATCGGCTAACTGGTCGTAGGTTTTATAGGTGCGCAGCGCCGTAATGACTTCCGGCAGCGGGTCAGGCAGCACGTCGGGTAAGTCGAGTTCACCAACCACACCGGGCTTGAAGGCCAACTGTTCCAGCGGCGGCGTGAACTGGGCATCGACGGTTTCTTTGTTACCGCGTGCGTCGATGCGGTACCAGCCATATTCCGGCAGGTAAACGCTGTTCAACCCGTGCAAGCAAAAGGTCGCGTCATCATAAGCGGTTAGCCGCTGGTAGCTCAAGCCAGCAGGGATGCCGTTGGCACGCAGTAGCGCGGCGAGCAGGTGGCTTTTGGCGTAACAGTAACCGGTACGTGCCGCCAGTACTTCCGAGGCGCTGCACGTCACCGGATTCATCTTGTAATCCCAACTGTGGCGGATTTCATCACGTACCCATTCAAAGCAGCGTTGAGCCGTTTCTAGCGTCGAGCCAGACTTGAGCGACTGTGCCAGTTCAAGCACCGCCGGATTATCCCAATCAATCACATCAGTCGAGCGTAAAAATGCTTCCATCGTAGATACCTCTTAGGGTTAAACTTTATCTCGCCAAAATTTGATGGTGCCGCCGTCCGTGCCGGGGATCGGCAGCAAAGCGCCAACTGTGTAGATCAGCAGATTATCGAGAAACAGGAAACCGACAATCATCAGCGTTAAACCGCCAACCGGAATGAGCAGCAGCGACAGCAAACCGAGTATGCCCGATAAAATACCGCTGGCAATCGAGCCGCCTTTTGCCCGATGGATATGCACCTTAGCCGGCAGCGGGCGTTCATTATACGGGTAGATCGAGCGGGTGAGCAGCAACCAGTAATGGAAACCGGTCATTTCGTGGCGTGTTTGAGCGGCGGCGAGAGCGTGGCCGAACTGATGCACGAAACCGAGGCCGTAGTGCAGCATCACCAGCAAACCACCACCAACCACCACATCGGGGCCAGTTAGGGAGAGGAACTGCTTACCCAGAACCGCCAAAACAGCCCACAGCACAAAACCGGAAATCACAGCCGTGGTATCCACCGTGACCGTCATACCCAGCACCTTGCCGAGGCGGTAGGTGCGGTTCCATTTGCCACTATCCAGCAGCGGTGGGCGTTTTCGCGGTTCAAACATGGTTACAGCCCTACAATTTTCTCATGGTGAGCGTCAACCGTCAGGGCGATGCCACCACGAACGGCGAAGGCACCGGTGACGTGGCATTCAAGCGGGTCAAGTGCAGCCACCAAATCATCGAGTATCTGGTTGGTGACATGTTCGTGGAAAACACCTTCATTCCGGTATGACCACAGGTACAGTTTGAGCGACTTTGACTCGACAATCTTCTGATCGGGGATATAACGGATGGTGATGGTGGCGAAGTCCGGCTGTCCGGTCATCGGGCAAACGCAGGTAAATTCCGGACAAACCAGTGTGACCGTGTAGCGGCGACCGGGGTGCTGGTTCGGGAACGTTTCGAGTTGTTTGCTCGGCGTATTAATCGTTTGTCCCAGCAGCGTTAAGCCAGCGGTTGGGTCTTCTTGTGGGCGAGAATGCTCTGTCATATTCATGCCTCTTATTCCATAATCAAGCGTATTATACCCAAACTGCCGGAGGGTTGATCATGACCAAGATTTATGTCGCGGGGCCGTTGTTTAATACCCATGAACGTTGGTATCTGGAGCAGATTGCAGCCGCCTTGGAAGCTGCGGGATACAGCACCTTTTTGCCGCATCGGGACGCGGGTGACCTCGGTGAGCCGACTTATGAAGCACGAATGCGGGTATTCTATGCCGACTTAACCGCCTTGGACGAGTGTGATGCGTGTGTGGCGTTGCTAACCGGTGCTGACCACGACTCAGGGACGTGTGTCGAGTTGGGCTACATGTACGCCAACAAAAAACCGTGCTTCGGCATCAGCGACGACCGGCGGTGGCTGAATAATATGGTGTGGGGCGTGTGCAAAGACGGCGAACATGTGGTAACGAGCATTGACATGCTAATTCCGTTAGTACAGGCCGAGTTGAAAGGTTAATCCGAATGCGTTATTTCATCATTGGTGATATTCACGGCTGCTATGATGAGTTACAAGACCTGCTTGCAAAGGCAGCATTGAACAGCGATGACCAGATCATTGCGATTGGCGACTTGGTTGACCGTGGGCTTGATTCAGCCAGCGTCATCGAGTTTTTCCGCGATACACCGAACGTCAGTGCCATCATGGGCAACCATGAACGGAAGCATGTGCGCTGGTTTGACGAACAGGGAGAACCAGCAGCGTCACAAATCATTACCCGTAAACAGATTACCGAGGACATTTATCCAGAAGCTATCAGCTACATGAGCGACTTGCCAACCTACATGGATTTACCGGATGCTTTACTGGTACACGGCTTTTACGAACCGGGGGTGCCGTTGGAAGATCAACGGGAAACGGTGCTGGTGGGTACATTAAGCGGGGAGGATTACCTGCGGAAACGGTATTCATGGCCGTGGTACCAGCGTTACGACGGCGAGAAACCGTTGATCGTCGGGCATCGGGATTACAGCGACGGCAAGATGCAGGTGCTGAACTACCGGGATCGTGTGTGGGGGATTGATACGCGATGTGTCTATGGCGGAACGTTGACAGGGTTACTGCTGCCAGATTTTAAACTGATTAGCGTGCCGAGTCGGGGTGACCATTGGAACAACCTTCAACGTCAGTATGCTGATGTTATTCGTGATTACGATGCCAAGTAAGCGGTTGGCGATAACAACCCTTAATTTTTGCCTGTTAAACAGGCGGAACAGGCAACCTAAACCCCTCCTGACCCCGATTTGTGAAGGCGCAGTTTGTGCTTGCAAACCGTATTCAAACCTAACATGCCGATTATCCCTAGGCTTTAAGCACTTTTGTAATACTGTAATGCAGTGACAGGAAGTGTAGGCCGAAAAGCCACATCTTGTGTTCAGCGAGTATATCGCCGACAGGAAACCCCTGCGGATAATCTTTATAGAACACATTATGTGGATAAACCCGTATCGTTTCATTAATGGGCAGGCGAATCGGCAGCCAGCGATTGGCTCGTTTTCCACTTTCCCGCAGACTCTGGGTTCGTCGTTTCTTCAATCCATCGCGGCTCGGCGGTTTGCCTTTGTTATAGCTATCTTTTGCCAATTGTTCTTTCAAGCGCTGTATCTCGGCTGCCACCCCCCTCAATTGGGCTTGCAGCGCTACCACCAAAACCAGCAAGTCCGCTTTCTCTAGACCTGCCATTTGCTCAATGCTCATCTGCTTTTTGCGTACTTTCATACCACC